>NZ_QLTL01000007.1:0-292451 GCF_003269045.1 Pseudomonas sp. URMO17WK12:I7 | reverse complement strand
ATCGCATTCGCGGGTAAACCCGCTCCCACAGGGATTGCGGTCAGATCTCTAGATCTCGGTATCACAGGCAATCAGCTGCCTGACCAGCCCCTGAGCCAATGGCGACAAGCCATATCCCACCCGGCTCACCACCCCATAGCGGGTATAGAACGCCTCTTCCTGATCCGCTGCCAGGTCCACCAGTTTCAACGCGACCAGCCCACCTTCCATTTGGTAAGGCCGCAAGTTTGCATTGCAGGCGATGCCAATGGTGTCCGAATGCCTCACTACATTCAGCAGCGCATAACCATGCTCGCACTCCACCGTGGGCAGAAAGTCCTGGCGCCCGCTGAGGTCGCTCAGGATCTTGCGGATGTTCGGCGGCCGGAACGTGGTCGCCAGCGGGTAATCGAATACGTCCCGTGCCCGCACTTCAGCCTGCTCGGTCAGCGGGTGCCCGGCACGGCAGCAGAAGTGCCAGCGCTGCGGGGCCAGCTTGTGCACCCGGTAATCCGGGTCGGACTCGAACTGGCGAGTGTCGGCAACGAAGAACTCGATCTCCTCGGCGATCAGCTTGCGGTTCAGCGCTTGCCAGTGATCCACCTGGAAGCAAGTGCGCGCTGCCGGGTATTCGGCAACGAAGCGCGCCACCGCCCGCGGCACCAGCCCGCCAGCGGGCGCTGGGCCGGAACCGAAGCGCACCACGCCGGTGGTGGCGCCATTGAACTGATGAATCTCGTTGACCAGGTTATGCGCGCCATGCACCAGGCGCCGCGAGTGCTCCAGCACCAGCAACCCTTGGCGGGTGGGTGACAGTTCCTTGCTGGCGCGGTCGACCAGGCGGCAGCCGATGTTGTGCTCCAGGGTCTGGATGCTGCGGCTGAAGGCCGATTGCGACAGGTTCACCGCCGCGGCTGCGGCGACAAAACTGCGGTGCTCGACAAGGGCAATGTAGTGGCGTAACTGACGCAGATCGATATGCATTTTCTACATTAAAACCTTCGGTCAAATGCAATTGCTGACAAGGGCGAGTCCCCTTATAAAGGGTGTTACTTATTCCACAAAATATGAATTACAAATATTTATATCTCTTAAAAGAATATAAGCCCGACTGACCGCGATTCGGTTCCGCCAACGGAAATGCTCGCCCAGGGCCCATGCCTCAAGGAGCATTTGCATGACTGGACTTTCCCGTTGGCCTGCGCGCGCGTCGCGTTTTGCCTTGCAACCCTTGGCCGCCGGCGTGTTGCTGGCGGCTTCCAACGGCAGCTTCGCCGAAGAACCCGTCAGCGTTACCCCGGCTGTGGAACAGGAGGCCAAGCTCGGCACGGTCACGGTCAATGCCCGCCGCCGCGAAGAAACCGCGCAGAGCGTGCCCACGCCCATCAGCGTGCTTAGTAGCGAAACCCTGGAAACCCAGCGCATCTACCGTGTGCAGGATCTGCAACAGCTGGTGCCCAGCACCAACGTCGCCTATGTGCATGCACGCCAGTCGAGCATCTCGATCCGGGGCCTGGGCAATAACCCGGCCAGCGATGGCCTGGAAGGCAGCGTCGGTATCTACCTGGACAACGTCTACCTCGGCCGCCCGGGCATGGCAGTGTTCGACCTGCTCGATGTCGAGCAGCTGGAAGTGCTGCGCGGCCCGCAGGGCACGCTGTTCGGCAAGAACACCACAGCGGGCGTGCTGAACATCACCACGCGCAAGCCAACCTTTCATACAGAAGGCAGCGTCCAGCAATCGATTGGCGAGGACGGCTACCTGCAGACCCAGGGCAGTTATTCCGGGCCGATCACCGAGACGCTGGCTGGCCGTATCAGCGCCTATCACACCGAAGACGATGGCTATGTGAAGAACATCCATAACGGCGACGAACTCAACGGCGGCAAGCGCCAGGGCTTTCGTACCCAGTTGCTGTTCAAACCGAGCGAAACCTTCAACCTGCGCTGGATCGGCGAATACAACGAAGAGGACTCCAACAACGGCATCCTCAGCCTGTACAGCACCGGGCCGACCATCAACGGCGTCAACCGCTATGAAAGCCTGGCCGCCCAGGCTGGCGCCACGCTTGTGTCGGGCAAGGACCGCAAGGTCAACTTCGATGCCGACCAACAGGTAACGGTGTTCCAGGGCGGTACTTCGGTGGAGGCCAACTGGACCTTGCCCAACGACTTCACCCTGACTTCGATCAGCGCCTATCGCTGGTGGGACTTTACCCCGCGCAACGACGACGGTCTGAATGTGCCGGTGTTCTACAGCGCCGGGGTGTCGGTGCGCGACAAGCAGTACTCGCAGGAAATCCGCCTGGCTTCGCCTACCGGTGGCGCCTTCGACTACGTGCTGGGCGCGTACTACTTCAAGCAGGACCTGGACAACAAATCCTTCACTTATTACGGCCCGCAGGCCGATATCTGGAACATCACCCCGGCCGGCGCACTGAACAACGTCAACACCCTTGGCGACGGCCATATCGATACCGACAGCTACGCGCTGTTCGCCCAAGGCACCTGGCACCTCACCGACCGCCTGGACTTCACCGCCGGCATCCGCGGCACCTACGAGGAAAAGAGCGCCTGGGTGACCCGCGATGCACCAACCGGTGGTGCGGCAGTTACCGGGGCTGCCGCTGCTGCGCGCCAGGGCAGGGTGGGGGCTTACGATTCGGGAGATCTCAACCAGTACAGCTTTAGCCCTTCCGGACTGCTGGGGCTGAGCTACCGCTTCAACGACCAACTGCTCGGCTACGCCACCCTGACCCACGGCGAGAAGTCGGGGGGCGTGAACCTCACTGTTGGCGCCGCGCCACGCCTGGGCACCGACTCACTACTGGTCGGTACCGAGCGGGCCAACAACGCCGAGTTGGGCCTCAAGAGCACGCTGTTCGACAACCGCCTGCAACTCAACACCAACCTGTTCTGGACCGAGGTGCATGGTTACCAGGCCAACGTCTACGACCAGATCAACCGCGTGCAGTACCTGGCCAACGCCGGCAGCGTGCGTTCGCGCGGCCTGGAGTTCGAGGCCACGGCGCTGCCGATCAGCGGCCTGACGGTGAACTTCAACGGCTCGTGGAACGATGTGCGCTACCTGAAGTACGACGACGCACCGTGCCCACCGGAAGTCAGCCTGGCCAATGCCACCGCCACCTGCGACCTGTCCGGCCACCAGGTGGTCGGCGCCTCCAAGTACATCGCCAACCTCAACGGCGAATACACGTGGCAAGCCAGCCAGCACGTCGAGCCTTACGTCACTGCCAGCTACGCGTTCCGCTCTAGGGCGGTGGGCACCATCGACGATTCCGACTTCGGCCAGATCCCCAGCTATGCGCTGGTCAACCTCTCCGCCGGTGTGCGCCTGGATCAGGGCGACGGCGTGGTCGACCTGTCGCTGTGGGTGAAGAACGCTGGCGACAAGACCTATTTCACCAGCCTGTGGAACTCCGCCAACGGTGGTTATGCCGGCGTGCTCGGTACCCCGCGCACCTTCGGCGCCACTGCCCGTTACGACTTCTGAGCACAAGGAGCTTTGCCATGAATGCCAAGACTGAAACCCCCGCACTGCCTGAAGGCGCCTGCCTCACTGCCAAAGTCCCGGAGCGCGCCGAGGCGCTGCTCGGCGATGTGGTGGTCAACCCTTACCGCCTGGCGCCGCTGACCGCGATCATCCGCGACGGTGGGCGCAGCCTGAGCGCGGCCCATGTGCGGGTGCGCGGTAAGGGCGAGCGCGGTGTGGACATTGCCTACGAGGTGTCCGAACGCTCGCTGTGGACCTACGGCGGCATCCCGGTATTCGGCCTGTACCCGGACCACGTCAACCAGGTGGAAGTGACCTACAAGCTCGACGGCGAGCGCATCCGCGAGCAGTACCAGATCTACGCCCCGGCCGTGCGCCTGCCGGTGGTGGCGAAACAGACCGCCGCACTGCCGGAGGTGGAGCCGGTCAAGGTGGCGCCAGGCTTCGAGCAGCGCCTGTACCTGTTCAACCATCTGCAAGGTGATATCCCCGGCGGCCGCGCCTTCAAGTGGAACGGCCTGGGCGGCGCCGCCGAATGGGACCAGGTGGGCAACAACTGGATCGCCGACAGCAATGGCGACGTGCGCTGGTACCTGGACATCGAACAGATCCACGACTCCAACCGCCGAGACGGCCTGGGTGGGACCATGGGTTTCCAGCAGACCCGCGATGGCAAGCTGATCTGGGGGCAGGGCCAGACCTACTCCAAGTTTGACCTGCTGGGCCGGCGCATCTGGCAGCGCAACCTGCCGGACAAGTTCGCCGACTTCTCCCATGAGATCCGCGAAACGACCAACGGTACGTACCTGCTGCGGGTGGGGACCAGCGATTACCGTCGCCCCGATGGCAAGCGGGTGCGCTCGATCCGTGACCACATCATCGAAGTCGACGAAACCGGCGACGTGCTGGACTTCTGGGACCTGAACCAGATTCTCGACCCCTATCGCGGCGACTTGCTGGAAACCTTGGGCAAGGCGGCGATCCAGCTGCCCGAAGGTGTGCAGAAGCAGGATGATCGGCTGGCCAACGAACTGGCCGAGGGCGACTTGCCGTTCGGCGAT
The DNA here is from genome assembly GCF_003269045.1 of Pseudomonas sp. URMO17WK12:I7. Lineage (NCBI taxonomy): Bacteria > Pseudomonadati > Pseudomonadota > Gammaproteobacteria > Pseudomonadales > Pseudomonadaceae > Pseudomonas > Pseudomonas sp. URMO17WK12:I7. The sequence goes on along the minus strand of NZ_QLTL01000007.1, from coordinate 287,897 downwards.
ACCCCTGGCGTGGGCACCGGGCGTAACTGGGCGCACGTCAATGCCATTGACTACGATGCCGATGACGACAGCATTATCGTTTCAGCGCGTCATCAGGGCGTGGTGAAGATCGGTCGCGACAAGCAGGTGAAGTGGATCCTCGCTTCTCCACAAGGCTGGCCACAGCATTTGCGCGAGAAGGTGCTGACCCCCGTCCAGAGCGAAGGCTTCGACTGGTCGTGGACGCAGCACACGGCCTGGCTCACCGGCAAAGGTACGTTGACGGTGTTCGACAACGGCTGGGGCCGCGACTTTGCCCCGACCAAGCTCAGCGGCAACTACAGCCGGGCGGTCGAGTACAAGATCGATGAAGCCAAGGGCACGGTCGAGCAGGTCTGGGCGTATGGCAAGGAGCGCGGCGACGAGTGGTATAGCCCGGTGACCTCGGTGGTTGCCTACCGGCCAGAGACCGATACCCAGTTCATCTATTCGGCGTCGGTGAATTTCCTCACGCCCGAGAAGCTCACCACCACGGTGCTCAATGAAGTGCGCCGCGGCACTCAAGAGGTGCTGGTGGAACTGAAGGTGCACAGCCGCCAGCCGGGCTCCGTTGGCTACCGGGCCTTGGTGATCGACCTGGCCAAGGCATTCTGATCGATTCCTGCCGGGAGGGCCGTCGGTCCTCCCATCACATTTCCTTCAGCAGCATCGTCTAACCTGTACCGGCCTCTTCGCGGGTAAACCCGCTCCCACAGGATCTCCACGGCTTTCAGTGCCTGTGGAGTACCTGTGGGAGCGGGTTTACCCGCGAAAAGGCCAGTTGCCATTGTGCAGAATCATGGATTTTTGCCCAGGGTGTTCAACCATTCGTTCTTTTTTTCGAACAGCCTATTGTCCAACACCCCAGCAGCCGCTTAGCATTCGTTTGAGATTTCAAACGCTCGATGCCCTGCCTTGGGCGCTTTTCAAACAATCAACAATTCGGGAAGCCGACATGCAGCTCAAAGACGCTCAGTTGTTCCGCCAGCAAGCCTTCATCAACGGTGAGTGGCTGGATGCGGACAGCGGCCAGACCATCAATGTGACCAACCCGGCCACTGGTGAAGTCATCGGTACCGTGCCGAAGATGGGCACCGCGGAAACCCGCCGCGCCATCGAAGCTGCCGACAAGGCCCTGCCGGCCTGGCGTGCACTGACCGCCAAGGAGCGTTCGAACAAGCTGCGTCGCTGGTTCGAACTGATGATCGAGAACCAGGACGACCTGGCTCGCCTGATGACCACCGAACAAGGCAAGCCGCTGGCCGAAGCCAAGGGCGAAATCGCCTACGCGGCCTCGTTCATCGAGTGGTTCGCCGAAGAAGCCAAGCGCGTCTACGGTGACACCATCCCAGGTCACCAGCCAGACAAGCGCCTGATCGTCATCAAGCAGCCAATCGGCGTTACCGCGGCCATCACCCCGTGGAACTTCCCGGCCGCGATGATCACCCGTAAAGCCGGCCCTGCCCTGGCCGCTGGCTGCACCATGGTGCTCAAGCCTGCTTCGCAGACCCCATACTCCGCCCTGGCCCTGGTCGAGCTGGCCACCCGCGCCGGCATCCCGGCTGGTGTGCTGAGCGTCGTTACCGGCAGCGCTGGCGAAGTTGGCGGCGAACTGACCGGCAACTCCCTGGTACGCAAACTGTCCTTCACCGGCTCGACCGAAATCGGTCGCCAGCTGATGGAAGAATGCGCCAAGGACATCAAGAAGGTTTCCCTGGAACTGGGTGGCAACGCCCCGTTCATCGTGTTCGACGACGCCGACCTGGACAAGGCAGTCGAGGGCGCGATCATCTCCAAGTACCGTAACAACGGCCAGACCTGCGTCTGTGCCAACCGCATCTACGTGCAGGACGGCGTCTACGACGCGTTCGCCCAGAAGCTGGCCGCTGCTGTCGCCAAGCTGAAGATCGGTAACGGCCTGGAAGAAGGCACCACCACTGGCCCGCTGATCGACGGCAAGGCTGTCGCCAAGGTCCAGGAACACATCGAAGACGCCGTTGGCAAAGGCGCCAAGGTGCTGTCCGGTGGCAAGTTGATCGAAGGCAACTTCTTCGAGCCGACCATCCTGGTCGACGTGCCGAAAACCGCTGCTGTCGCCAAAGAAGAGACCTTCGGCCCACTGGCGCCGCTGTTCCGCTTCAAAGACGAAGCCGAAGTCATCGCCATGTCCAACGACACCGAGTTCGGCCTGGCCTCGTACTTCTATGCCCGTGACATGAGCCGTGTGTTCCGTGTCGCCGAGGCCCTGGAATACGGCATGGTGGGTATCAACACCGGCCTGATCTCCAACGAAGTCGCGCCATTCGGCGGTATCAAGGCTTCGGGCCTGGGCCGTGAAGGTTCCAAATACGGTATCGAGGACTACCTCGAAATCAAATACCTGTGCATCAGCGTCTGATCGCCGGGTAAACGGTTTTACCTCTGCCAGCGGGGCGCGAGAGCGACGTCTCGCTGGCCTTTTTGACATCGCAGTACCTGGTGGCCAGGGCGTTTACGGCAGTCGATCAACGAATACTGTTCGCGAGCACTCCCAGCCACCCCCGAATAAAAGCGCCGCTGATCGGCGCAAATGAGGGCATTATGAGCAAGACCAACGAATCCTTGATGCAACGTCGTGTAGCCGCCGTCCCACGTGGCGTCGGCCAAATCCACCCGATCTTCGTCGAGTCCGCGAAGAACGCTACGGTGATCGACGTTGAAGGCCGCGAACTGATCGACTTCGCCGGCGGCATCGCAGTACTGAACACTGGCCACCTGCACCCGAAAGTGGTTGCAGCTGTGCAAGAGCAGCTGACCAAAGTCAGCCACACCTGCTTCCAGGTGCTGGCCTACGAACCGTACGTAGAGCTGTGCGAAAAGATCAACAAGCTGGTCCCAGGCGACTTCGACAAGAAGACCCTGCTGGTCACCTCCGGCTCCGAAGCCGTTGAAAACGCCGTCAAGATCGCCCGTGCCGCCACTGGCCGCGCTGGCGTGATCGCCTTCACCGGCGGTTACCACGGCCGTACCATGATGACCCTGGGCCTGACCGGCAAGGTCGTGCCGTACTCCGCTGGCATGGGCCTGATGCCAGGCGGCATCTTCCGCGCCCTGTTCCCGAGCGAGCTGCACGGTGTCAGCGTTGACGACGCCATCGCTTCGGTCGAGCGCATCTTCAAGAACGACGCCGAGCCGCGCGACATCGCCGCGATCATCCTCGAGCCAGTACAAGGCGAAGGCGGCTTCCTGCCTGCGCCGAAAGAGCTGATGAAGCGTCTGCGCGAACTGTGCGACAAGCACGGCATCCTGCTGATCGCCGACGAAGTGCAGACCGGCGCTGGCCGTACCGGCACCTTCTTCGCCATGGAACAAATGGGCGTCGCGCCTGACCTGACCACCTTCGCCAAGTCCATCGCTGGCGGCTTCCCGCTGGCCGGTGTGTGCGGCAAGGCCGAGATCATGGACGCCATCGCTCCGGGCGGCCTGGGCGGTACCTACGCTGGCTCGCCAATCGCCTGCGCGGCGGCTCTGGCCGTTATCCAGGTGTTCGAGGAAGAGAAGCTGCTGGACCGTAGCAAGGCTGTCGGTGAGCACCTGACCACTGGCCTGCGCAAGATCCAGGAAAAGCACCCGATCATCGGCGATGTTCGTGGTCTGGGCTCGATGATCGCTGTGGAAGTCTTCGAAAAAGGCACCCACACCCCGAACGCTGCTGCCGTTGCCCAGGTTGTGGCCAAGGCGCGCGACAAGGGTCTGATCCTGCTGTCCTGCGGCACCTACGGCAACGTCCTGCGTATCCTGGTTCCGCTGACCGCCGAAGACGCGCTGCTGGACAAAGGCCTGGCCATCATCGAAGAGTGCTTCGCTGAACTCGCCTGATGTGATGCGCTTCATAAAAAAACCCGCTTAGGCGGGTTTTTTTTGTGCCCAGAAATGCCTCATGGCGCTATGGTTGTGGAAGGATTTGCCTTGGAAGCTGCGAAGGACTGTGTGTCAGGGATTTTCAGGAGTTGGCCATGAGTGCTGCAGACCCCACCCCACCGTGCGTGCTGATCGCCGAAGGCGACCCTTGGGTACGTGAAATGTTGAGCGAAATGCTGCTCAGCGTGCGTTGCGATGCCCGCTTGCAGGTCTGCGCCGACGGCTCGCAGGCGCTCACGGCGCTGGCCAACAAACCCGACCTGATCATCGCGGCCCGCGAACTGGCAGGCCTGGATGGCCTCGACCTGCTGCGCAAAGTGCGCGCCAAGGGCCCGGGGCTGCCGTTCATTCTCATGAGCGAGCGCAGCGACAGCGCCAGCGTGCGCGAAGCGTTGCCGCTGCACCCTACGGCTTACCTGAGCAAGCCACTGAACCTGGACAAGCTGCGCAAGAGCCTTGAAGAGCTTTTGCTGGCCGTGGGCGAGCAGATCGCCTGCCCGGTGCCGCCGCTGCAGCCGGGCGCCAGCCTGCCGGCCTACCTCGAACAGCGCCGTGCCACCGCCGATGGTGGGCCGCTGTTTGCCGACGTGCAGGTGGCGATCAAGCGTGCGCTCAACCCTCAGGGCCTGAACCTCAAGGTGCTCGAAGAGGAAGTGCGTGACGACCCGCAGATCACGGCTGTGCTCATCGCCGCTGCCAACAGTGCCGGCCTACACCGTGATGCACCTGTGCAGACGCTGATGCAGGCGCTGAACAAGCTCGGAAGCACCCAGAGCATGAACCTCATCCTGGGCCTCACCCTCAAGCGCAGTGCGCGCCTGAGCGACCCGCTGCTGACGCAACATGCTACCCATTACTGGAACCTTTCGCTGCACACCGCCGAGTACGCCCGCTCACTGGCGCGGATGCTCGAGCTGGACCAGGAGCGCTGTTACTGCGCCGGCCTGCTGCATTGCCTGGGCGATCTGGCGGTGTTGCGCAGCCTGCAGGAGTGGCGCCTGGCCGGTGGTGAGCTGGACGAGGACCGCGTGCAGCTGTCGCTCAATGAATTCGGCGCGGCATTCGGCTCGGCGTTGCGCACCCGCTGGCGCCTGCCGCTGAGCCTGCGCGAGCTGATCGCGGCGATCTATCAGCTGGGTGGCGGGGTGTATTCACGGGAGATCCTGGCCTTGAACCTGGCCGGGCAATTGGCTCGCCTGCCGGCGGGTCAGGGGTTGGAGAAGGTGGCCAGCAACAAGACCGCGCGCTTGCTGAAGGTTGGGCTGGCTGAGCTCAGCCGGTTGCGCAAAGTGGACAACCCTGAGGTGAAGCCGCAGGGGGAGGCACCACCTGCTCCTGAAGAACCCGCTTCGACTTGAGATTTCGGGGCCGCTTCGCGCCCCTTTCAGCCACGGACTATCCGGTTCTTGCCCTGCCGCTTGGCCCGGTACATCGCCGCATCGGCACGGGCGAACACGCTGTCCAGCGATTCGTCTTCATCGGTCAGCCCGGTTAGCCCCTGGCTCACCGTCACACTGTACGCCTCATCGCCATGGCTGAAGCTCTGCCGCTGGATTTCCCGCTGCAGTCGCTCGGCGATCTGTTCGGCCACCTGTGCATTGCATCCCGGAAATACCGCCGCGAACTCCTCTCCACCGATACGCCCGAACAGATCGCCACGGCGTAATACGGCCTTGCCGCTGTCGGCGATGCGCTGCAGCACCTGGTCGCCTTCCTGGTGCCCGTAGCTGTCGTTGATTCGCTTGAAGTCGTCGATGTCCATCAGCAGGAAAGCCAATGGCGTGCCGTCTTCTCGGGCGCTGTCGAAGGCCTGCTGGGCGCACTCGAAGAAGTGCCGCCGGTTGCTGCTCTGGGTCAGCACATCGGTGGTGGCCAGGCGCTGCAGTTCGCTTTCCAGTTGCTTCTTTTCAGTGATGTCCTCGGCGATGCCGACAATGATCACCCGGTCATCTTCGCTCTGCTGGTTGATGTAGCACTTGTCACTGAGCCAGCGCACCTGGCCATTGGCGTTGAGGATGCGGTATTCGCGGTCTTCCACTGCGCCCTTGAGCAGTACCTGGGCCAGGCTGCGCTCGGCGAACTCCAGGTCGTCAGGGTAGATGCTGTCGCGCCATTCGTTGTAGTCGGCCAGCACCAGGCTGGCCGGTCGACCGAAGATACGTTCGTAGGCGGGGCTGACGTAGAGCACCTGACGGGTTTCCCAGTCGAAGGCCCAGAGCACGGCGTTGACGCTGTCGAGCAGCGAGCTGTACAGCTGTTCGCGTTCACTCAGGCGGGCAACTTCGCCCTGGGCGTGGAGCAGAGCCAGCAAGGTTTGTGCAGCTTCAGGAGGCGGGGTACCTGACAAGGATGGAGGTAGGTTCTTGGCCATGAGCACGGAGCAGTTCTCATTGATAGGGCGCGCGGCCACGAACCGGCCCGCCACGCGGACGATGCACGGTTTGAGTGGATTTTCAGGGGGGAAGTTCCTGCAGGCACGCCCCGTTGCGGGGCGTGCCGATCAGCGGCTATCAGGCGCCGGTGGGACGCAGGGAGTAGGTTTTCAGCTGAGCTGCGAAGTCGTGCAGGGCATGGATACCGCTGGCCTCGGCCTCGTGTACCCAGTCCTTCATGGCCGCCAGCATGTCGTGGCCGTTGGCGCTGGTGCGGGCCCAGATCTGTTGCAGGGCCAGGCGCTTCTCGTAGATGGTCTTCAGGGCCTGGCTGTGGGCTAGCATGCTTTCGATGCGCACGTGGTGGCGGTCTTCGAGCAGGCTGGTTTCACGCGACAGCAAGCGCTTGGCACGGCGGAAGCGGTGGCGTACCGAGGCGTCGACCTTGGCCAGCTCCTGCTTGACCAGCGGGGCGATCACCAGCTTGCGGTACTGGGCCATGATCTGGAAGCGGTTGTTGAGGATGGCCATGGCAGTGTCCATGTCCAGGCTGGCCTTGCCCTCGACCCGGTGGGCGATGGGCGCCACGCGTTGCACCTTGGCCAGGCGCAGCAGGCAGAACACACGGATCCAGGCCCAGCCCATGTCGAACTCCCAGCGCTTGACCGAGAGCTTGGCCGAGTTGGGGTAGGTGTGGTGGTTGTTGTGCAGCTCTTCGCCGCCGATGACGATACCCCACGGCACCAGGTTGGTGGCGGCGTCGCGGCATTCGAAATTGCGATAGCCGACCGCGTGGCCCAGGCCGTTGACCACGCCGGCGGCCCAGAACGGAATCCACATCATCTGCACCGCCCAGATGGTGATGCCGATGGTGCCGAACAGCAGCAGGTCGATGACCGCCATCAGCACGATGCCGCCGAGCTTGTAGCGTGAGTAGAGGTGGCGCTCGATCCAGTCTTCCGGGCAGTTCTTGCCGTAGATGCGCAGGGTCTCTGGGTTGCGTGCCTCTTCGCGGTAGAGTTCGGCCCCTTTGCGCAGCACTGTGCCAAGGCCCTTGTAGACCGGGCTGTGCGGGTCGTCCGGGGTTTCGCACTTGGCGTGGTGCTTGCGGTGCACGGCCGTCCATTCGCGGGTGTTCTGTGCCGTGGTCAGCCACAGCCAGAAGCGGAAGAAATGCTTGAGCGCACCATTGAGCGCCAGCGCACGGTGGGCGGAGTAGCGATGCAGGTAGATAGTGACGCTGACGATGGTCACGTGGGTCATCAGCAGGGTGACGCCAACCAGTTGCCAGGCCGACAAGTCGAGCAGACCGTTGTACCACATAGGTGTAGATGCCCTCGGGAATGCAGGGAGAAAGGTGTGATTATCCCTTGGCGGGGAAATAAAACCAGTCACCCTTTCAGATAGGAAGTCACGGCATGTTTCAGCCTTTATAATGCCCCATCCTTTTTTATGGGCTTTCCCCCCCGACATGTCTGTTTCCGTTCGCGACGCCTTGCGCATGGCCGCGCTGTATGTGGTGCTCTCGTTCCTCTGGCTGGTGCTGGCCGAGGTGGTCCTGCACAGTATGACTGACGACCCCCTGGCGCTGACCGTGGGCCGGCAGATCAACGTGGTGGTGTGGGTGCTGGTCAGTGCCTTGCTGATCTTCGTGTCCCGCGCGCGCCTGCTCAACTTCATCGGTGTCGGTGCGCGTCTGCGCAGCGAGGACCGTGAGCGCCTGCGCATGGCCGCGGCGGTGTTCGACAGCACGCTGGAGGGAGTGTTGGTGACTGACCGCCAAGGCCTGATCGTGCACGTCAACCGCGCCTTCATGCGCATTACCGGCTACCAGCAGGACGAAGTGTTGGGTCAGCGCCCGAGCAAGTTCAAGTCGGGCCGCCACGGCGTGCCGTTCTATCAGCAGATTTATGCCGCGCTGGCCGAAAAGGGCGAGTGGAGCGGCGAGATCTGGAACCGCCGTAAAAGCGGTGAAATCTATCCGCAATGGCAGACGATCTGCGCCATCCACGATGACAGCGGTGAGCTGAGCCATTACGTGGCGGTGTTCAGCGACATCAGTGCGATCAGGCATACCGAGCAGGAACTGGCTTACCTGGCCCACCATGACCCGCTCACTGGCCTGCCCAACCGCCTGTTGTTCAACGACCGCGCCGAGCAGGCGCTGGCTGCGGCGCAGGCCAACAAGCGTGGCTGCGCCTTGCTGCTGCTCGACCTGGACCACTTTCAGAGCATCAACGACGGCCTTGGCCATACCATTGGCGACCAGTTGCTCAAACTGGTCGGCGAACGCCTGCGTGAGACCGTGGGCAACACCGTGACCCTGGCGCGCCTGGGCGGTGACGAATTCGGTGTGCTGGCCGAGAACTGCCAGCAGGTCGGTCAGGCCGGCAAGCTGGCGCAAGGCATCATCGAGCGTATGCGTGAACCCTTCGAGTTCGATGGCCACCGCCTGTTCATCAGTGCCAGCGTAGGTATCAGCCTGTTCCCCAACGACGCCCTGAGCGCCGAGCAACTGCTGCGCAATGCCGATTCGGCGCTGTTCAAGGCCAAGGGTAATGGGCGTGCCTGCTACGCGCTGTACACCGAAGAGCTGACTGCCCACGCCCAGCACCGGGTGGAAACCGCGAGTGAGCTGCGCCGGGCGCTGGCCAAGGATGAGCTGCGGGTGTTCTTCCAGCCGGTGCATGACCTGTTCACGGCGAAGATGGTCGGTGTCGAGGCGCTGGTGCGTTGGCAACACCCGGAGCGTGGGCTGGTGCCGCCTGGCGAGTTCATCCCGATCGCCGAGCGTACCGGGCTGATTGCCGAGGTCGATGCCTGGGTGTTGCGTGAGTCTTGCCGGCAGATGGTTCAGTGGCAGGAACAAGGACGCGCGCTGGAATTCGTTGCCGTCAATATTTCCAGCCGCTTGTTCGGCCAGCGCGAGTTGTACCGGCAGGTGGCGGACGTGCTGCACGAGACGGGCCTGGACCCGGCACTGCTGGAGCTGGAGGTGACCGAGAGTGCGGTGATGGAAGACCCGGAGGTGGCGCTGGAGCAACTGCATCGTCTGCGTGAGCTAGGCCTGAATCTGGCAATCGATGATTTCGGCACGGGGTATTCGTCGTTGCTGCGGCTCAAGCGCTTGCCGGTGCAGAAGCTGAAGATCGACCAGGGCTTTGTCGCCGGCTTGCCGCTGGATGATGATGACATCGCGATTGTGCGGGTGATCATTGCCCTGGCGCGGAGCATGGGCATGCAGGTGCATGCCGAGGGCATCGAACAGTCCGAGCAAGCGCGGTTCCTGCTGGAGCAGCAGTGCCAGCTGGGGCAGGGGTACTGGTTCGGGCGGCCGGTGCCGGCTGGGGATCTGCACTGGGGCTGAGAGGTACGGCTGAATTTGTTCTGCGCCTGTGAGACCGAGCGCCGCCCGCGCGGCGCTCGGTCTCACAGGCGCAGAAGATGTTGCGACGGGCCCCTCAGCGCTTGTTCAAACCTTTCGCCAAGCGGTCGCCACTTAGCTGGATCAGCCCCACCAAGGCCACCAGCATGGCAATCACGGTCAGCATGATCTGGCTGTCAAAGCGTTGATAGCCATACCGATAGGCAATATCCCCCAGCCCCCCCGCGCCAATCGCCCCGGCCATGGCCGACGAGTTGATCAGCGTCACCAAGGTAATGGTGAACCCACCGACAATCCCCGGCAGCGCCTCGGGCAGCAGCACATGCCAGACGATATGCCAGCGCCGGCAACCCATGGCTTGCGCCGCCTCGACCAGGCCATGGTCGACCTCGCGCAAGCTCACCTCGGCAATCCGTGCGAAAAACGGTGTGGCGGCGATGGTCAGTGGCACCACGGCGGCCCAGACGCCGTAGGTAGTTCCCACCACCAGCCGGGTGAAGGGGATCAGCGCAACCATCAGGATCAGGAACGGGATCGAGCGGAACAGGTTGACGAAGGCACCCAGCACCCGGTTCAGCAAGGGTGCCTCGAAGATGCCGCCTTTGTCGCTGGTGACCAGCAGCACCGCCATCGGCACACCTACCAGCAGCGCGACCAGCGACGACACGCCAACCATCAGCAGGGTGTCGAGCAGGCCTTCGAGCAAGCGATCAAACCACATGGCCCAGTACCTCCACGTCTTCAGCCCAGCGGCGGGCGCGTTCGAGCAATTGGTGCGTGTCGTGCGGTGAGCCCTGTATCGACAGGATCAGCTGCCCGAGCGCATGCTCGCCGATGGTCTCCACACCCCCCTGGAGCAGGCGCACGCGCCCGCCCAACTCCGCGAACAGGTCCGACAGCGCGGGCTCGCCGAGCAGGGTGAGCTTGAGCACCAGCGCACTGTCACGGCCCACCGGGCTGGCGCGCAGGCTTGCCTGCAAAGCCGCAGGCAGTTTGGTCTGCAACGGCGCGAGCAGGGTGCGGGTGACCTCATGACGTGGGCTGCCGAACACGCGCCAGACTTCGCCTTGTTCGACGATTGCGCCACGTTCCAGCACCACCACGCGCTGGCAGATGTCGCGGATCACCGCCATTTCGTGGGTGATCAGCACCACGGTCAGGCCCAGGCGCCGGTTGATGTCGCGCAGCAGTTCGAGGATCGACGCCGTGGTCTCGGGGTCCAGCGCCGAGGTGGCTTCGTCGCACAGCAGAATCTCGGGATCATGCACCAAGGCCCGGGCGATGCCGACCCGTTGCTTCTGCCCGCCGGACAGCTGCGCCGGATAGACGTGATGTTTTTCCTGCAGGCCAACCAGCTCCAACAACTCACGGACCTTGCGCTGGCGCTCGGCCTTGGCAATACCCGCCACCTTCAGCGGCAACTCGACGTTCTGCCACACGGTCTTGGCTGACATCAGGTTGAAGTGCTGGAAGATCATGCCGATGCGCCGGCGCAGCGCCACCAGGTGGTCCTCATCGAATGGCGCGATGTCTACCTGGTCGATCAGCACGCGCCCCTGGCTCGGCTGTTCGAGGCGGTTGATGGTGCGCAGCAGCGACGACTTGCCAGCGCCACTGCGGCCGATGATGCCGAAGATTTCACCACGGCGGATGTTCAGGTCGATGCCTTGCAGCGCGGGTTGTTGCTGGCCAGGGTAGGTCTTGCCCAGCCCGATGAAACGGACATGGGCGTCGTTGACCTCCGGGCGCAGGGCCTGCTCCCTGGCCGTTGGCGGCGATGGTTGTGCGGTGGGCGCCCTGAGCGCGTTGGCCTGGCTCATGTCAGCCTTCCCAACCGGCCTGGTACAGGCTGCCATGGGCCTTGTTCAGTGCCGAACGCACGGCAGGCGAGTGCTGGTAGATATCGACGAACCTGGCCAGGCGCGGGTCATCCTTGCTCTGCGGGCGGATGACGAACTGAATCACGTACTCCTTGTTTTCCAGGCCATCGAACAGCAACGCCGAAGTGGCATCGAACGTGTTGGCCAGGCGGATGTAGGCCGGGTAGCCCTGGACCAGGTCGGCGTCGTCATAGGCGCGCACCAGCTGCACGGCTTCGACCTGCAGGATCTTGAGCTTCTTCGGGTTGGCGACGATGTCGTCCTCGGTGGCCTTGTAGCCGACACCCGGCTTGAGGGTAATCAAGCCGGCCTTGGCCAGCAGCTGCAGGCCACGGCCGCTGTTGATCGGGTCGTTGGCGATGGCCACGCTGGCGCCCTCGGGCAGTTCGGCGAAGCTCTTGTAACGCTTCGAGTAAAGGCCGACGTTGTTGATGATGCCTGGGGCATAGGGCACCAGGTTGAAGCCGGCTGCAGCCTTGGCGTTCTCCAGGAAGGGGATGTGCTGGAAGTAGTTCACGTCGATGTCGCCGCTATTCAGGCTGACATTCGGCGCGATCCAGTCGCTGAACTCGATCAGCTTCACTTCCAGGCCTTGCTTGTGGGCTTCCTCCACCGCCGCCTCCAGGGGGATGGCGAAGGCTGCGGTGGTGCCGATTTTCAGCGGTTCGGCAGCGAAGGCGCTGGCAGACAGGCCGAGGGTGATGGCGATGGCCGCGACGGGCCGGAACAGTTTTTCAAGCATGGTGCAGGGCTCCAGTCGGGGCAGGGATGTGGGTGTTGCGGTAGGCGGAACCGGGGTGGTCGGCGGGCAGGTGCGGGTGAGCGCTGGCGAACAGCTTCTGGCGCAGGGTGCCGTCGGCGTAGGCGGTCTTGTAACGGCCACGCTGCTGCAGTTGCGGGACCACCAGCTCGATAAAGTCCTCATAGCTTTCCGGGGTGACGGTGCGGGTCAGGTTGAAGCCGTCCAGGCCGGTGTCGTCGATCCAGGCGATCAGCTGTTCGGCTACCTGATCCGGCGCGCCGACCAGGGTTACATAGCGCCCGCCGAGGGCGTGCTGCTCCAGCAGGCGGCGGCGGGTCCAGGCGTTGTCCTGCAACTGGCGGGTGGCCGACTGGATGGCGTTGCCTTTGCTTGCACCAATGGGCTCGTCCAGCCCGTATGTGGCAAAGTCGATGCCGGTAGAGGCCGCGAAGTGGGCCACGCCGGCTTCCGCGCTGGCATGTTGCAGGTACTCGGCGTACTTGGCCTGCGCCTGCTGCTCGGTGGGCGCGACGATCACCGTGATGCCCATGAACACTTTCACTGCCTGCGGATCGCGGCCGGCGGCCTGGGCGGCCGCGCGCACCTTGTCGACCTGGGCGCGGGTGCCGGCTTTATCCTGGCCGCTGATGAACACGCACTCGGCATGGTTACCGGCAAACGCCAGGCCACGAGGCGAGCTGCCCGCCTGGAACAGTACCGGCGTGCGTTGTGGCGAGGGTTCGCACAGGTGGTAGCCCTCGACCTTGTAGAACTCGCCCTGGTGTTGCACCTTGCGCACCTTGCCCGGCTCGGCGTACACCCGGCGTTGGCGATCGTTGACCACGGCGTCATCGGCCCAGCTGCCTTCCAGCAGCTTGTACAACACCTGCAGGTATTCATCGGCCTGGTCGTAGCGGCGGTCATGCTCGGGCTGCTGCGCCAGGCCCATGGCACGGGCGGCGCTGTCGAGGTAACCGGTAACGATGTTCCAGCCGACCCGGCCGTTGCTCAGGTGATCGAGGGTGGAGAGGCGCCGGGCGAACAGGTACGGCGCTTCGTAGGTCAGGTTGGCGGTGAGGCCGAAGCCCAGGTTGCGGGTGACGGCGGCCATGGCCGAAACCAGCAGCAGCGGGTCGTTGACCGGCAGCTGGATCGACTCCTTGAGGGTCACGTCGACGGCGTTGCCGTAGATGTCATAGGTGCCGACGATATCGGCGATGAACAGGCCATCGAACAGCCCGCGCTCCAGCAGGCGTGCCAGGTCGGTCCAGTATTCCAGGGTCTTGTACTGGGTCGAGGTGTCCCGTGGGTGGGTCCACAGGCCGTGGTTGATGTGCCCGATGCAGTTCATGTTGAAGGCATTGAGCAGGATCTGCTTGGCCATCAGATGGTCCCCCGGCGCGGTGGGTTGGTGTTGTTCAGGTAGTAGTTGCCGATGGCGTGGTACTTCCAGCGCACCGGGTCGTGCAGGGTGTGCACGCGGGCGTTGCGCCAGTGGCGGTCAAGGTTGTGCTCGGCCAGGGTGGCCTGGCTGCCGGCCAGTTCGAACAGGGTGGTGCCGGCGGCGAGGGATACTTCCGTGCTGATCGCCCGTGCTTCGGCCACGGCAATCGAAGCGGCGGCGACGCTGTCGGTGTTGCTGTCGGCCTGGGCGTGGTCGAGGAATTCGCCGGCGCGTTCGAGCAGCGCTTCAGCGGCATGCAGGCGGATCACCAGTTGGCCGAAGCTTTTCAGGGTCAGCGGGTCATCGCTGGCCTTGTCCAGGCCGGAGTCGACCCATGGCCGGCTGCGTGTGCGCACGAAATGCAGAGCATCATCCAGGGCGGCGCGGGCGATACCGGTGTCGATGGCTGCGTGGAGAATCTGCGCCAGCGGGCCCACCGGGGTCGGGCGCTCGAAAGCGCTCTGGAAGGGCACCACGTCGCCAGCATCGACCCAGACGTTGTCGAAAGTCACCGAACCGCTGCCGGTGGTGCGCTGGCCGAAGCCGCTCCAATCGTCGATTACCTGCAGGCCCTGGCTGTCGGCTGGGACAAAGGCCAACTGCTGGCGGCCTTGATCGTCAATCACCGAGGTCGGAATACGCTGGGCGTAGAGCGCGCCGGTGGCGTAGAACTTGCGGCCGTTTATGCGGTAACCGGTGCCATCACGGGTCAGGCGGGTGGTGCGGTCGTGGGCGGTTTTCGTGCCCAGCTCGGCCAGGGCGTTGCCGAAGCGGCGGCCTGCCAGCACTTCGGCATAAAGGCGCTGTTGCTGCTCGGGGCTGCCGTTCACCCTCAGCACTTCCAGGGCATAGAAGTGGTTCTGCGGGATCTGGCCGAGCGAAGCATCGGCTTGGGCGATGCGGGCGATGACTTGGGCCAGGGTGACGTTGGACACGCCCGCGCCGCCGAAGGCCTTGGGCACACTGATGGCCCACAGGCCGGAGCGGGTGAACAGCGCCAGTTCGGCGTGGGGCAGGCGGCGTTCGCGGTCGCGCAGGGCGCTGTCGCGTTTGAGTTGCTGAGCGATGTGTTCAGCGACGGAAAGTGCCTGGGCGTCGCTGGTGATAACGGATGTAGTCATGGTGTTCTCCGGGGCCATGGGGCCGCTCTGCGGCCCTTTCGCGACGCAAGGGCGCTCCTACAAGGAACCGCGATCGCCTGTAGGAGCGGCCTTGTGTCGCGAAAGGGCTGCAAGGCAGCCCCCGAGGCCCTCAAATCAGATCCAGGAATGCCGGGCGGGCAGGGTGCCGTTGAGGTGGTAAGCGCCAACCGCGTGGTACTTCCAGCGCACCGGGTCGTGCAGGGTGTGCACCCGGGCATTGCGCCAGTGCCGGTCGAGGTTGAACTCGGCCAGGCTCGCGCGGCTGCCAGCCAGCTCGAACAGTTTCTCGCTGGCTTGCAGCGAGATCTCGGTGGTCAGCACCTTGGCTTCGGCCACGGCAATCGACGCCCGCGCTGCGGCGTCAGCATCGATCGGCCCGGCATTGACCTCGTCGAGTACGCGCGCAGCCTTGCGCAACAGCGCCTCTGCAGCGTGCAGTTCGAGCTTCAGGCGGCCGATATCGGCAATCACGTACGGGTCTTCGCTGGCGCGCTCGACCTTGGCTTCGATCCAGGGCCGGGATTTCTCACGGACGAAGGCGATGGCATCGTCGATGGCTGCCTCGGCGATGCCGGCATCGATGGCCGCCTGAATCAGCTGCGAGGCCGCACCCTGGATATTGGGCAGGTCCCGCTGGCGCCAGTTGTCGATGACCAGTTCGGCATCCACCGGCACCTGATCGAGCAGCACGGTACCGCTGGCCGTTGTGCGCTGGCCGAAGCCGGACCAGTCGTCGACGATGCGCAGCCCAGGGCTGCCGCGACGGACAAAGGCCAGGCGCTGTCGGCCTTCGTCGTCCAGCGCCTTGACCGCCACCCAATGGGCGAACAGGGCGCCTGTGGAGTAGAACTTCTCACCGCTGATGCGATAGCCGTCAGCGCTGTGGGTGATTCTGGCCTTGAGCGTCAGGGTGTCTTTGGTGCCGCGCTCGGGGCCGGCGTTGCCGATGCGCCAGCCGTCCAGCACGCTGCGGAAGATCAGCGCCTGCTGGGCTTCGGTAGCGGTCAGGCGCAGCAGTTGCAGCATGCCGAACTGGTTTTGCGGGATTTGCCCCAGGGCCGGGTCGGCGGCGCTGATCAGGCGGAACACCTCGGCGACGGTTGCGAACGAAACGTCTGGGCCGCCATAGGCCTTCGGTACGCTGATGCTGCCCAGGCCGCTGCGGGTGAACTGTTCGATTTCTGCCCAAGGCAGCTTGCGTTGCTGGTCGCGACGGGCGGCCTGCTCGCGGGCAATGGCGGCCAGCTCATGGGCGGCTTGCAGGGCTTCGGCGTCATTGCGCAGGACCTTGGCCGGCAGCAGCAGGGGCGAGCTGTCGAGGTCGCTGTGGAATCGGGTATTTGGCTGGGTGGTCATCAGAACCGAACCTCACAAAGTGGATGCGTCGCTTCAGCTGATGGCGACAACGTTTGCTGGTCCGGTGGTCCGGTTTATATACCATAATGGCTTATTAAAAGTTTATGAACTAACTCTTTGGAATATACATAGAAGAGAGGGAATTGCTGTGGATGCTCCGGCCCTTTCGCGGGTAAACCCGCTCCCACAGGGGACCGCACAGGTTTGAATACTGTGGAGTATCTGTGGGAGCGGGTTTACCCGCGAAGAGGCCGCAGAGGATTTATTCGGAAGCGGCAGTCCCGAGGAACTTGCGCAGGAACTGCCGGGTACGTTCTTCCTTCGGGTTGGCAAACAGCGCCTTGGCGTCGCCCTGTTCCACGATCACGCCCTTGTCGAAGAAGATCACCCGGTTCGCCACATCCCGGGCAAAGCTCATTTCGTGGGTGACGATGATCATGGTGCGCTTTTCCTCGGCCAGGCCGCGGATGGTCGCCAGCACTTCACCGACCAGCTCCGGGTCGAGCGCCGAAGTGGGTTCGTCGAACAGGATGACTTCAGGCTCCATGGCCAGTGCGCGGGCAATCGCCACGCGTTGCTGCTGGCCGCCGGAAAGGCGCCGTGGGTAGGCGTCTTCCTTGCCCGCCAAGCCGACCTTGGCCAGCAGCCGCCGGCCGAGTTCGAGGGCTTGATCACGCGGCGTCTTCTTGACGATCACCGGGCCCTCGATGACGTTTTCCAGGGCGGTGCGGTGAGGGAACAGGTTGAAGTTCTGGAACACGAAGCCAGCCTGCTGGCGCAGGTGGCGGATCGCACTTTGCTGGCCGCCGAGCGGGCGATTTGCATCGATGCTGATGGCGCCGATCTGGATCTGCCCGGCATCTGGGGTTTCCAGCAGGTTGAGGCAGCGCAGGAAGGTGGTCTTGCCCGAGCCGCTGGGGCCGATGATGGCTACCACTTCACCGGGTTGCACGGTCAGGTCGATACCGTTGAGCACGGTCTGGCCTTTGAACTGCTTGGTCAGGCCTTTGGCGACGATCATCTCATTGCTCCTGGTCGTGCTGGTTGACCCGCGCTTCCATGCGGTTCTGGAAGTGCGCGAGGATGCTGCAGAGTATCCAGTAGATCACGGCAACGGCCAGGTACATGGTGAACACTTCGAAGGTGCGCGCCGTGATCAGCTGCGCCTGGCGGAACAGCTCGGGCACCTGGATGGTCGCTGCCAGCGCGGTGTCCTTGACCAGTGAGATGAAGCTGTTGCCCAGTGGCGGCAATGCGGTGCGCAGCGCCTGGGGCAGGATCGCCCGGCGCATGGCCTGGGTGCGGGTCATGCCGATGCTGGCCGCAGCTTCCCACTGGCCACGGTCGATCGAGGAGATCGCCGCACGCAGGATTTCGCAGATGTAGGCCGCCATGTTCAGCGACAGGCCGATCAGCGAGGCAGGGATCGGGTCGAGCTCGATGCCGATCTGCGGCATGCCGAAGTAGATCACGAACAGCTGCACCAACAGCGGCGTGCCACGGAAGAACGAAACATAGACCCGGGCCAGCCAGTTCAGCGGCAGGATCTTCGACAGCCGCATCAGCGCAAGGGCAAAGCCCAGCACCAGGCCGAAGAACATGCCGCCAACACTGAGCAGCACCGTATAACCCGCGCCCTTCAGCAGGAAGGGCGTGGAGTCGGCAACGAGTTGCAGGCTTTCAGCGATCATTTGGTGACATCGGCACCGAAGTATTTCTCGGACAGCTTGGCCAGCGTGCCGTCGGCCTTGAGCTTGTCGATGGCTTTGTTGATTGCTGCCAGCAGTTCAGGCTCGCCCTTGCGCAGGGCCACGCCGCTTTCCAGGCGCGAGAAGGCGTCGCCGGCAAGTTCAGTGTCCTTGGCCTTCTGGGCGTATTCCAACGCAGCCAGGCGGTCGATCAGGATGGCGTCGATGCGGCCGTTGCGCAGGTCGGCAAACTTGCTTGGGTCGTCTTCATAGGTGCGCACTTCGGCTTTCGGCACGTCCTGCTTGACCCACTGTTCGTAGTTGGTGCCCAGGCCCACGCCGACCTTCTTGCCGGCCAGGTCTTGCGCAGTCTTGATGTTCAGCTGCTCGGCTTTCTTCTTCAGGATCAGCGCCTGGATGCCGGAGACGGTGTAGGGCTCGGAGAAGTCGTATTTTTTCT
Organism: Pseudomonas sp. URMO17WK12:I7; assembly: GCF_003269045.1. NCBI lineage: Bacteria > Pseudomonadati > Pseudomonadota > Gammaproteobacteria > Pseudomonadales > Pseudomonadaceae > Pseudomonas > Pseudomonas sp. URMO17WK12:I7. Next base: position 269,510 of record NZ_QLTL01000007.1, on the reverse strand, counting down.
TGCGTTCTTCAGAGATGGTCACCTGATTGACCACCACGTCCAATCGCTTGGATTCCAGCGCGGCGAGGATGCCATCCCACTTGGTCGGCTGGATCTTGGCCTTGACCCCCAGCTCCTTGGCCAGCAGTTCCGAAAGCTCCACCTCGAAGCCGGCCAGCTTGCCGTTCTCGTCCTGGAAGCTGAACGGTGGGTAAGTGCCTTCCAGGCCCACGTTGATCACGCCTTTTTCCTGGATGGTCTTCAGTTGCTCGCCGGCAAAGGCCTGGCCGAGCAGGCCGGCACCCAGCAGGATGGCCAGGCTGGCGTTGAGAAGCGGTTTGGCAAATTTCGACATGTCAGGCCCCGCGCTTGTTGTGGAAGTAGTGGGTGGCGACTATAGAGTTGGCTTGTTAGGCCTGGAAATAATAAAAACTTATTTTGTTATTCCCGTTTTTGATCCGTGCCAGGTTTTGGCTGCTTTGAGGTTAGGCCAGGATGCTGAGGCCGTCATCGCGGCTTATGCCCGACTTAGCGCAGGATGGAATAAAGCGTTGTTTTTTCCAAGGGACGGATTTGCCGTAAAGTGGATTGCATAAAGACAGATTGGCCAACATCGGCAGGAGAACAGCGTGAGCGAACAACCATCATCTGGGCACTGGCAACTGCACAGCATCGTCAGTGGCCTGCGCGGTGCCCGCGAGCAATGGCGCAGCCGCAATGGCCGCAGCATAGGCGAGCAGGGCGGGCGCGAGTTGCCTTCGCGTGAGGCCATGCGGCAGATTCTCGAGCAGCTGTGCGGGGCCCTGTTCCCAATGCGCCTGGGCCCGGTTGACCTGCGTGAAGAGAGCGAGGACTTCTACGTCGGCCATACCCTCGACGCGGCGCTGACGGCACTGCTGGTGCAGGCGCGCCTGGAGTTGCGTTATGCCGCGCGCCAGCGCAAGGGCGACCTGACTGCTGTCGATGCCCAGGCCCTGGCTTTGATCCAGGGGTTTGCTGCGGCTTTGCCGGGCCTGCGTGTGCTGCTCGATACCGATGTGCTGGCGGCCTACCACGGTGACCCGGCGGCGCGCAGCGTTGATGAAGTATTGCTGTGCTATCCGGGGATCCTGGCGATCATCCACCACCGCCTGGCCCACCACCTCTATCAGGCGGGTTTGCCGCTGCTGGCGCGCATCAGCTCGGAGCTGGCGCACTCGGCCACCGGTATCGACATTCACCCAGGCGCGCAGATTGGCCAGAGCTTCTTCATCGATCACGGCACTGGCGTGGTGATCGGCGAAACGGCGATTATCGGTGAGCGGGTGCGCATCTATCAGGCCGTGACCTTGGGCGCCAAGCGCTTCCCGAGCGATGAGTCGGGCACATTGCACAAAGGGTTGGCGCGCCACCCGATCGTCGAGGATGACGTGGTGATCTATGCCGGGGCGACGATCTTGGGCCGGATTACCATCGGCAAGGGCTCGACCATTGGTGGCAATGTCTGGCTGACCCGCAGTGTGCCGGCCGAGAGCAACATCACCCAGGCCAACCTGCAGCTGGATTGCCAGGACAAGAACTGACCATTGCCTGTCCCGGCCTCTTCGCAGGTAAGCCCGCTCCCACAGTAATCAAAACGTGTGATGCCCCGGTGGGAGCGGGCTTGCCCGCGAAAGCGCCAGAACAGGAGGGCGCCAATCGGCGCCCCGGTTAGCTTTGAAAGACGATCCATGTTTAACTTGAACGCTTGTTCAATGAAAAACGCTGGTCCGCTGCCGGTGTTCAACAGGAGGATTCCTTTGCTGAACCCGTTCATTCCGAACCTCACGTCTATCGACGAGGTGCCTGTTTCATGAGTGCACCGTCCCCATCCCTTGCCAGTGGCAAGATCCGCATGAACCCGCCGGTGTTCTATTTCGCGGCAAGTTTCATTCTCCTGTTCGGCCTGGTGGTCATCGCCTTCCCGCAGGCTGCCGGCGAGTGGCTGCTGGCAGCGCAGAACTGGGCGGCCAACACGGTCGGCTGGTACTACATGCTGGCCATGACTCTGTACCTGGTGTTCGTGGTGGTCACTGCGTTGTCTGGCTACGGCAAGATCAAGCTGGGCGCCGACCACGACGAGCCCGAGTTCAGTTACCTGTCATGGGCCGGCATGCTGTTCGCCGCCGGCATCAGCATCACGCTGTTCTTCTTCTGCGTGTCCGAACCGCTGACCCACATGCTCACCCCGCCCCAGGGCGAAGGGGGCACTGCCGAGGCCGGGCGCCAGGCGATGCAGATCCTGTTCCTGCACTGGGGCCTGCACGGCTGGGGCGTGTTCGCCTTCGTCGGCATGGCGCTGGCCTATTTCGCCTACCGGCATAACCTGCCGCTGGCCCTGCGTTCGGCGCTGTATCCGCTGATCGGCAAGCGTATCAACGGCCCGATCGGCTATGCAGTGGACGGCTTTGGCATCATCGCCACGGTGTTCGGCCTGGGCGCCGACATGGGCTTTGGTGTGCTGCACCTGAATGCCGGCCTCGACTACCTGTTCGGCATCAGCCACAGCCAGTGGGTGCAGGTCATCCTCATCGCGCTGATGATGGGCGCGGCGGTAGCGGTAGCCGTGGCGGGTGTGGAAAAGGGCGTGCGGGTGATGAGCGACATCAACCTGTTCCTGGCCTGCGCGCTGCTGCTGTTCGTGCTCTTCGCCGGCCCCACCCAGCACCTGTTCAATACCTTGATCCAGAACCTCGGCGATTACCTGGGCGCCTTGCCGCGCAAGAGCTTCGACGTCTATGCCTACGGCGAGCAACGCGACTGGCTGGGCGGCTGGACAGTGTTCTACTGGGCCTGGTGGATTGCCTGGGCGCCGTTCGTGGGGTTGTTCATCGCGCGTATCTCGCGTGGCCGCACCATCCGCGAGTTCGTCTTCGGCGTGTTGCTGATTCCGCTGGGCTTCACCCTGGCGTGGATGTCGATATTCGGCAACAGCGCGCTGGACCAGGTAATCAACCACGGCATGACCGCGCTCGGCCAGTCGGCGTTGGACAACCCGTCGATGAGCCTGTACCTGCTGCTGGAAACCTACCCGTGGAGCAAGGTGGTGATCGCCGTGACGGTGTTCATCAGTTTTGTGTTCTTCGTTACCTCGGCCGACTCCGGCACCGTGGTGCTGTCGACCCTGTCTGCCAAGGGCGGCGGTGCCGACGAGGACGGGCCGAACTGGCTGCGCATTTTCTGGGGCGCGATGACCGCGCTGATCACCAGCGGCCTGCTGTTCGCCGGTAGCATCGACTCGCTGAAGTCTGCGGTGGTGCTGACTTCGTTGCCGTTCTCGCTGATTCTGCTGTGCATGATGTGGGGGCTGCACAAGGCCTTCTACCTGGAAAGCCAGCGGCAGATCGCGCAGATGCACTCGCTGGCGCCGTTCGCCCAGTCACGCCGTGGCCGCGGTGGCTGGCGTCAACGCCTGAGCCAGGCCGTGCACTTCCCGTCGCGTGATGAGGTGTACCGCTTCATGGACGACGTGGTGCGCCCGGCGATTGCCGATGTGCGCGAGGTGTTCGAGCAGAAGGGCCTGGTGCTGGTGACCCAGGATGACCCGAGCCATGACAACGTCAGCCTGAAGGTTGGCCATGGTGAGGAGCAGCCGTTCATCTACCAGGTGCAGATGCGCGGCTACTTCACGCCGTCGTTCGCGCTGGGCGGGTTGGGTACGCAGGAGTTGAGGAACCGCCGTTACTACCGGGCCGAGGTGCACCTGAGCGAAGGCAGCCAGAACTATGACCTGGTGGGCTACAGCAAGGAGCAGATCATCAACGACATCCTCGACCAGTACGAACGGCACATGCAGTTCCTGCACCTGGTCCGCTAGATCTCCGGGGCCGCTTTGCGGCCCTTTCCGACCGGTCCGGCGCCCCGGCAAGGCCGCTCTTACAAGGGAACGCGATCTCCTGTAGGAGCGGCCTTGCGTCGCGAAAGGAGGCCGAAGGCCTCCCCTGGGCCCCTCAGAAAGGCGCATCCCCCAGGATGGTCGCTCGGTGCATCACCCGCCGGTTCGGCCGGTAGTCATCCACCGCAAAATGCTGGGTCACGCGGTTGTCCCAGAACGCCACGTCATTCTCCTGCCAACGCCAGCGAATGCTGAACGCCGGCTGCGTCGCATGGGCGAACAGCAGCTTCAGCAGCGCCTCGCTCTCCAGCTCGCTCAGCTCATTGATGCGCGTGGTGAACCCTTCATTGACGAACAACGCCTTGCGCCCACTGACCGGGTGCGTGCGCACTACCGGGTGTGACAGCGGCGGGTTGTTACGCCGGGTGGCCTCCCAGCGGGCCAGGTCTTCTGCCGTGGTGCCGAAGCGCTCCAGCGGGAACGACTTGGTGAAGTCATGGGTAGCGGTCAGGCCATCGAGCATCTGGCGCAGTGGCGCCGACAAGGCTTCGAACGCCGCGATACCACTGGCCCACAGGGTGTCGCCACCATAGGCTGGCAACTGCTTGGCGCTGAGTACCGCGCCCAGCGCCGGGGTCGGCAGGAAGGTCACGTCGGTGTGCCATACGGCGTTGTCGCGCACGTCGGTGACCGCCGTGTCGAGAATCAGCACCTGCGGAGTCTCTGGCACGTTGGGGTAGATGGGGTGGATGTGCAGGTCGCCGAAGCGAGCGGCGAAACGCGCCTGCTGCTGCGGATTGATCGGCTGGTCGCGGAAGAACAGCACCTGGTGCTGAAGCAGCGCCTGCTCGATGGCGTCCCGCTGTTCGGCAGTGATGTCGCGGCTGATGTCCACGCCGCTGATCTGCGCGCCGAGCGCCGGGCTGAGGGGGGTGATGGTCAGGCTCATGTCGGTCTCTTCAATCAGGCGCCAGGCTGCTGGCGTGGTCAACAGGAATTCAGTGGCTCTGCCCGTGCCAAGGCACCAGCTTGCGTTGCAGGGCGCGCAGGCCCATCTCCAGGGCGAAGGCGATCAGGGCGATCAGCAGGATGCCCAGCACCACCACGTCGGTTACCAGGAACTGCGCCGCCGACTGCACCATGAAGCCCAGGCCGCTGGTGGCAGCGATCAGTTCGGCGGCGACCAGGGTCGACCAGCCGACGCCCAGGCCGATGCGGATGCCGGTCAGGATGTCGGGCAAGGCACTGGGCAGGATCACGTGGCGAATCAGCTGCACCCGTGTCGCGCCCAGCGACTGCGCCGCGCGCAGCTTGGTCGGGTCGACGGTGCGCACGCCGGTGGCCGTGGCGATGGCGATCGGAGCGAAGATCGCCAGGTAGATCAACAGCACCTTGGACAGCTCACCGATACCGCACCAGATGACGATCAGTGGCAGGTAGGCCAGCGGTGGGATCGGCCGGTAGAACTCGATCAGCGGGTCGAGGATGCCGCGGGCCACGCGGTTGTAGCCGATGGCGATGCCGACCGGGATGGCGGTCAGGGTCGCAGCGCCCAGTGCCAGGCCGATGCGGCCCAGGCTGGCGCCCAGGTGCTGCCACAGGCTGGCGTCCATGTAGCCCTGGGTGAGCAGGGCCCAGGCTTTGGCCAGGATGTCGCCAGGTGAGGGCAGGAACAACGGCTCGATCCAGCCGGCGGCAGTCACCAGCCACCAGGCGAGCAGCAGGCTGGCCAGGGTCAGGGTGCTGATCCAGCGGGTAGACAATGGGCGGCGCGCCACGGGGGCGGGCCGGGTGTGGCTGTCGCGTTTGCCGGCGACCGGCAGATCCAGGCTGCTCATGCGCGCTCCTGCAGGCTTTGGCGTTGGGAGAACACGCGGGCCAGGACATGCTCGCGGGTTTCAATGAAACGTGGGTCGGACTTGATCGCCCGGGCCGACTCGCCAGCCGCATAGCGTTGGCCGAAGTCCAGTTGCAGGCGCTCGACCACGCGGCCGGGGTTGGGTGCCAGCAGCACCAGCTCGCTGGCGAGAAACACCGCTTCTTCGATGTCGTGGGTAATCAGGAACACCGGTTTTGCAGTGCGCTGCCAGACCTGCAGCAGCAGTTCCTGCATCTGTTCACGGGTGAAGGCGTCGAGCGCGCCGAACGGTTCGTCCATCAACAGCACCCGCGGGTCGGCGGCCAGCGCCCGGGCCAGGCCCACGCGCTGCTTCTGGCCGCCGGACAGTTGCCAGATGCGTCGATCGCCGAAACCGTCGAGGTCGACCAGCGCCAGCATCTCGCGGGCTTTGGCTTCACGCTGGGCGCGTGGCACACCGGCCAGCTCCAGGCCGAAGGCAACGTTGCCCAGCACGTTCTGCCATGGCAGCAGGGCATCATCCTGGAACACCACGCCACGCTCGGCACTCGGGCCCTGTACGGGCAGGCCGTCGAGGGTAATGCGCCCAGCGCTGGGGGCGACGAAGCCGGCGATCAGGTTCAGCAGCGAGGTCTTGCCGCTGCCGGATGGCCCCAGGGCCACCAGCAGCTGGCGTGGGCCCAGGCTCAGGTTGATGTCGGCCAGCACCGGGGCGGTGGCGCCGGGGTACTGTGCGCTGATGCGCTCCAGTTCGAGCAAGGCCATGGCAGGCTCCGTGCAATGCAGTCTTAGTTGGGGATGTACTGTGCGCTGACGTACGGCGAGTAGTCCGGCAGCACCGCTTCGACCTTGCCTTGCTGCTTGAGGAAGGTGGCCGTGTCGGTCAGCGCCTGGGTGGTGGGGGCGCCCAGTTCCTTGGCCTGGTCGGCGGCCAGCGGGTAGACGTTGCCCTGCAGCAGCACCGGGATATCAGCCGGTTTGGCGCCGGACAGCTTGGCCAGCTTGGCCACGTTGTCCGGGTTGGCCAGCCAGGCTTGCGGGTCCTTGCGGTAGTCGGCGTAGGCGTCGAGGGTGACCTTGGCGAAGGCCTTGACCACGTCCGGGTGCTTGGCGGCGAAGTCCTTGCGCACGATCCAGGCATCGAAGGTTGGTGCGCCTTTTTCGGCCAGCTCACCCGAGGTGATCAGCACCTTGCCGTTTTCCTTGGCCACGCCCAGGGCCGGGTCCCAGACGTAGGTGGCATCGATGTCGCCGCGCTTCCAGGCCGCGATGATTGCCGGTGGTGCGAGGTTGAGGATCTGTACCTTGGACGGGTCGATGTTCCAGCTTTTCAGTGCGGCCAGCAGGCTGTAGTGGCCGGTGGAAACGAACGGCACGGCGACTTTCTTGCCAACCAGGTCCTGCGGGGTCTTGATGCTGTCGCGGGCGACCAGGGCCTCGCCGGCGCCGATCTGGGTGGCGATGAGGAAGGTCTCGACCGGCAGCTTGCGGGTGGCGGCGGCAGCCAATGGGCTGGAGCCGAGGTAGCCGATCTGCACGTCGCCGCTGGCCACGGCAGTGATCACGTCTGCACCGTTATCGAACTTGCGCCAGTCGATGCTGGCCTTGCTGGCTTTTTCGTAGTTGCCATCGACCTGGGCCACCTTGGCCGGGTCGACCGTGGTCTGGTAGGCAACGGTCAGGTCGGCGGCCTGGGCCAACCAGCTGGCGCTGGCGAGGGTCAGGGCAGCGAACAGGCGCAGCGGAGCATGCGGGATCATGGTGAACCTCTCGTCAGGCAATGGATGTCTTGGATGGCGAGAAGACTAGATGATCTAAGAAATCTAAAATAAATAACTTTTTAGAATTAGCTTAGGAGCCAAACGCTTTAACCCTGGCCGAAGGCTAAAAAGGCGACTGGCGCAGCAGCAATCCGCTGCTACCCTTTTTTCCCTTTGCGAGGGTGAGCGACCGGTTGTTGGTCGGCAAACGTTTGCAAATAACCTAAAGGTATGATTGACGGCGCCGATACAACTTTTCGCAGTAAAGGTTCCTACGATATTCCGTAAAAATCTTACAATTTCATAAGACGGTCATTTTGGATTTATAGGATTGTCATTATCCTGTAGCGCAGGGGGCGTCTTAGACCAAAGTCGAGAAACGTTTAGAAACGATTGACTTAATGGTCACGCTTTGGGGCTAATCGCCCATCCACGGTAGAGCGGGGCAACAGATCCTGCCGCCAGAGATACACAAGAATTAGAACGTAGAGGAGCAAAACATGTACAAGTCCAGCCTGGCTCTGGCCGTGGCAGTGGGGGTTTTCGCCCAAGCAGCAGGTGCCGCCGGTTTCGTTGAAGACAGCAAACTGGCGTTGAGCTCGCGTACCATGTATTTCAACAACGATACCCGTGAGGGTGGCGTGAACGACAACCGCGAGTCGGGTCAGGGCTTCAAGCTCGACTACATCTCTGGTTTCACTCAGGGTACTGTTGGCTTCGGTGTTGACGCTCAGGCGCTGTGGGGCATCCACCTCGATGGTGGTAAAGGCAAGCACCCTGATAACAGCAGCTTCTTCCCTAGCGCTCATGATAAGTCGGCAGAGAGCCAATGGGCTCGCCTCGGTGCGAACGCCAAAGCGCGCTTCTCGAAGACTGAAGTTCATTATGGTAGCGCCTTGGCGCCAAACCTGCCGATTCTGGTCTCCAACGATGGCCGTCTGCTGCCGCAGACCTTCGAAGGTGGCACCATCCAGTCGAAGGAAATCGACAACCTGACCGTCAACGCCGGTCAATTGACCCACGCCATGGGTCGTGCTTCGAGCAACCGCACCGGTCTGTCGGTTGCTGGCGCTACTGCAGAAAGCAACAAGTTCCGCTACGGTGGCCTGGACTACAAGCTGACTCCAGACCTCACCCTGCAGTACTACTACTCGAATCTGGAAGACTTCTACAAGCAGCACTTCCTGGGTGCTACTCACGTCTTCAAAATCTCGGACAACCAGTCGTTTAAGACTGACCTGCGCTATTTCGACAGCAGCAGTGACGGCAAGAATGGCAACGACAGCACCTACAACTTCAACAACAACGGCGGCTACGCCAAGAACACTGGCGAAATCGACAACAAAACCTGGTCGGCAATGTTCACCTACACCTTGGGTGGCCACTCCTTCCTGGTTGGTCGCCAGCAGGTAGGTGATGACGGCGGCTTCGTATGGCTGAACCAAGGTAGCTTGGTTAATGACAACGGCAGCTCCGAAGGTGCGGGTGGTTCGAGCTTCTATCTCTTCACTGATAGCATGATCAATCAGTTCGCTCGTGCTGGTGAGAACACCAACTTCGGCCAGTACTCCTATGACTTTGCCGGTCTGGGTGTTCCTGGTTTGAAGGCCTCTGTTTCCTACCTGCGTGGTGACGACATTCGCTACCGTTCTGGCCACGGCACCTACAATGAGTGGGAGCGTGACGCCCGTATCGATTACACCATCCAGGAAGGCACCCTCAAAGGCTTGGGCTTCAGCCTGCGTCAAGGTGTCTACCGTGGTAGCGGTGGCTCGACCAGCGAGTTCACCAAAGACCAGGATCAGGCTCGCTTCATCGTGAACTACACTTACAGCTTCCTGTAAGCCGTAGCTCCACAGAAGCCTCGCCTAGTGCGAGGCTTTTTTGTGGCCGTCATTTCGTATGCTGAAAAGTTATAAATAAATCATTATTTATTCTTTTTGTTTCTCATCGATTGCAGGCACATTGAACCCATCAGCCAGAACACAGCACAGGAGCCGCACCCCATGAGCCTCAAACTCGGCGACATCGCCCCGGACTTCGAGCAGGAATCCAGTGAAGGCAAGATCCGCTTCCACGAATGGCTGGGCAGCAGCTGGGGTGTGCTGTTCTCCCACCCGGCGGACTTCACCCCGGTGTGCACCACCGAACTGGGCCTGACCGCCAAGCTCAAGGAAGACTTCGCCAAGCGCGGCGTGAAGGCCATCGCCCTTTCGGTCGACCCGGTCGACTCGCACCACAAGTGGATCGAGGACATCAACGAGACCCAGAACACCGTGGTCAACTTCCCGATCATCGCCGACGCCGACCGCAAGGTGTCGGACCTGTATGACCTGATTCACCCCAATGCCAGCGACACCCTCACCGTGCGCTCGCTGTTCGTCATCGACCCGAACAAGAAGGTGCGCCTGACCATCACCTATCCGGCCAGTACCGGGCGCAACTTCAACGAGATCCTGCGGGTGATCGACTCGCTGCAGCTCACCGACAACCACAAGGTCGCCACGCCAGGCAACTGGCAGGACGGCGACGAGGTGGTGATCGTGCCTTCGCTGAAGGACGAAGACGAGATCAAGCAGCGCTTCCCGAAGGGTTATCGGGCGGTGAAACCCTATCTGCGGCTGACCCCGCAACCTAACCGTTGATGAATTCCTCGTTGCATTGCTCTTAGCCATAGCAGGGATTTTCGGGCCGTTTCGACGGCCCTTTTTTATGTTTGCCTGGGCATGTGTAGCGCCAGTGAGATCGAGCGCCGCCCGCGCGGCGCATCGCGGATAAATCCGCTCCTACGTCCGTTTCGGGCCCGTCCATCCTGTGAGGTCACCGCTGTCCGCCTTGTTTGTTCCATTCGAATCGATTGGTGTCGCTGCTGCCGCTTCACCTATCTCCTGCCATGCGCCAAGTGTGCGCGCGCCAATGGCGCAGGAATAACTGGCCCGAAACAGATGTAGGAGCGGATTCATCCGCGATGCGCCGCGCGGGCGGCGCTCGATCTTGCGGGCGATGAAAGCGTCACGGCGTAAGGTTCAAATGGAATAAACAAATGAAAAAATATGATTTCTAGATATATGTATGCCCTGTTAATGTCACCTCAACAGAACACAAGGCAACGCCGAAACCACTGACCGGCCGAGCCATCGCTCCACCACCTTACTCGCCCGTCAACGAGGCAAGCAGGTGCAACCCGAACCTCAATCGCACAGGAGAGCGCCATGCGCACAGTCTTCTTGCGTCGTGGTCTGGTCGCCCTGTTTGCGGCGGCTGTATCCTTCGGCGCCATCACCCAAGCCCAGGCCGAGAGCCTGCGTATCGGTTACCAGAAATACGGCACCCTGGTGCTGCTCAAGGCCAAGGGCACGCTGGAGAAGCGCCTGGCCGAGCAGGGCGTGCAAGTGCAGTGGACCGAGTTCCCCGGCGGCCCGCAGCTGCTCGAAGGGCTGAACGTCGGCTCGATCGACTTCGGCGTCACCGGCGAGACACCACCGGTGTTCGCCCAGGCCGCTGGCGCTGATCTGCTTTACGTGGCCTACGAGCCACCCGCGCCGCACAGCGAAGCGATCCTCGTGCCGAAAGGCTCGCCGATCCAGTCGGTGAAAGAACTCAAAGGCAAGAAAGTCGCCCTCAACAAAGGCTCCAACGTTTACTACCTGCTGGTCCGCGCCCTGGAAGATGCCGGTCTCAAGTACAGCGACATCCAGCCCGTCTACCTGCCACCTGCTGACGCCCGCGCCGCCTTCGAGCGTGGCAGTGTCGATGCCTGGGTGATCTGGGACCCGTACCAGGCTGCCGCCGAGCAGCAGCTGCAGGCCCGTACCCTGCGTGATGGCAAGGACCTGGTCGACAACCACCAGTTCTACCTCGCCACCCGCAACTACGCCACCCAGCACCCTGCGGTGATCAGCACCCTGATCGACGAAGTGCGCGCCGTGGGCAAGTGGTCCCAGGCCAACCCGCAGGAGGTCACCGACCAGGTCGCGCCACTGCTCGGCCTGCCCGCCGACATCACCCTGACCTCGGTGAAACGCCAAGGCTATGGCGCCCAGCCGCTCACCCCGCAAGTGGTGGCCGCACAACAGAAGATCGCCGACACCTTCCAGGCGCTCAAGCTGATTCCCAAGCCGCTGAGCATCAAGGATGTGATCTGGACACCCCCGGCCAAGGTCGCCACAGCGCCTTGATTGATTCGCCTGCGCCGGGGCGTCGCCCCGGCTTGAGCCACCCTTGAGGAGACAACTCCAATGAGCCTTAATATTTTCTGGTTCCTCCCTACCCACGGTGACGGCAAGTACCTGGGCACTTCCGACGGCGCCCGCGCGGTCGATCACGGTTACCTGCAGCAGATCGCCCAGGCTGCCGACCGCCTTGGTTTCGGGGGTGTGTTGATCCCTACCGGGCGCTCCTGCGAGGACTCCTGGCTGGTGGCAGCGTCGCTGATCCCGGTAACCCAGCGCCTGAAGTTTCTGGTGGCCCTGCGCCCAGGCATCATTTCGCCGACCGTGGCCGCACGCCAGGCCGCGACCCTCGACCGCCTGTCAAACGGCCGTGCGCTGTTCAACCTGGTGACTGGTGGCGACCCGGACGAATTGGCGGGTGACGGCCTGCACCTGAACCATCAGGAGCGCTACGAAGCCTCGGTCGAGTTCACCCGCATCTGGCGCAAGGTGCTGGAAGGCGAAACCGTCGATTACGACGGCAAGCATATCCAGGTGAAGGGCGCCAAACTGCTCTACCCGCCGATCCAGCAACCGCGCCCGCCGCTGTACTTCGGTGGCTCGTCGGAAGCGGCCCAGGACCTCGCGGCCGAGCAGGTCGAGCTGTACCTGACCTGGGGCGAGCCGCCAAGCGCCGTTGCCGAGAAGATTGCCCAGGTGCGTGAGAAAGCCGCAGCCCAGGGCCGCGAAGTACGCTTCGGCATCCGCCTGCACGTGATTGTGCGCGAAACCAACGAAGAGGCCTGGGCCGCCGCCGACAAACTGATTTCGCACCTGGACGACGACACCATCGCCCGTGCCCAGGCCTCGCTGGCGCGCTTCGACTCGGTCGGCCAGCAACGCATGGCTGCCCTGCACAACGGCAACCGCGACAAGCTGGAAGTCAGCCCCAACCTCTGGGCCGGTGTCGGCCTGGTGCGTGGCGGCGCCGGTACTGCGCTGGTTGGCGATGGCCCGACTGTGGCTGCGCGGGTGAAAGAGTATGCCGACCTGGGCATCGATACCTTCATCTTCTCCGGTTACCCGCACCTGGAGGAGTCGTACCGCGTCGCCGAACTGCTGTTCCCGCATCTCGATGTGCAACGCCCTGAGCAGGCCAAGAGCGGTGGCTATGTGAGCCCGTTCGGCGAAATGGTCGCCAACGACATCCTGCCCAAGTCCGTCGCGCAGAGCTGAGGGCCGAGCCATGAGTCGTGCAACCTCCACCACCCTGAGCCAGCGCCTGGCACCGTGGGCCTTGCCAGTGCTGCTGCTGGCGGCCTGGCAACTGGCGGTCAGTGCCGGCTGGCTGTCGACCCGCATCCTGCCTGCGCCCAGCGCAGTCGTCAGCGCCGGTGTCGAGCTGGTACGCAGCGGTGAAATCTGGACCCATCTGGCCATCAGTGGCTGGCGGGCCGGGCTGGGCTTCGTTATCGGCGGCAGCATCGGCCTGGTGCTGGGTTTCATCACCGGCCTGTCGAACTGGGGCGAACGCCTGCTCGACAGCTCGGTGCAGATGATCCGCAACGTGCCGCACCTGGCGCTGATCCCCTTGGTGATCCTGTGGTTCGGCATCGACGAGTCGGCAAAGATCTTCTTGGTCGCGCTGGGTACGTTGTTCCCGATCTACCTGAACACCTACCACGGTATTCGCAATGTTGACCCGGCGCTGGTGGAAATGGCCCGCAGCTACGGCCTGTCCGGCTTCGGCCTGTTCCGCCAGGTGATCCTGCCCGGTGCGCTGCCATCGATTCTGGTCGGGGTGCGCTTTGCGCTGGGGTTCATGTGGCTGACGCTGATCGTTGCCGAGACCATTTCTGCCAACGCCGGCATCGGTTACCTGGCCATGAACGCACGTGAATTCCTGCAGACCGACGTAGTGGTGCTGGCCATCGTCCTGTACGCCGTGCTCGGCAAACTCGCCGACCTCGCCGCCCGCGGCCTGGAACGTGTCTGGTTGCGCTGGCACCCGGCCTATCAAGTGGCCAGGAAGGAGGGGGCATGACCGTGCTCAAGGAACAGCCGCCACGCCTGTTGCGTGGCATCCCGTTGGCCGCCAACGGCCTGCGCAAGGCCTTCGGCCAACGGGAAGTGTTGAAAGGCATCGACCTGCATATCCCGGCTGGCCAGTTCGTCGCCATCGTTGGCCGCAGCGGCTGCGGCAAGAGCACCTTGCTGCGCCTGCTGGCCGGGCTCGATCAGGCAACCTCTGGCGAGCTGCTGGCCGGTGCCGCGCCACTGAGCGAGGCCCGCGAAGAGACCCGTCTGATGTTCCAGGATGCGCGCCTGCTGCCTTGGAAGAAGGTGATCGACAACGTCGGCCTGGGCCTGCGTGGTGACTGGCGCCAACGTGCGCTGGATGCCCTGGAGGCGGTCGGCCTGGCCGATCGCGCCAATGAATGGCCGGCGGCCTTGTCCGGCGGCCAGAAACAGCGTGTGGCCCTGGCCCGCGCCTTGATTCACCAACCACGCCTGCTGCTGCTGGATGAGCCGCTGGGTGCGCTGGATGCGCTGACCCGCATCGAGATGCAGCAACTGATCGAACGTCTGTGGCGTCAGCACGGTTTTACCGTCCTGCTGGTCACCCACGACGTCAACGAAGCGGTGGCCGTCGCTGATCGGGTGATCCTGATCGAGGACGGCGAAGTCGGCCTGGACCTCACTGTCGACCTGGCACGGCCCAGAGCGCGCGGTTCGCACCGCCTGGCCGCGCTGGAAAGCGAAGTGCTCAACCGTGTTCTGTCGGCCCCGGGCGCCGCGCCCGAGCCGGACCCTGTAGCCCCTTTGCCCACGCAGCTGCGTTGGGCGCACTGAATGACTCACTTACCAGACTGAAGCCAAAGAGAAGGAATCAAGCCATGACCATCAAAGCCATCAACGTTCGCAACCAGTTCAAAGGCACCGTGAAAGAAATCCTCGAAGGCCCGGTACTGTCGGAAATCGACGTGCAGACTGCCTCCGGTATCGTCACCTCGGTGATCACCACCCGCTCCGTCAAAGAGCTGGAACTGCAGGTGGGCAGCGAAGTAATTGCCTTCGTGAAGTCGACTGAAGTGTCCATTGCCAAGCTGTGATGTTGTTGCTTGATATCGGGGCCGCAACGCGGCCCCAATACTTTCAGCGCGTACGCTTGGCCAGAAACGGCGGCAGATAAAGCCCCAGATAGGCTTCGAACACCCGCTTGCCTTCTTCGGCCATGCGCGGTGTGATCGCTTCGTGCAATTGCACCGAGCGCGCATACACCCGGTCACTCAGCTCCATCGCCAAGGCAAACACATCCACATCCTCCGGCATCACCGGTAGGTGGAAATGCTGGTCGAACAACTTGTGCATCAGGTCGCCCAGTTCCATGTCGTGCTGCCGGTCGGCCTGTACCACTTCGCTGAGCCCATGCTGGGCCAGAATCAATTGCCGCGCCGCGGCATCCCCGTTGTAGATATCGAGCATGCGTTGCTCGATCAACCGCGAAAGCTCATGCCAGGTCGTTAGCGCACTGCTGTCTATCGGGGCGCTGAGTGCCTCGCGGAACGCCCGGTGTACGTCGGCAGTCAGTGCTTCGAGCAGTGCTGGAACGCTGGCAAAGAAGTGATACACCGACGACGGCGGGATCTGCGCCCGCTCGGCCACGCTGTAGATCGACAACCCCGCCACCCCTTGTTCTGCCAGCAGCTCACGTGCAGCGACCAGGATCGCCTCGATCCTGGCCTGGCTGCTGGCGCGCGGCTTGCGCTGGGTGGCAGTGCGATTCATCAGTTGCTGATCGCCAGAATGCTGGCCTGGTAAGCGCCGACGAACAGGTCGAAGTCGCCGACTTCTTCTTGTTCCAGCTCGGACTGCTTGGCCAGCGACTCGCGAGCCAGGGTCTCGAAGGCCAGTTGCTGCTCGGCCGACAGCGGTTGCTCGCGGAATGCCTCGGCGTGCAGGCGGCTTTGGCGCAGGGAGAACTGGACGAAGGTTTCGTCATGCTCGGTCATGCGTGCCAGCACCTGGGCCGACGGGGTCAGCGAGGCGTCGTCGACCTTGGCCTGTTGTGCAGCCAGGGCCTTGGCGTGATCGTCACTGCCCTGAGCCTGGTCGAGCAGCCCGGCCAACTGGCCGATGCGCTCGATCAGCTCGCTGGCCCACTCACGCAGGCCGACAGGCTGGCCGTTGCGGTGCAGCTCAAGGCCCGGACGGCGGCCTTCCTTGACCACGGTGAGGAAGTTGTTGGTGCACTGGCCGCATTCGCCGTTGTCCAGCTGCGGGCTATCTTCGAGGGCGCAGAACAGCAGGAACGCGTCGAGGAAGCGCGCCTCGGTCAGGTCGATGCCCACCGGCAGCAACGGGTTGATGTCCAGGCAGCGCACTTCCACGTACTGCACGCCACGCGAGGTCAGTGCCTGGATCGGCCGCTCGCCGGTGTAGGTGACGCGTTTCGGGCGGATGTTCGAGTAGTACTCGTTCTCGATCTGCAGGATGTTGGTGTTCAACTGCACCCATTCGCCATCCACGTGCGTACCGACCTCGACATAGGGCGGGTAAGGCGTGCCCACCGCCTTGCGCAGGCTGTCGGTGTAGCTGGCGAGGTTGTTGTAGCAAGGCGTCAGGCCGGCCTGAGCGTTGCTCTGGTAGCCCAGGTCGCTCATGCGCAGGCTGGTGGCGTAGGGCAGGTAGAGGGTTTCGGCATCCAGCTCTTCGAGCTGATGCGGGCGGCCACGCAGGAAGCCCTTGTCCAGCGCCGGCGAGGCACCGAACAGGTACATCAGCAGCCAGCTGTAGCGGCGGAAGTTGCGGATTAGCGCAATGTACGCCGAGGACTGGTAGTCGCGGTCGCTTTCCTCGCCGCCTTCGGCATCGCGCAGCAGTGGCCACAGTGCCTCAGGCAGCGAGAAGTTGTAATGAATGCCGGCGATGCACTGCATGGTGCGGCCGTAACGCAGGGCCAGGCCCTTGCGGTAGACGTGCTTGAGTTTGCCGATGTTCGAGGTGCCGTACTCGGCGATCGGGATGTCCTCCTCGGCCGGGAGCGTGCAAGGCATCGACGGGCTCCACAGGTATTCGTCGCCGAGCTTGCTGTAGACGAAGCGGTGGGTCTGTTCGAGGCTTTCGAGCACCTTGGCCGGGTCGGCCAGGGCCGGGGTGATGAACTCCAGCAGCGACTCGGAATAATCGGTGGTGATCTGCTCGTTGGTCAGCGCCGAACCCAGTGCTTCCGGGTGCGGGGTCTGGGCCAGGCGACCTTCGTCGGTCACGCGCAGGCATTCACGCTCAATGCCGTGCAGGCACTGCTTGAGCAGGGGGAGATTGGCGCCGAGCAGGCTCAGGCGGCGGTTGAGGAGGTCGCTCAAGATGTATTCCTTCACGCGTCAGTCGCCCCAATATGGGGGTAGCAAAGACGGTCTACAAGGGTAGGAGGAAAGGAACTGGCGTTGTCGCCTGGTTTACGCGGTTCCGGCAGTGCCAGCGCACTGCCGAAAAATACCGCAGATACCCCTTGGTGAGCTAGAGAACCGCGAAGGTTCCTTGCGCTTTCGCCACCAGTTTGTCGCCTTGAACGACGTCGGCGTCGACCACCAGGGTGCGGCGCCCGGCATGCAGTACACGGGCCGTGCACAGCACCTCCCCGTCGCTGACGGCGCGCAGGTAGTTGATCTTGCATTCGATGGTCACGCTCTGCTGGTCGAAACCATGGCTGGCCGAGCAGGCCAGGCCCATGGCGATGTCCACCAGGCTGAAGATGGCCCCGCCGTGCAGCTTCTGGCCACGGTTGCGCAGATGCGGCTCCAGCGCCAGGGCCACCTCGGCCACACCTGTGTCCAGGCGTTGCACGCGGCAGCCAAGGAGCTGGCTATAGGCGCTTTCGAGCAATTCCTTGGGAATGTCCATCACTTCTTCTTCAGCGTCTTGGCGTTGGCGAACAGTGCGGCCATGGCGTTGTTGGCCGGGGCGGCAGTGGCGGTTTCACGCTGACGTGGCGCCTGCTGCTGACGGTTGCCGCCATTGCCACGGTTGCCGCCGCGGTTGCCATCGACCTTTTCGCCCGGGGTGTCGCTCATGCGCATGGACAGGCCGACCCGCTTGCGCGGGATGTCCACTTCCATGACCTTGACCTTGACCACATCGCCGGCCTTGACCGCTTCGCGTGGGTCCTTGATGAACTTTTCCGACAGCGCCGAGATGTGCACCAGGCCGTCCTGGTGCACGCCGATGTCGACGAAGGCACCGAAGTTGGTGACATTGGTCACCACGCCTTCGAGGATCATGCCGGGTTCCAGGTCCTTGAGGTCCTCGACGCCGTCCTGGAAGGTAGCGGTCTTGAACTCAGGGCGAGGGTCGCGGCCGGGCTTGTCCAGCTCTTGCAGGATGTCGGTGACGGTTGGCAGGCCGAAGGTCTCGTCGGTGAATTTCTTCGGGTCCAGGCGCTTGAGGAAGCCGCTGTCACCAATCAGCGAGCGGATGTCACGGTCGGTGTCAGCCGCAATGCGCTGCACCAGCGGGTACGCCTCAGGGTGCACGGCAGAGGCGTCAAGCGGGTTGTCGCCGTTCATCACGCGCAGGAAGCCGGCGGCCTGCTCGAAGGTTTTTTCGCCCAGGCGGCTGACCTTCTTCAGTGCTGCACGGGTAGCGAACGGGCCGTTGGCGTCGCGGTGGGCGACGATGTTCTGGGCCAGGGTGGCATTAAGGCCGGAAATGCGCGTCAGCAGCGCCACTGACGCGGTGTTGACGTCGACGCCCACGGCGTTCACGCAGTCCTCGACCACGGCGTCCAGGCCGCGGGCCAGTTTGATTTGCGAAACGTCGTGCTGGTACTGGCCGACACCGATGGATTTCGGGTCGATCTTCACCAGTTCGGCCAGCGGGTCCTGCAGGCGGCGGGCGATCGATACGGCGCCACGGATCGACACGTCCAGGTCCGGGAACTCACGGGCGGCCAGCTCCGACGCCGAGTACACCGAAGCGCCTGCCTCGGAGACCATGATCTTGGTGATCTTCAGTGCCGGGTATTTCTTGACCAGCTCGGCCACCAGCTTGTCGCTCTCGCGGCTGGCGGTGCCGTTGCCGATGGCGATCAGCTCCACCGAGTGCTTGGCACACAGGGCGGCCATGATGGAAATGGTGCGGTCCCAGTCGTTCTTCGGTGCGTGCGGGTAGACCGTGGTGTGGTCCAGCAGCTTGCCGGTGGCATCGACCACGGCGATCTTGCAGCCGGTGCGCAGGCCCGGGTCGAAGCCCAGGGTGGCACGCGGACCGGCCGGTGCGGCCAGCAGCAGGTCGTGCAGGTTATGGGCGAAGACGTTGATCGCCTCGCCTTCGGCATTGTCGCGCAGCTCGCCGAACAGGTCGGTTTCCAGGTGGGTGTAGAGCTTGACCTTCCAGGTCCAGCGCACCACTTCGCCCAACCATTTGTCTGCCGGGCGGCTGCGGTTTTCGATGCCGACGTGGTTGCCGATCATCAGTTCGCACGGGTGCAGGGTGCCGGGCAGCTCTTCACCGACCTTGAGCGAGGCGCTCAGCACGCCTTCGTTGCGCCCGCGGAAGATGGCCAGGGCACGGTGCGAGGGGGCAGTGCGCAGCAGTTCGTCATGGGCGAAGTAGTCGCGGAACTTGGCGCCTTCTTCTTCCTTGCCGGCCACCACGCGGGCGCTGAGCACCGCCTCCTGCTTGAGGAAGTTGCGCAGCTTGTCGAGCAGCGCAGCGTCTTCGGCGAAGCGCTCCATGAGGATGTACTTGGCGCCTTCCAGCGCGGCCTTGACGTCGGCTACGCCTTTTTCGGCATCGACAAAACGTGCTGCCTCGGTTTCCGGAGCGAGGTTCGGGTCGTTGAACAGGCCGTCGGCCAGTTCGCCGAGGCCGGCTTCCAGGGCGATCTGGCCCTTGGTACGGCGCTTCTGCTTGTACGGCAGGTAGAGGTCTTCGAGGCGGGTCTTGGTGTCGGCCAGCTTGATTTCGCGGGCCAGTTCCGGCGTCAGTTTGCCCTGTTCCTCGATGCTGGACAGGATGCTGGCGCGGCGCTCGTCGAGTTCGCGCAGGTAGCGCAGGCGCTCTTCCAGGTGGCGCAGCTGGGTGTCGTCGAGGCTACCGGTCACTTCCTTGCGGTAACGGGCGATGAAGGGCACGGTCGAGCCTTCGTCCAACAGGCCCACGGCCGCCTCGACCTGCTGAGGGCGTACGCCCAGTTCCTCGGCGATACGGCTGTTGATGCTGTCCATGTAAACCACCTGACATTTATGAATACGGGGGTCGCCGGTGGGCCTTCGGCCCGATGGCGCTGGATGAAAGCCGCGCATTATACCCATCGCAAACGGCTTGCGGTGATGGCGCCCGGCCAGCCGGAACTGGCGCCCGGGGAAAAATCTGCTAACAATGCTCACGCAACGTGCAGCAATGGCTACGCCATAATGCGCGGCGAAATCAGAGGAGTTATTCATGACCGGCACCCCAAACACCGCTGAAGGTGACAAGATTCTCATCGTCGACGACGATCCGGGGCTCAGCAGCCTGCTGGAACGTTTCTTCACCAGCAAGGGCTACCGCGCCCGTGCGGTGCCCAACACCGAACAGATGGACCGCCTGCTGCAGCGCGAGGTGTTCAACCTGGTGGTGCTCGACCTGATGCTGCCGGGCGAGGACGGCCTGTCCGCGTGCAAGCGCCTGCGTCAGCAGAACAACCAGATCCCGATCATCATGCTCACTGCCAAGGGTGACGAGCTCAGCCGCATCAAGGGCCTGGAGCTGGGTGCCGACGATTACCTGGGTAAGCCATTCAACCCGGACGAACTGATGGCGCGGGTCAAGGCCGTGCTGCGCCGCCAAGCGCCGAGCGTGCCGGGTGCCCCGGGGAGCGAGGACGAGTCGGTCACTTTCGGTGACTACGAGCTGTCGCTGGCCACTCGCGAACTCAAGCGTGGCGACGAAGTGCACATGCTCACCACCGGCGAGTTCGCCGTGCTCAAGGCACTGGTGATGCACGCCCGTGAGCCGCTGACGCGCGACAAGCTGATGAACCTGGCCCGCGGCCGCGAGTGGGATGCCCTGGAGCGTTCCATCGACGTGCAGATTTCGCGTCTGCGCCGCATGATCGAGCCGGATCCGTCCAAGCCTCGCTATATCCAGACGGTATGGGGTGTAGGTTACGTGTTCGTACCAGACGGAAACGCCGGCAAATGATGCTTCGTCGTCGATGAAAACACCGCTCTGGTTTCCGCAAAGCTTCTTCGCCCGCACGTTGTGGCTGGTGCTGATCGTTGTTCTGTTCTCCAAGGCACTGACGCTGGTCTACCTGCTGATGAACGAGGACGTGCTGGTCGATCGGCAGTACAGCCACGGTGTGGCCCTGACCCTGCGCGCCTATTGGGCGGCAGATGAAGAGAACCGGGACAAGATCGCCGAAGCCGCGGGGCTGATCCGGGTCACCGGTTCCGGCGTTCCTGAGGGCGAACAGCACTGGCCATACAGCGAGATCTACCAGCGGCAGATGCAGGCCGAGCTGGGTGACGATACCGAAGTGCGCCTGCGTATCCATGCGCCGCCAGCGCTGTGGGTGAACGCACCGAGCCTGGGCCCGGGCTGGCTGAAGGTGCCGTTGTACCCGCACCCGCTGCGTGGGCAGAAGATCTGGAACGTGCTCGGCTGGTTCCTGGCCATCGGCCTGTTGTCGACCGCCTCGGCCTGGATCTTCGTGCGTCAACTTAACCAACCCTTGAAGCGCCTGGTATTCGCCGCCCGGCAGGTGGGTCAGGGGCGCAGCGTGCGGTTGCCAATCAGCGACACGCCCAGCGAGATGACCGAGGTCTATCGCGCGTTCAACCAGATGGCCGAAGATGTCGAACAGGCCGGCCGTGAGCGTGAGTTAATGCTGGCGGGGGTTTCCCATGACCTGCGTACGCCGCTCACGCGGCTGCGCTTGTCGTTGTCGTTGCTGAACAGCGACAGCGAGCTGAGTGACGACATGGTCCGCGATATCGAGGACATGGACGCGATTCTCGACCAGTTCCTCGCGTTCATTCGCGATGGGCGGGACGAGCCGGTCGAGGAGGTTGACCTGGCTGATCTGGTGCGCGAAGTGGTGGCGCCCTATAACCAGCCGGAAGAACGTGTGCGCCTTTGCCTGGAGCCGATTCCCCCGTTTCCGCTGCGTCGGGTTTCGCTCAAGCGCATGCTCGGCAACCTTATCGGCAATGCGCTGCATCACGCTGGCAAGGGCGTCGAGGTGGCTGCCTACGTGTCCGGTGACGAGAGCGCGCCCTATGTGGTGCTGAGCGTGCTGGACCGGGGTACCGGGATCGACGAGTCTGAGCTGGAGACCATTTTCAACCCGTTCATCCGCGGTGACCGTGCCCGAGGGGGCAAGGGGACCGGGCTGGGGCTGGCAATCGTCAAGCGGATCGCGGCGCAGCACGGCGGGAATGTGGAGTTGCGCAACCGGTCCGGTGGCGGGATCGAGGCGCGGGTAAGGCTGCCGTTGGGGTTGCTGCTGCCTCGCAATGCTGTGTGAGGTTCTCCGGCCTCTTCGCGGCTAAAGCCGCTCCTACAGGTGCTGCGCGGTCCCTGTGGGAGCGGCTTTAGCCGCGAAGCGGCCAGTGCAGGCTGGAATCAGCCTTTGCCCTTGGTCCGGGTCTGATTCGGCCCGCCATTCTTTTCCAGGTGTTCGATGATCATCCCGGCGACGTTCTTGCCCGTGGTCACCTCGATGCCTTCGAGCCCAGGCGACGAATTCACTTCCATCACCAAGGGCCCGTGGTTCGAACGCAGGATATCCACACCCGCCACGCTCAGCCCCATCACCTTGGCCGCACGAATGGCTGTCATGCGCTCTTCGGGGGTGATCTTGATCAGGCTCGCGACCCCACCGCGGTGCAGGTTGGAGCGGAACTCCCCTGGCTTGGCCTGGCGCTTCATCGAGGCAATCACCTTGTCGCCCACCACGAAGCAGCGGATATCCGCACCGCCGGCCTCCTTGATGTACTCCTGAACCATGATGTTCTGCTTCAACCCCATGAATGCCTCGATCACCGACTCGGCAGCCTTGGTGGTCTCGCACAGCACCACACCGATACCTTGAGTGCCTTCGAGTACCTTGATCACCAGCGGTGCGCCGTTGACCATCTGGATCAGGTCGGGGATGTCGTCCGGTGAGTGGGCGAAGCCGGTGATCGGCAGGCCGATGCCGCGACGAGACAGCAATTGCAGTGAACGCAGCTTGTCACGTGAACGGGCGATCGCCACGGATTCGTTGAGCGGGTACACGCCCATCATTTCGAACTGACGCAGCACCGCGCAGCCGTAGAAAGTCACTGAGGCGCCGATGCGCGGGATCACCGCATCGAAGCCCTCCAGTGGTTTGCCGCGGTAGTGGATCTGCGGCTTGTGACTGGCGATGTTCATGTAGGCCCGCAGGGTGTCGATCACCACCATTTCATGGCCCCGCTGGGTACCGGCTTCGACCAGACGGCGGGTGGAATACAGACGCGGATTGCGCGACAGCACAGCGATCTTCATGCAGCACCTGTGACAGGGGAGAGGGTGGCCGGATAGGCCGGTTTGTCTTGTACGTATTTCAGGCCAGGGTTGACCACCAGTTGGCCGTGTATGAGTGCCTTGGAGCCCAGCAACAGGCGATAGCGCATGTTCTTGCGACAGGCCAGGGTGAACTCGACTTCCCAGACGGCGTCGCCCAGGGCCAATGTGGTGCGGATCACATAACGGGTCTGCGCCTGGCCGTTGGAGCTCTTGATGTTCTTCATGGTCACCAGCGGCGCTTCACAGCGGCGGTGGCGCAATTGCACCACCGAGCCGAGGTGAGCGGTGAAACGTACCCAGGGTTGGCCGTCACGCTCGAACGGCTCGACTTCGGTGGCGTGCAGGCTGGAGGTGCTGGCGCCGGTGTCGATCTTGGCGCGCAGGCCCGCCACGCCGAGGTCGGGCAAGGCCACCCACTCGCGCAGGCCGATCACTGTCAGATGGTCAAATTTCTTCACGAAGCACACCCTGCGGATAAGGTGGTGAACTGTAAGCACGGCGGGGACTTTTTGCATCCGTCAGTTACGGTAGTACAGTTCGATGAAAGACAGAATTCGAGGTAACGAGATGGCACAAAAAGCCGAGGACGACGACAAGGTCCGCCTGGACAAATGGCTGTGGGCGGCGCGGTTCTACAAGACCCGTGCACTGGCCAAGGCGGCAATCGAAAGCGGCAAGGTGCATTGCCGTGGCGAGCGCTGCAAGCCGGGCAAGGAGCCGCGGGTGGGTGATGAATTCGTGCTGCGCACCGGGTTCGATGAGCGCACGGTCGTGGTCAAGGCGCTGTCGGTGGTACGACGCGGGGCGCCTGAGGCGCAGACGCTGTACGAAGAGACCGAGGACAGCGTGCGCCGCCGCGAGCAGGCGGCCGAGATGCGCAAGGCGGGGGCGATGGGGGTGACCACCGATGGCCGGCCGAACAAGAAGCAGCGGCGGCAGATTCACCAATTGCACGGGAGCTTTGAATAGCCGGGGCCGCGGTGCGGCCCATCGCAGGCAAGCCAGCTCCCACAGGAATGGCAAAAATCTTGGAAATTGCGCAATACCTGTGGGAGCTGGCTTGCCTGCGATGGGCTGCAAAGCAGCCCCTGGGTTCTAGCGGATGACCGCCAACCGTCCGACCAACGGCACCTTCTTCGCAATGGCAAACAACGGTGCCGTCCAGCGCAGCAGCAAGGCACTGCCCTTGGCCGCCAACGGCGTATGGCAACTCCAGCCCAACGCCAGCACCGCCATCAGCAGGCCGCCGATGTAATCGTCCTGCCCCCAGTGCGCCCCGGCCACCAGCCGCGGCATCATGAACAGGAATGCCAGGCCCCAGACCACCAGGTGTTGCACCAGGCGGCGGCTGAACAGGCTCATGAACAATGCCCAGATCAGCAGCACCGAGGCGTGGTCGCCAGGGAAGCTGTTGCTGGACCGGTCCTTGAGTTCCCAGGCCTTTTCCAGGTTCGGGTAGTAGCTGCTGAGGTGCACCACGTTGTCGAATACCATCGATGGGCTGTCATGTTGCCAGCCCATTGCATCCACCCACTTGGAAAACAGCGCGCGAATCACCACTAATAGGAGCAGCGTGACCAGAAAGCCAAAGAAGGCTTCGCGAACCTGGCTGGCCCTGAACACCCAGTTGCCCCGAATCAGCACGGCCAGCAAGATCAGGCCGACGACGATATCGAAGGGGCGAAGGCTGCCGACGGTCCAGATGTAGCGCCAGGCCGTATGGTCGGCCAATGGCCCATTCAGGCTGTGGAATAACCATTCGTCGAAAGTCAGGCACAGGATCTGGCCAATGGGCCATAACCAGAAACACAGTAGGGCAATGGGCAGCAACGTGCAGGCTGCCAAGGGTCCCCAGGACCACCTTGCTTGGAACAGTGGTCGATTGTCCATAAAATACCTCGATCTCCAGCAGTAAATGAGTGCCTTGCGGGCGCTCTGCGACGGGACTTTCAAATCCCGGTAATTATTTTGTCATCATTTTCAGATAGCCAGACAACCATGAGCGACTTGCCAGATACAGATTTCACCCAACGTTTCATCTTCGACGAGCGCGATGTGCGCGGCGAGTGGGTGTCTCTCGATGACAGCTACGCCGCGGTGCTGGCGCGTCACGAGTACCCGCAGCCGGTGCAGGCACTGCTTGGCGAACTGATGGCTGCCACCGCCTTGCTGGTGGGCGCGCTGAAGTTCGACGGCCTGCTGATTCTGCAGGCGCGTTCCGAGGGGCCGATCCCGCTGCTGATGGTCGAGTGCTCGGGCGAGCGCGACATCCGGGGCATGGCCCGCTACGAAGCGGAGCAGATCCCGGCCGGTGCCACTCTAGAGCAGTTGATGCCCGACGGTCACCTGACCCTGACCATCGACCCGGTCAAAGGCCAGCGCTACCAGGGCACTGTCGACCTGGACGGTGCCAACCTGTCGGAGTGCTTCACCAACTACTTCGTTCAATCGCAGCAGCTCAATACCCGTTTCTGGCTCAACGCCGAAGGCGGCAAGGCCCGTGGCCTGCTGCTGCAGCAGCTGCCACGCGACCGCCAGCCGGACGATGAAGAGCGCGAAGACAGCTGGCAGCACGTCATTGCCCTGGCCAAGACGCTCAAGCCTGAGGAGTGGTCGGAAGACAACGAAACCCTGCTGCACCGCCTTTATCACGAAGACGCGGTACGCCTGTTCGATATCCAGCCGCTGCGCTTCAAGTGCAGCTGCTCGCGCGAACGTTCCGGCAATGCGCTGGTCAGTTTGGGCGAGCACGATGCCAAGGCGCTGGTCGTGGAGTGCGGTGGTACGGTAGAAATCGATTGCCAGTTCTGTAACCAGCGCTATTTCTTCGATGCCAGCGATGTGGCGCAGCTGTTTGCCGGCGGCGGCACGGATGCGGCGTCAGAAACTCGCCACTGAAACGTTTAATTTCAGGAGAATCTCCTGTCGAATTGCGCGAAAGCGCGGTTCTGACAGGAGGGGCCTACTTTTTTTGGGCGTTTCTGGCATAATCCGGCCACTTTTTTCGCTGTAGTAGTTTTTTCGAGACAACTACAAAACGTTTGGAGCACTCGGCCTCGGGCCGGATGGGGTATCTCATGACGCAAGCCAACAACACCGTGTACACCGACCTGAGCGTCGATGAGCTGGTAAAAGAAGCGCTGCAACGCGGTGAAGGCGTGCTAGCCGATACTGGCGCACTGGTCGTCGAAACTGGCCACCGTACTGGCCGCTCGCCGGCTGACCGTTTCATCGTCGAAGAACCTTCCACCCAGGCCGCCATCGCCTGGGGCCCGATCAACCGCAAGTTTCCGGCCGACAAGTTCGATGCCCTGTGGGACCGCGTCGAGGCGTTCAACAACGCTCAGGATCACTTCGTTTCCTACGTTCACGTAGGGGCCGCTGCCGAGCACTACCTGCCGGTGAAGATGACCACCCAGACTGCCTGGCAGAACCTGTTCGGCCGTTGCCTGTTCATCAACCCTGAGCAGTTCAACCCGGCTGGCCGCGACCAGTGGCAGATCCTCAACGTCGCCAACTTCGTGTGCGAGCCTGAGCGTGACGGCACCAACTCCGACGGTTGCGTGATCATCAACTTCGCCGCCAAGAAAGTGCTGATCGCTGGCATGCGCTACGCCGGCGAAATGAAGAAAGCCATGTTCTCGGTGCAGAACTTCCTGCTGCCGGCCGCCGACGTGCTGCCAATGCACTGCGCTGCCAACATCGGCGAAGAAGGCGATGTGACCCTGTTCTTCGGCCTGTCCGGCACCGGCAAGACCACCCTGTCGGCCGACGAAAGCCGTTACCTGATCGGTGACGACGAGCACGGTTGGGGCGAAGGCGTTGTCTTCAACATGGAAGGCGGCTGCTATGCCAAGTGCATCGACCTGTCCGAGAAGAACGAGCCGGTCATCTGGAAAGCCATCAAGCATGGTGCCGTGCTGGAAAACGTCGTTCTCGACGCCAACAAGCACGCCGACTACGCCGATGTCAGCCTGACCCAGAACAGCCGCGCCGCCTACCCGCTGGAGCACGTCGCTAAGCGCGCCGAAGCCAACCTGGGTGGCGAGCCGAACGCAGTCATCTTCCTGACCTGCGACCTGACCGGTGTTCTGCCTCCGGTTTCGATCCTGAACAACGAGCAGGCGGCCTACCACTTCCTGTCCGGCTACACCGCGCTGGTCGGTTCCACCGAAATGGGTTCGGGCGGCGGCATCAAGTCGACCTTCTCCACCTGCTTCGGCGCACCATTCTTCCCGCGCCCGGCTGGCGAATACGCTGAGCTGCTGATCAAGCGTATCAACGCTTTCGGCTCCAAGGTTTACCTGGTCAACACCGGCTGGACCGGCGGTGGCTACGGCGTTGGCAAGCGCTTCAGCATCCCGACCACCCGTGGCGTGATCGCTGCCATCCAGAGCGGTGCTCTGGTCGGCGCTGAAACCGAGCACCTGGACATCATCAACCTGGACGTGCCGAAGGCCGTTCCGGGCGTCGATACCGAGCTGCTCAACCCACGCGCTACCTGGGCTGACAAAGCGGCCTACGACGAGGCCGCTCAAGGCCTGGCCAAGCTGTTCATCGAAAACTTCAAGAAGTTCGAAGTTTCCGACGCCATCAAGGCTGCTGGCCCACAGCTGTAAGCTGACGCCGGTTGTAACGAGAAAGCCGCCCCTTGGGGCGGCTTTTTTGTTTTCGGCTGCCTGTGCCGTCCTCTTCGCGGCTAAAGCCGCTCCTACAGATCACCGCTGTCCCTGTGGGAGCGGCTTTAGCCGCGAAAGGGCCTGCCCAAACGACACGTCTCTGGAATTTCTGTTTCACTGTCTGCATCCACTTCCAAGACACGGGACTAAAAGATGAGCGAATCTCCCAACCGCACGGCCTTCTCCCACTTCCACCCGATCCTTACCCGCCCCCAGGACAACGATGTCAACGGCCACATCGCTGGCGCCACCGTGCATGGCTTCTTCGAAACCGCTATCCAGGCCTTCCTCATGGAACAGGCGGATTTGGACCTGCGCGATGGCGAGCTGGCGGCCTTCGTGGTGAGCTCGGCGGCAGACTTCTTCGCCTTGCCGGGCTTCCCGGATGTGCTGGAGGTGGGGCTGGGGGTGACACGGCTGGCAGGCAGTACGGTGGAGTACCGCCTGGCGCTTTACCGGCCAGGGGAGGCCGATGCGTGCGCTGCGGGGACGGTGGTGCAGGTGTTCATCGAGCGCGCCAGTGGCAGCCCAGTGCCACTGCCTGAGGCGTTGCAGGTGATCCTGACTGGACTGCAGCTCGATCCGCAGGCATGAAAAAGCCCTGCCGGTAAGGGCAGGGCTGTTTTTACCCGTGGGCTGAGCCTCGGGTATCAGTCGCGCCAGTGGCGCTTGTGCTTGCGATGGCCGTAGTGGTGGCCACGGTCGTAGTGGCGACGGTCATCGTAGTCACGACGGTAGCGGCGGTCGTCATGGCGCTCGTCTTCATCGGCCTTGTTGCCCATGTAGTTACCCAGCGCACCACCGGCGCCGCCACCTGCGGCCGCACCAATGTAGCTACCGGTGGTGCCGCCCACCGAGCGACCGACCACGTTACCGCCTGCAGCGCCCAGTGCGCCACCAATGGCAGCCTCACCACGCTGGCGCTTGTCGGCACCCAGGGCACCGCCCGCCGCGCCGCCCAGGCCTGCGCCAATGGCACCGCCAGTGCTACCACCGATGGAGTTGCCCACTACGGAGCCGAGTACCCCACCCAATGCGCCGCCAATGCCGGCCTCGGTATTGCCACCGGCCATGGCAACGCCGCTGAGCAAGCTGAAAGACAACAACAGAATCGAGGAGTACTTCTTCATCAAGAGAGCCTCAGAGGGATGACGAGGGCGAATTTGAGGCTATGAAGGGCGGCTGGCAACGAAAATCCGACGAGTAGCACGAGTTGTACACAATTCTCTAAGTTGCTGTATTTGCACTGAAACTTTATAGATTTTCGCTTGTCAGAGCTTATTGTGACAAAGCCCTGGACCTCGCGGTTCAGGGCTTTTTTCGTTTTTGCCGGGGTACGTCTACTTACAGGATTCGGCCATCGTCGCGCGCTCGTTCCAGCTTGATGGCAACGAATTTGGATGTCGGCGTATGGCTGCCATCGCCGATGCTTTCCAGCGGAATCAGCGGGTTCACTTCCGGATAGTACGCCGCTGCCTGCCCGGCAGGGATATCGAATGCCAGTAATGTGAAACCATGCACGCGGCGCACATGTTCATCGCCCCACAACGAGACGATGTCGACCTTCTGGCCCGGCTGGAAGCCCAGGCGGATGATGTCGGCCTCGTTGGCGAACAGCACCTCGCGCTGGCCGCGCACACCGCGGTAGCGGTCATCCAAACCATAGATGGTGGTGTTGTACTGATCGTGGGAGCGCATCGACTGCATGATCAGGTCTGGCAACTGGCCGCTGGCGCGCACGCGTTCGTCGATCAGGGTGTCGGGCAGCAGGTTGGCCTTGAAGTTGGCGCGGCCATTGGTGGTTTTCCACTGGCGGCTGGCGGCGCTGTTGCCCAGGTAGAAACCGCCCGGGTGGGCCAGGCGCTGGTTGAAGTCGGCAAACCCGGCAATGGTGTCGCCGATCAGGTCGCGGATGCGAGCGTAATCAGCCACCAGCCAGTGCCAGTCCACCGGTTGCTTGCCCAAGGTGGCGGCCGCGATACCAGCAACCACGGCAGGTTCCGAGCGCATCTGGGTCGACAGCGGCTTGAGCTGGCCATTGGAGGCATGGACCATGCTGAACGAGTCTTCCACGGTGACTGCCTGCGGCCCATCAGCCTGCAGGTCGATGTCGGTGCGGCCCAAGCACGGCAGGATCAGTGCCTGCTTGCCGTGGATCAGGTGGCTGCGGTTGAGTTTGGTACTGATATGCACGGTCAGTTCGCAGTTGCGCAGGGCCTGGGCGGTACGTTCGGTGTCCGGGGTCGCCTGAGCGAAGTTGCCGCCAAGGCCGATGAAGACTTTCGCACGGCCTTCGAGCATGGCGTGGATCGCCTCTACGGTGTTGTGGCCGTTGTGCCGTGGCACCGGGAAGTTGAAGCGCTTTTCGATGGCATCGAGCAGGGCCACCGGCGGGCGCTCGTTGATGCCCATGGTGCGGTCGCCCTGGACGTTGCTGTGGCCACGTACCGGGCACAGGCCGGCACCCGGGGCGCCAATGTTGCCGCGCAGCATCTGCAGGTTGACGATTTCCTGGATGGTCGGCACCGAATGGCGGTGCTGGGTGATGCCCATCGCCCAGCACATGATCACCCGCTTGCCGCGGCAGTACATGCGTGCAGCCAGTTCGATGTCGGCCAGTGTCAGGCCGGATTGCTCCTGAATGTGTTCCCACGAGGTGGCGTCTACCGCTGCCAGGTAAGCCTCCACCCCATGGCCATGCTCGGCGATGAATACATGGTCGAACACCGCCGGCTCGCCCTTGGCCTGCGCTTCGCGCTCCCATTGCAAGACGAACTTGGCCATGCCGCGCAGCATTGCCATGTCGCCGCCCAGCGCCGGGCGGAAGAACGCCGTGTTGGTCGGGCGGTCACTGTTGGTCAGCATCTCCAGCGGGTTCTGCGGGTGCTGGAAACGCTCCAGGCCACGTTCCTTGAGCGGGTTGACGCAGACCACCTGGGCGCCACGTTTCACCGCGTCGCGCAGGGGGTCGAGCATGCGTGGGTGGTTGGTGCCGGGGTTTTGGCCCCAGACGAAGATCGCATCGGCGTGCTCGAAGTCGTCATACGTGACGGTGCCCTTGCCGACCCCCACGCTCTGGCCCAGGGCCACGCCGCTGGCTTCGTGGCACATGTTCGAGCAGTCGGGGAAGTTGTTGGTGCCGTAGGCGCGCACGAACAGCTGATACAGGTAGGCTGCTTCGTTGCTGGCACGGCCCGAGGTGTAGAACTCGGCCTGGTCAGGGCTGGCCAGCTTGTTCAGCTCACGGGCGATCAGGGCGTAGGCGGCCTCCCAGGCGATCGGCTGGTAGCGATCGCTTTGAGGGTCGTAGACCATCGGCTCGGTCAGGCGGCCCTGATACTCAAGCCAGTAGTCACTCTGCTGCAGCAATGCGCTGACGCTATAGCGAGCGAAGAACGCCGCATCGACGCGGCGTTTGGTGGCCTCCCAGTTGACCGCCTTGGCGCCGTTCTCGCAGAACTTGACCATGCCGCTCTCGGGCGAATCGCCCCAGGCGCAGCCAGGGCAGTCGAAGCCGCCGTTCTGGTTGGTCTTGAGCAAGGCGCGGATGTTCTTCAGCGCGTTGTCGCTGCCGACCCAGGCCTTGGCCACGCTGCGCAGCGCGCCCCAGCCGCCGGCGGGGCCGTGGTAGGGCTGGTAGCGAGGGGTGGAGGCTGGGGCGTTGTCCGGAAGTTGCTGGTACGAGGTCACGACTGTTACGACTCCGCCGCTGGGCTGTAGACCCGCGGTGCACTGTGTTTGGGCAGATGGATGAGGTTGAGGTTGTGCTTGCGCGCCCATTGCAGGGCAAGGCCGGTGGGCGCCGAAAGGCTGACCAGTGTCTGGATGCCGGCGCGCAGCACTTTCTGGATCAGCTCCAGGCTGCAGCGGCTGGTGACGATGGCCAGGCCGCCCTCGGTGCTGATGCCTTGGCGCAGCAGGGCGCCGATCAGCTTGTCGAGTGCGTTGTGCCGGCCGATATCTTCGCGGCCCATCAGCAATTCGCCTTGGGCGTTCATGAACAAGGCCGCGTGTACGGCACCGCAGTGCTGGCCCAGCGGGGTGAACGCATCGATACGCTCGCGCAGGCCCGCCAGCCATTGCGCCGGGGGCAGCGGTGCGCCAGGCAATGCGGTCAGTTCCGGCAGCGCCTGCTCCAGGGCTTCCACCCCGCACAGGCCGCAACCGCTGGTACCGGCCAACTGGCGGCGCTGGTTCTTCAGGTTCCAGAATGCACGGCTGGAGATCTCAAGGTCGGCATACATCGCCGAGCCGCTGCCGGAAAGTTTCAGGTCATAAATCTCGGCCGTGCCTTCGACGATGCCGCTGCCCACGCTGAAGCCGACCGCGAAGTCCTCCAGATCGGTGGGGCTGACCAACATCACCGCCTGGTTAAGGCCGTTGTAGGCAATGGCCAGGGCGACTTCTTCGGCCAGCGGCGTGCAGGCGCGCTCGCCGTCGCTGAGCTGGACGTAGTCGTAAGTGTTGCTGGCGGCGGGCAAGGCCAGGGGCATGGAGGCCGCGCAGACCGGAGGTTTGCTTTGCATCGGAGGCTGACTACCGGCGGCTGTTTGATATCACCAAGCCTAGGCTTGTGGGCCGGTCGCGTCTAATCGCTAGGGTCTATGCCTTGATAGACCGCGTCGATTGGTCACAGTGGGGCGGGCGGGGCAATCCTGGCCTAGACTCCTTGCTCCGAGGTTAACGTCAACAAGGAGCACGTCATGAGCCTGTTCAGTTTCGTGAAGGAAGCCGGCGAGAAGTTGATCGACCTGCTGACTCCCGGCAACGCCAATGCCGAGGAGCAGCTGAAGAAACACGTAGAGGATGTCGGCCTGGGCAACCCGAACATCTCGGCCACTGTAGAGGGTGACAAGGTCATTCTCAAGGGCGAGGTGGCCAGCCAGGAGGAGAAAGAGAAGATCATTCTTGCTGCAGGCAACATCGAAGGGGTGGCCAGCGTCGACGATCAGATCACAGTGACCGGGCCGGTCGTGGCGGCGGCAAGGTTCGTTACCGTGAAGAAGGGTGACACGCTGTCGGCGATTGCGGTGGTCGCGTATGGCAAGGCCGATTACAACAAGATTTTCGAGGCCAACAAGCCGATGCTCAAGCACCCGGACAAGATCTATCCGGGGCAGGTGCTGCGTATTCCAGACTGATCTCTGCTGCCTGGTCCGGCCCAATCGCGGATAAATCCGCTCCTGCAGGAGATTGCGAATCGCTGTAGGAGCGGATTTATCCGCGAAGGGCCCTCACAGGCCAACCAATAACGCCCGGTAATCCTCGACCGCCGCGAACTCCTCGGTATCGCGTGGCTGCGCCTTGCTGTCCGGCTGGCGCACCGCCAGCAGATGCCCTACGCCAAACCGCCGCGCACTGCGCAGGATGGCCAGGGTGTCGTCGATGAACAGGCTGCGCTGGGGATCGAAGCCAATATCCGCCTGCAAGGCATCCCAGAACTGCGGGTTCTCTTTTGGAAAACCATAATCGTGCGAACTGATCAGCCGCTCGAAATACGGTGCCAGTTCCACCCGCTCCAACTTCAGCGACAGTGAATCGCGGTGGGCATTGGTGATCATCACCACACGCTTGCCTGCCTCGCGGATGGCCGCGAGGAAGGTATCGGCATCGGGCCGCAGGGCGATCAGGTTGGCGATTTCGCGCGTGAGCTCGTGAACCGGCAGTTTCAGCTCGCGGCTCCAGAAGTCCAGGCAATACCAGTTGAGGGTGCCGGCGTTGCGCTCGAACAGTGGCTGCAGCTCCAGTTCCGCCATGGCCCGGCTCACCCCGTGCAGCTCGGCGTAGCGCTGGGGCAGGTGGTCGAGCCAGAAACGGTTGTCGT
Source organism: Pseudomonas sp. URMO17WK12:I7 (assembly GCF_003269045.1). NCBI lineage: Bacteria > Pseudomonadati > Pseudomonadota > Gammaproteobacteria > Pseudomonadales > Pseudomonadaceae > Pseudomonas > Pseudomonas sp. URMO17WK12:I7. The sequence goes on along the minus strand of NZ_QLTL01000007.1, from coordinate 235,868 downwards.
AGTGCAGGTCGAGCAAGGTGCCGTCCATGTCCAGCAGGACGGTATCGATGGCGGACCAGGGAAGAACAGGCATGGGAAACTCTCGTTCAGTCGGCTAGCCACGGTATAGTAACGCGTTCACGCCAAGGAGCCGCCCCATGCGCCAGAAACCCACCGTCCTCAGCCGCGAAATCGTCGCCAGCAGCCGCCTGTTCCGGGTCGAGGCCGTGCAACTGCGCTTCAGCAATGGCAACGAACGCACCTATGAGCGCCTGGTTGGCCGTGGCAATGGCTACGGCGCGGTGATGATCGTGGCCATGCTCGACGCCGAGCACGCGGTGCTGGTGGAGGAATACTGCGGCGGCACCGACGAATACGAGCTGTCGTTGCCCAAAGGCCTGATCGAGCCGGGTGAAGACGTGCTGGCCGCCGCCGACCGTGAGCTCAAGGAAGAAGCCGGCTTTGGCGCTCGCCAGCTGGAGCACTTGACCGAGCTGTCGCTGTCACCTGGCTACATGAGCCAGAAGATCCAGGTGGTGCTGGCCAGCGACCTCTATGAGGAGCGCCTGGAGGGTGATGAGCCAGAGCCCATGCGGGTCGACAAGGTCAACTTGCGCGAGCTTGCGGCCTTGGCCATGCACCCACAGTTCAGCGAGGGGCGGGCGCTGGCGGCGCTGTACCTGGCCCGCGACCTGCTGATCCAGCGGGGGCTGCTCGAAGCATGAACGACCAACAACTGATGCACGAAGTGGTCAAGCTCGCGCAGCTGGCGGGCGAGGCCATCATGCCGTTCTGGCGGGCCGACGTGGCCGTGACCAACAAGGCCGATGATTCGCCGGTGACGGCCGCCGACCTGGCTGCACATCGGGTCATTGCCGATGGCTTGCTGGCGTTGGCGCCGCAGATTCCGGTGCTTTCCGAAGAAGACTGCAATATTCCGCTGGCCGAGCGCCAGGGCTGGAGCCGCTGGTGGCTGGTCGACCCGCTCGACGGCACCAAGGAATTCATCGCCGGCAGCGAGGAATTTACCGTCAACATCGCGCTGGTCGAGAACGGCGAAGTGGTGTTTGGCGTGGTTTCGATGCCGACCAACGGGCGCTGTTATTTCGGCGGCCGTGGCCTGGGTGCCTGGCGCTCCGAAGGGGCTGCTGAGGCAACGCCTGTTCACGTGCGTAATGCGCCGCCTGCCGGTGGCCGTTTCACCGTGGTGGCCAGCCGTCGTCATTCCAGCCCGCAGCAGGAAGCGCTGCTGGCTGGCCTGGGTGCTGCTGTGGGTGAACTGGAGCTGGCGAATATCGGCAGCTCGCTGAAGTTCTGCCTGCTGGCCGAAGGCAGCGCCGACTGCTACCCGCGCCTGGCGCCGACTTCGCAATGGGACACGGCGGCGGCGCAGGGTGTACTGGAAGGTGCCGGTGGCGAGGTGGTCGAGGTGGATGGCCAGCCGTTCCGCTACCCGGCGCGTGAATCGTTGCTCAATCCGTTCTTCCTGGCCTTGCCTGCAAACGCTGCCTGGCGCCAGGCATTCCTTGATCTGATCTGATCTGAAGCTCGCTCGCCCTTTGTGTGAGCGGGCTTGCCCGCGAACACCGGCGAAGCCGGTGCCATCCTCCGCGGTGCCTGCTTCGCGGGCAAGCCCGCTCCCACAGGGCAGGGGCGCGTCAGCTTTGTCAGCGATGAAGCACGTACTGCCCGCTGAAGGTGACGGCGGGTTCATCACTGCCGGCATTGCTGACCGTGGTCGCCAGCGTCAGCCGGGCCCGACCACGGCGCTGGTACATCGTCAGGAACCGCTCCCAGGTCTTTTCCTCCGGTGCAGCGCAGCGCGCCACCGCTGCGCCGGTTACCGGCAGCGGATAGCTGATCTGGCCTTCCTGGATGACGATATGCCCGTCATCGATGCCCAGTTCGCGCAGGCGCAGGTGTAGCCAGCCCCAACCCACCAGCACCGCGGCGCAGTACAGGCTGCCACCGAACATGGTGCTCTTGTGGTTGACGTTGGCTGCCAGCGGCAGTTGCAGGCGCAGGGTCTGGGCTTGCCAATCGATGACCTCCAGGCCCATTTCACGGGTCAGTGGAATGTCGCCGTGCAGCACGGACTGCAGGTATTGGCTATCGGAACTCATGGGCGATTTTCCTCGTGGTCGTCACTGCCGCTGCTACCGCCTTCGAAATGCAGGCCGTGCTTGCGCAGCTTGTCGTGCAGGGTCTTGCGCGGGATGCCGAGGGCTTCGGCGAGGCTGCGCATGGAGCTGTGGCGCTGGGCCAGTTCGGCAGTGATCAGTGAGCGTTCGAAGTGTTCAACCTGCTCGCTGAGATTGCCCGGCAGGGTCGGCGCCGCGGTGGCAGCCGCCGCCGGTGCCTGGCCATCGAGGGCCAGTTCCAGGCCCAGGGCAAAACGTTCGGCGGCGTTCTGCAGTTCGCGCACGTTGCCTGGCCAGTCATGGCGCAGCAGCATGGCCCGCTGGGCAGGTTGCAGGCTGTGGGGTGGCAGGCCATGGCGCTGGCTGGCGGCATCGGCGAAGTGCTGGAACAACACCAGGATGTCGTCGCCGCGTTCGCGCAAGGGCGGGATGCGCAGCGGCGCCACGTTCAGGCGGTAGTAGAGGTCGGCGCGGAAGCGGCCCTGGTCGGCGGAGGTACGCAGGTCTTCTTTGGTGGCCGCGATGACGCGGATATCCAGCGGGATAAGCTGGTTGCCACCGAGGCGCTCGACCACCCGCTCCTGCAGCAGGCGCAGCAGCTTCACCTGCACGTCCAGGCTCATGCTCTCGATCTCGTCGAGGAACAGCGTGCCGCCGTTGGCGAACTCGAACTTGCCGATACGGCGCTTTTGCGCACCGGTGAAGGCACCTGGTTCGTGACCGAACAGCTCGCTTTCGACCACCGACTCGGCCAGTGCGCCGGCATTGATGGCCACGAACGGGCCTGCGCGGCGGCTGGACAGGTCGTGCAGGGCGCGGGCGACCACCTCTTTGCCAGCACCGGTTTCACCAAGGATCAGGACGTCGGCGCGGGTGCCCGCCAGGGCGCCGATCTGCTCACGCAGGCGCTGCATCGACGAGGAGTGGCCGACCAGCCGGGTGGCCAGTTGCTGGCGGTCACTCAGGGCCAGGCGCAGGCTGCGGTTGTCCAGTACCAGGCGGCGCAAGGCCAGCGCCCGGCGCACGCTGTCGAGCAGGGCGTCGCTGGCAAAGGGCTTCTCCAGGAAATCGTAAGCGCCCGCGCGCATGGCCTGCACCGCCAGCGGTACATCGCCGTGGCCGGTGATCAGCAGCACCGGCAGTTCACTGTCGCGGCCGTGCAACTGCTCCAGCAGCTGCAGGCCGTCGATGCCTGGCATGCGGATATCGCTGACCACCACGCCCGGCCAATCGGGCTCGATGCGCTCGGCCAGGCCTTGGGCGTCAGCCAGGGCGACCACCTTGAGCCCGGCCAGGTCGAGGGTCTGGCTCAGGGCCTGGCGCAGGTGTGGGTCGTCATCGACCAGGACCACCTGGGCCTGGCTGTCGATGTAAGGCTCGGTCGTCATGCCGAGGGGTCCTCCGAAGTGGGCAAGGTAGCGCCGGGTGCGGCCACGCGCAGTTGCAGGGTGAGCAGGGCGCCACCTTCGGGGTGGTTGGCCAGCAGCAGTTCACCGCCCAGGGCGCGCATCAGGCTTTCGCAGATGGCCAACCCCAGGCCCAGGCCTTGGGTCCGGGTCTTGGTGGTGAAGAACGGCTCCTTGGCGTGCTCCATGGCCTGGCGGCTGAAGCCCGGGCCGTTGTCACGAATGTACAGGTAGACGTAGTCATCGCGCTGTTCGGCACTCAGCCACAGGCGCCGAGGGTTGGCCTTTTCGGTCAGGGCGTCGAGGGCGTTGGCCAGCAGGTTGCCGAGCACCTGGCGCAGGCGGGTTTCGCCGGCCTGCACCCACAGCGTGGCCTCGGGCAGGTCGCGGATCAGCTCCACGGCCATGGCCCGGCGGCGCTTGGCCAGCAGGGCCAGGGCGTCATCCAGTGCCGGTTGCAGGGCAACGCTTTCCGGCGCGTGGCGGTCGCGGCGGGCGAAGGCGCGCAGGTGGGCGATGATCGAGGCCATGCGCCCGGTCAGTTCGCCGATCAGCTTGAGGTTGCCGCGGGCGTCCTCGGTGCGCTGGTGGTCGAGCAGGATTTCGGCGTTTTCCGCGTAGCTGCGAATCGCCGCCAGGGGTTGGTTGAGCTCGTGGCTGATGCTCGCCGACATGGTGCCGAGCACCGACAGCTTGCCGGCCTGGACCAGTTCGTCCTGGGCGCGCACCAGCTCCTGCTGAGCGTTCTCGCGCTCCAGTACGGCGCTTTTCAGCCGGGTGTTGAGGCCTTCGAGTGCGGCGGTCCGCTCGGCCACGCGAGATTCCAGCTCTTGACGGCCGCGAGCTTCGAAGTCGATGCGGTCGATGTAATGGCGCCGCCGCTGCATCACCAGGCCAGCGAACAGTATCAGCACCAGCAGTGCGCCGGCGCCGATGGCCATTACCGTCTGCACCGAGCGGTCGACCAGCAGGCGGGGGGCGAGGATGCTTACCTGCCAGCCGGTTTCCTTGATGTCGCGGGTCTGGGTGAGCCAGGCGTCCTGGTTGAGCACCAGGGGCTGAGGGGCCTGGGTCGGGTAGGGCTGGATGGCGATGATCGCCTGGCGCTCGGCTTCGGTCAGCGCGCGGGTGGCGCGAAAACGCCAGTCGGGGCGTGAGGTGAGGATCACCACGCCATTGTGGTCGGTCAGCAGCAGTTGCTCGGGGGTACGGCCCCAAAGGGTTTCGGTGTGGTCCAGGTCGACCTTGACCACCAGCACGCCAACGATGCGCTCGCGGTCGCGCACGGCGGCGGCGAAGAAGTAGCCGCGTTTGGCCGAGGTGGTGCCTTGGCCGAAGAAGCGCCCCAGGTGCCCGGCCATCGCTTCGTTGAAATACGGGCGGAAGGAGAAATTGCGGCCGACGAAGCTGTCCTGCTTGTCCCAGTTGGAGGCAGCCAAGGTATTGCCGCTGATGTCCATCAGGTACATCACTTCAGCGCCCGTCTGGTGGACGATGTCTTTGAGCAGGCGGTTGGCGTTGGTCACCGCCTCGAGGCGGAACGGATCGGCCAGCACGCCGCGCAGCGCCGGCAGGTCGCCAAGGATCTGCGGCAAGGTTTCGTAGCGGTGCAGGGTGCCCAGCAGGTTGGCGACGTACAGGTCGAGGGTCTGGCGGTTCTGCGAGGCCAGCTCGTCCTGGTAGTAGCGCTCGGCCAGATGGTGCAGTGGCCACAGCAGGGGTGTCAGGCACAGGGCCAACAGGGCCAGGCTGCGCCAGCGGGGACGGCGAGGGGGCGTGGGTTTTGCAATCATCGCGTAAATGCGCCAGATGGGTCTGGCGCAATTATGCGCTACTTGAGGCAGTCGATCAGCGCTTGCTGCCAGTGCGGCAGGTGTACGTCCCACTCACGGGCCAGGCGCGAGCAGTCCAGGCGTGAGTTGGCCGGGCGACGCGCCGGGGTCGGGTACTCGCTGGAAGGAATCGGCAGCAGCTCGGCGCAGGGCAGGCCGCGCGCCTTGAGCTGTTCGCCGATAGCCTGGGCGAAGCCGAACCAGGACGTTTCGCCCTGGGCGGCCAGGTGGTAGGTGCCCCAGGCGCCGCGCTGCCCGGCTTGCCAGCGCTCGATCAGTTCGCGGGTGGCGATGGCGATGGTCGTGGCCCAGGTGGGCGCGCCGATCTGGTCGCTGACCACGCGCAGCTGCGGTTTTTCCTGCAGCAGGCGTTGCATGGTCAGCAGGAAGTTGCGCCCGTACAGCGAATAGACCCAGCTGGTACGCAGAATCAGGTGCTCGCCATCCACGGCGGCTATGGCCTGCTCCCCGGCCAGTTTGCTGCGGCCGTAGACACCCAGCGGGTTGGGGTGGTCGAGCTCGGTGTAGGGCAAGGCCTTTTCACCATCGAAGACATAGTCGGTGGAGTAGTGAATCAGCGGCGCCCCCAGGCGCACCGCCTCTTCGGCTAGAACCCGCGGGCCTTCTGCGTTGATCGCGAAGGCCAGGTCAGGTTCGCTTTCGGCCTGGTCCACCGCAGTGTGGGCGGCAGCGTTGATGATCAGCTGCGGGGCCAGGCGCCGCAGCGGCTCGCGCAGCGCCTCGGCGCAAGCCAGGTTCAGTTGATCGCGACCAAGCACATGCACTTCGCCGAGCCCGCTCAACTGCGCCTGGAGTGCCTGGGCGACTTGGCCATTGTGGCCACAGACGAGGATTTTCATGGGAACAGGTCCGCGTCTTTCAACAGCACGGCCGCTTGGTCCTTGGCCGACAGGGTCGGCTTCTCGACACCCCAGTCGATAGCCAGGTCAGGGTCGTCCCAGCGGATCGAGCGCTCCGCGGCAGGGTTGTAGTAGTCGGTGGTCTTGTACAGGAAGTCGGCCGATTCGCTTAGCACCAGGAAGCCGTGGGCGAACCCGGGCGGGATCCAGAACTGCAGGTGGTCAGTGGCGGTCAGGCGCCGGGCCACCCAGCGTCCGAAGTAAGGCGAACTGCGGCGGATGTCCACCGCCACGTCCAGCACTTCGCCCTGCACCACGCGCACCAGTTTCCCCTGAGGGTTGTCGATCTGGTAGTGCAGGCCGCGCAGCACGCCGCGCTGTGAGCGCGAATGGTTGTCCTGGACAAAATGGCCGTCGAACCCGGTCTGTTTCTTGAATTCGCGGGCATTGAAGCTTTCGAAGAAGAAGCCACGGCTGTCGCCGAAGACCTTCGGTTCGATGATGACTACGTCGGGTATCTCGGTCGCTATGATGTTCATGGAGATTCTTCGGTCAGTGTGCTGATGGTCCGACCTTGAAAGGTCCGCTCTAAGTCCGCCGCCTTGGCCAACTGAGCCTAGATCGGCTGGCGGTGAGCCAGCACGAGCCCACCTGTTGATTTCATCTTCGCACCGGGTTATCGGCCACAAGCACGGTTTCCCAAGGTTGAAGATGAAACAGGTTTCATCTTGAGGCTTTTTGGCACCCTGATGCAGCTTGCGCCAAGCGATTATATCGAACGTCGAGGGTGGATTGACCTTGGTTGACCGCTTATCGATCTATATCGATAAAAATTAGAGTTTTGTAGAAGCTTGATTGTTAAAAAGGCTTCTAAAGTCGATATCTATCGGTTATAAATTAGCCAATCGCGACGGGCATCACGCACCGCCGGAACTGTCACATTCACTTGCTATCCATCGACCATCGGCCTAGTGCCTTTGCAGAGGTTACCCATGAAAACCCTCAACTCCACCCCCCGTGCCGACGGTTTCCACATGCCCGCCGAATGGGCCCCGCAAAGCCAGGTCTGGATGGTCTGGCCAGAGCGTTCGGACAACTGGCGCCTTGGCGGTAAGCCAGCCCAGGCAGCGCATGTCACCCTGGCCAAGGCCATCGCCCGCTTCGAGCCGGTAACCGTAGCCGTTTCCGCCGGCCAGTACGAAAACGCCCGTCGCCAGCTCGACCTGCCGAACATTCGTGTGGTTGAAATCAGCAACGACGATGCCTGGGTGCGCGACACCGGCCCGACCTTCGTGATCAACGACCACGGTGAAGTGCGTGGCGTGGACTGGGGCTTCAACGCCTGGGGCGGTTTCGACGGTGGCCTGTATGCACCCTGGAACCGGGATGAGGAACTGGCGGCCAAGGTGCTGGAAATGGAGCGCTGCCAGCGCTACCACACCGAAGGTTTTGTGCTTGAAGGCGGTTCGATCCACGTCGATGGCGAAGGCACCCTGATCACTACCGAAGAGTGCCTGCTCAACCGCAACCGCAACCCGCACCTGAACCGCGAGCAGATCGAAGAGATCCTGCGCGAGCAGTTGGCGGTGGAAACCATCGTCTGGTTGCCCGATGGCCTGTACAACGACGAAACCGACGGCCACGTCGACAACTTCTGCTGTTACGTCAGCCCGGGCGAAGTGTTACTGGCCTGGACCGATGATTCCAACGACCCCAACTACGCCCGTTGCCACGCCGCCTACGAGGTGCTGAAAAACACCCGTGATGCCAAAGGCCGCCAGTTTGTGGTGCACAAGATGCCGATCCCCGGCCCGTTGTTCGCCACTGAAGAAGAATGCGCCGGTGTCGATCAGGTGGCCGGCAGCCAGGAGCGCGACCCGTCGGTGCGCCTGGCCGGTTCCTATGTGAACTTCCTGATCGTCAATGGCGGCATCATCGCACCGAGCTTCGATGACCCGGCAGATGCGCAGGCCAGAGCGATTCTGGCTAAAGTCTTCCCGGACCACGAAGTGGTGATGATCCCGGGTCGTGAACTGCTGCTTGGCGGTGGCAACATCCATTGCCTGACACAGCAGCAGCCGGCACCGGTCAAGCGCTGATACCTGCCCCATGAAGAAGCCCGTCAGATGACGGGCTTTTTTTTGCTCCGACGACATCCGGAAGCCTGGATGGCATACGTTTTGTATTGTTTTCAGCGAGTTACCCAAGCAGGCCGGGCTCTCCGTACTGTAACAATCACGACGTAAATTAGCCGCTCACGGGCCCAGGGAGTACGTGTGGACATGAACGCAGCAAGTGAGACGGCTTTGCGCCCATCGGCAGTCAATCATCATTCGCTCAAGGTTCTGGCGCAGTGGTTGAAACACCATGGAGGCAAACGGGTCAGGACGACCGACCCACGACGTCTGCTTGACGGCCGCTATCCTCAAGGGCTGATCAGCGATGCTGAGCTGGATGCGCTGCTGGGGGTCTGGCACTGACCAGGGCAGGAGCCCGCCCCATGAAAACGCCACCGCAAATGCGGTGGCGTTTTCGTTTGTGCACGGAGCCAAAAGCTGATCAGAAACTGTAGGTACCGGTCACCACCAGGCTGCGCGGGTCGCCGACCTGGATCTGCGCGGCGCTGGTCGCCGAGCTGTAGTAGGTCTTGTCGGTGATGTTGCTCAGCGCTGCCCGCACATCCCAGTCATGGGTACGGAACCCCGCCAGCGCATCCCAACGGCCATAGCCTGGCAATACCGTGGTGTTCTGGTTGTCGGCATAGCGTTCGCCGACCAGCGTCAGCCCGGTCTCGGCATACCAGCCCAGTTCGGGTTTCCAGGTCACGAACAGGCTGGCGTTGCGTTTTGCCACATCGTTGATGCGATTGCCTTCCTGGCCGTTGTTGTCCTTGACGATGGTGGCGTCCTGCAAGCCAATGCCGCCGCGTACGTACCAGTTGCCGACGACATTGCCGGTGGCCGTCAGTTCGATGCCGCGTGAGCGCTGCAGGCCGCTGAGCAGGGTGATCTCCGGGTTGTTCGGGTCGCGCGTGCGGCGGTTGTAGAGTTCCAGTTCATAAATGGCGAGGGTGGTGCTCAGGCGTTCGTCCAGCCAGTCGCTCTTCACCCCGATCTCTTTCTGGCGGGTCAGCTCGGGGCGGGTGTCGTTGGTGTTGCCCGGTGCGCCGGGGGTAATGCCGATCAGACCACCGCCGACGGGCGAGAATGTCTTGCTCCACGAGGCATAGAAGGCGTGATCACGCCACGGTGTGTAGACCACGCCCAGCCGCGGGCTGGTGCTATTGCTGTCTTGCTTCTCGGACAGGTTGCGGACCTTGTTGGTGGTCTGCACCTCGAACTGGTCGAAACGCACCCCGGCCAGCAATTGCCATTGGTCATTCAGGCGGATCTGGTCTTGCAGGTAGAGCCCGCGGCTGTCGACCACGGTGTGGTTGTCGCTCGACACCACCATACGGCCAGTGTGCTGCAGGCTGCGGTCGGGGTGGTAGACATCAAGGCTCGGCACCGGGCTGCCACCGGCCGAGACCGGTGCGGCGATATACAGCGTCGGGTCGCGGCGCTGATTGCCGAACTCCAGCCCGATCAACAGTTTGTGCTCCAGGCCAAGGGTGGCGAAATCACCTTCGGCTTCCAGGTTGTTGAACAGGTTGCGGGTGGTCAGGTCTTGCTGCCAGCGTTGGCGGGTAACCGTCCTGGTTCTGGCGTTGTAGCCCGTCAGGTAGGTGTTGTCGAACTCGCTGTCGAGCTTGAACAGGCCCAGGGTGTGGCGCAGTTGCCAGGCTTCGTTGAGCTGGTAGTTCAGGCGAGAACGCAACGACTGCGCACGGTCGTCGATGTAGTCGCGCTGGGTGTCGCCGTAGGTGGTGCTGCGGCCGACATCCGCCGGGCGCCCGTCGACACCGGGAATGCCACGGTCAGGCGTGCGGTTGTAGCGGCTGTATTCGTACTGCACCAGCCAGTTGAGGTCGGGTGAAAGCTGCCAGCTCATCGACGGCGCGAACAGCTGCCGGCTACCGTCGATGCCATCGCGGAAACTGTTGTTGTCCTGGTTGCCCATGTTCAGGCGCAGGCTCATGTTGTCGGTCGGGTCGGTACTGAGGTCGGCGTACAGGCTGCGCAGGTCTTCACTGCCACCCTGGGCTTCGATCGACGAGCGCCGCCCTTGCTCCGGTGCCTTGCTCACCCGGTTGACGATGCCGCCCTGGCTGCCACGGCCATACAGCACGGCTGCCGGCCCTTTGAGTACTTCGACCCGCTCGATGTTATGCAGGTCGCGAATGTACTGGCTGTCGTCGCGGATGCCGTCCAGATAAAAGTCGTTGCTGGCCTCGAAGCCACGAATACGTACGCTGTCGAAGCGCGTATCGGCACCGCTGCTGACGTTGGGAATGCCTTCCAGCGCCTTGCCCAGTGTATTGCTGCCGTAGTCCAGTACGTTGGCTGTCTTCACTGTGTCGATGGCTTGCGGCACATAGCGCACCGGCGTTGACGTACGGGTCGCGGTGCTGACCTCTCTGACCTGTGGGTTGTCTTCTTCGCGCTCGCTTTCTGCAGTTACCGAAAGCTCGGGAAGTGTGGTGCTGGTGGCGCTGGCCAGGCTGGCGCTGATCAACAGTGACAGGCCAAGGCCAAGTGAGGGCAGGCGGTTGGGGGCAAGCATCAGAACATCCGGGCAGGGGTAAATGAAAAATAGGCGCGAATGATAATGCTTGTTATTTACGGCTGCCTGGGTATTTGTAAAGACTTGTCTTTACATATGTATCAGTTTGTAAATTACGCTTTCCCTCGCGTCGAATCCGAACATCCTCACAGAAGAAAAAATGCCTGCCGATTGCGTTTAGCGATGTAAGAAAGCACCAGCTACGGCCGTTAAATTGGTTATATCAACCTGCAATTCACGAGTTTTTGACATTTGTAATCGCACACAGCTAGGATTCGGCCAACGCTTGCTGGCCACCCATGGCCATGCTGCTGCGAAAGGCCCGCCACACGATGATCGGCGGGCTTTTCAGTTCGGATCCGCATAGCGTCGAACCTACGAAGGGGCGTTGGTTCCTGGCGTAATTGTGCAAAGCGTTTTTGATTTAGAAATAAGGAAAACAACATGTTGAAAACCAGGATCAGCCTGGTCGCCCTGGCGATGATCGCCGCGACCCAGGCTCAGGCCAACGATCAGGCCGACAGCAAGGGCTTCGTCGAGGACAGCCACGCCAACGTCCTTCTGCGCAACGCATACATCAACCGTGACAAGAAGCACGGTACCGATGACCAGATCGAATGGGGCCAGGCAGCCATTGCCAACTTCTCCTCTGGCTTCACCCAGGGCACCGTCGGTGTCGGCGTCGATGCATTCGGCCTGTACGCCGTGCGTCTGGACGGCGGCAAAGGCCACAACGGTGGCGCCGGTGTCGACTTCTTCAAGCCGCACAACACCGTGAATGCCGATGGCAACGCCAGCGGCCCGCACGACCTGGCCCGTGCCGGCGCGGCCGTGAAGTTCCGCATCTCCAACACTGTGCTCAAGTACGGTGACCAGATGCCGGCACTGCCAGTGCTGCAATACGACGATGCCCGCCTGCTGCCAGAAAGCTTCACCGGCACCCTGATCACCTCCAAGGAGATCGCCGGCCTGGAGCTGAACGCTGGCCGTTTCACCCAGGAAGCTCGCAAGAGCGCCGAGCGTCGTGACGGTGGCGGCCTGAAGTCGATCAACGTCTTCGGCGGCAGCTACAAGTTCACCGACAACTTCACCGCTTCGCTGTACACCGCAGACAACGAAGATGTGATGAAGAAGCACTACCTGGGCCTGAACTACGTCTTCCCGATCGCCAGCGACCAGTCCCTGACCCTGGACTTCAACGGCTACAAATCGGACATCGACCACAAGTACGTGCAGGAAGCCGGCCTGAACGGCGACTCCAACACCATCTGGAGCCTCGCTGCGACCTACGCCTACGGCGCCCACTCGTTCACCCTCGCGCACCAGCGCAGCACTGGCAGCACCGGCTACAACTACGGCTGGTACCAGAATGAAGGCGGCGTGGGTGACGGTGGTTCGACCATCTACCTGGCCAACTCCTACTGGTCCGACTTCAACGCCGAAGACGAGCGCTCCTGGCAGCTGGGCTACGGCCTGGACTTCGGTGCCTACGGCATCCCGGGCCTGACCTACAAGCTGGCCTACGTGGTGGGTGACAACATCAACACCCGCAACGTCAAGAACCCGCAGGGCTTCGGCGAAGGTAAAGAGCGCGAGATCTTCAACCAGATCCGCTACGTCGTTCAGGACGGCCCGGCCAAGGACCTGTCGATCAAGCTGCGCAGCTCGTTCGTTCGCACCAACAACGCTGTACAGCAGAACGGCTACAACGACGACGGCAACGAAGTCCGCGTATTCGTCGAGTACCCGATCAGCATCTTCTGATCCTGACCGAGCGTCTCGAGCAGCCCCGGCCTAGGCCGGGGCTGTTTCTTTACGGCGCACGCTGGCCGCTGCCGGCGTAGCCGGTACTTCTCCCGTCTCCGGCGCAAAGCTGTCACTGCGCGCCATCCGCCACATCCGCGCATAGAACTCGCTTTTGATCGAGCCACTGAGCAATTCGCCGGGCTTGAGGAATTGGTGCAGGTCGGAAAACAGGCTGATCTCGCTGGTGCTGATACGTCGCGCCAGGTGTTTGGGCTTGAGTTCCGAGGGGTGCTCCAGCCCCGCTGCGGCGAGCATCTCGGCCAAGGCATGCAGCGTGTTGCGATGGAAGCTGGCTACCCGCTCGGCTTTATCGGGTACGACCAATGCGCGCTGGCGCAACGGGTCTTGCGTGGCGACGCCGGTCGGGCATTTGTTGGTGTGGCAGCTCTGCGACTGGATGCAGCCGATGGCGAACATGAAGCCACGCGCCGAGTTGACCCAGTCGGCGCCGATGGCCAATACGCTGGCAATATCGAACGCACTGACGATCTTGCCCGCTGCACCGATGCGGATGCTCGAACGCAGGTTCAGGCCAACCAGGGTGTTGTGCACGAACATCAGGCCTTCGCGCATTGGCACGCCCATGTTGTCGCTGAACTCCCGAGGTGCCGCGCCGGTGCCGCCTTCCTTGCCGTCGACGACGATGAAGTCCGGGGTAATGCCGGTGGCCAGCATGGCCTTGGCGATGCCCATGAACTCCCACGGGTGGCCCAGGCAGAACTTGAAACCCACCGGCTTGCCGCCCGACAGTTCGCGCAGGCTGGCAATGAACTGCAGCAACTCCACCGGGGTGCGGAACGCACTGTGCGCGGCGGGTGAGATACAGTCTTCGCCAACGCGCACGCCACGGGTGGCGGCGATTTCCGGGCTGACCTTGTGTGCCGGCAGAATGCCGCCGTGGCCGGGTTTGGCGCCCTGGCTGAGCTTGAGTTCGATCATCTTCACCTGCGGGCTGCGTGCCTGCTCGGCGAAGCGTTGCGCGTCGAAGCGGCCGTCTTCGGTGCGGCAACCGAAGTAGCCGCTGCCGATTTCCCAGATCAGGTCACCGCCGTGCTCGCGGTGGTATGGGCTGATGCTGCCCTCGCCCGTGTCATGGGCGAAACGGCCAAGGCGTGCGCCCTGGTTGAGCGCGGCAATCGCATTGGCACTGAGCGCGCCGAAGCTCATGGCCGAGATGTTGAAGATCGAAGCGGAGTAGGGCAGGCGGCATTGCGGCCCGCCAATGGCGATGCGGAACGAGGCCGGGTCGGGTGTGGCGACCGGCAGCATCGAGTGGCTGATGAACTCGAAGCCAGGCTTGTAGGCGTCGTTGAGCGTGCCGAAGGCTTTCTCGGCACTCTCGTTCTTGGCCCGGGCATACACCAGCGAGCGCTGCGAGCGGGAGAACGGAAGCTTGTCGTCATCGCCTTCGATCAGGTACTGGCGGATCTCTGGGCGGATGGTCTCGATCAGGTAGCGGATATTGCCCAGGATCGGGTAGTTGCGCCGCACCGCGTGGTGGCTTTGGCGCAGGTCGTTGAGGCCGACGAGGCTGAGCAGGGTGGTGACCACCGTCAGCGGCCAGAGCCAACTGTGCTGGGCAAGGAACGGGATGCTGGCGAAGGTGAACAGCAGGCACAGGGCCAGGCAGGCATAACGGCTGGGGAGGGAATCTTTCATGGGTCCATCGCAGGCTGGATGACGCGGCCTAGGATAGGCAAACCGCAGGTTCGGAAAACCAGGGGTTTTGGTAAAAGACTATTACCTGAGCGAGGGGGCTGGCTCACCTGGGCAGCAATACACTCACGCGCAAACCGCCGCCCTCGCGGTTTTGCAGCAGCAGTTCGCCGCCATGGCTGGTGGCGATGCGCTGGGCAATGCTCAGCCCCAGGCCATAACCACCGGATGCCTGGTTGCGCGAACCCTCGCCACGCACGAACGGGTCGGTGAGGGTGGCCAACAGGCCAGGGGCAATGCCAGGGCCGCGGTCGTCGACGTGGATGTACACGCCGGTGATGGCGGTTTCCAGCGTCACCGATACTTGGCTGGCATATCGCAGGGCATTGACCACCAGATTCTGCAGGCAGCGTTGCAGCAATAGGGCATCGACCCGCAGGCTGCCGCCCTTGCCATGTACAGGCAAGGGTTCCGCGCTGCTGGCAAGGTCGGCGCACAGCCGCGCCACCAGGCGGTCGAGGTCGACTTGCTGGAGGTTCTGCTGCTCGCCGGCGCGCAGGTAGTCGAGCACCTGGCCGATCATGTCGTCCATCTGGGTGATGTTCTGCCGCAGGCGTTCGCGCTGCTCGTCGTCTGGCAGCCGCTCCAGGCGCAGGCGCATGCGCGTCAGCGGGGTACGCAGGTCGTGGGACACGGCTGCCAGGAAGTAGGCCTTGTCGTTGACCATGGCAATCAGGCGCTGCTGCATGGCGTTGAAGGCCAGTGCGGCCTGGCGCACCTCTTCTGGGCCGTCCAGGGCCAGCGCCGGCTGCTCCAGGTTGCTGCCCAGTCCGCGAGCCGCGTCGGCCAGGCGCCGCAGTGGGCGCAAGCACAGGCGCACAGCGATCAGGCAAACCAGCAGCACGGCGACGATGCGCAGCGCGTAGACCCGCAGCAGGTAGTCGCTGATCAGCACCCACGCGGACTCACCACTCCAGCCCTGCAGCTCCTGGCCGTCGATGCTCAGCCAGTGGCCATCGGCCAACGGTACGGCGAACTGGATGTGCGCCTGGGCGGTGCGCAGGCCGAACAGGCTGCGCCAGACGATCGGCTGGCCCAGTTCATCAGTCAGTTGCACCTTCAGCAGGCGCACTTTCTGGGCGTGGCCCAGTTCGTAGTTGAGCGCCTGTTGCAGCAACAGCTCGGCGCGCCGGTGCCCGCGTCGCTGATGCTCCAGTTGCGCGGGTTCGCTCTCGGTGCAACGCAGTTGATAGTGTGCGGGCACCTGCCGGTGCTCTGTGTGGCAATCGGCCTGGGCTATCAGCGGGGCGCTGCGCGCGGCCATGACCCGGACGGGGGCCTCGAGCACCTGGGCGAACCGCACATCGAACCAGATGCTGCTCGACATCAACTGGATCACCAGCGTGCCGCTGACCATGATCAGCAACAGCTGACCAAACAACGTGCGCGGCCACAGGCGACGGAGCCAACGCATTTCAGCAGTCGGCCTCGTCGCGGGCGATGCTCAGCAAATAGCCCTCGTTGCGGATGGTCAGGATCTGGATATTGCCGGTTGGCGCGCGGCGCAGTTGCTGGCGCAGGCGGCTGATGCACATGTCTACCGAGCGATCGTCGGGGTGGTGGTCGCGGCCAAACGCACTGCGAGTCAGCTGATCACGCGAGACCACGCGGTTGTTGGCCTCCAGCAGTTCACGCAGCACCCGGTAATCGGAGCGCGGCAGGGTCAGGGTTGCGCCGTCCGGGCGGGTCAGCAGGCGCTTGACGTGGTCGAGGCTGAAGCCGGCGAAGCGCTGGGCTTCGGCGGTGGGCGCTTCGACAGGGGTATCCAGGCGTTGCGGGCGGCGCAGAACCGCCTTGATGCGGGCGATCAGCTCACGCGGTTCAAAGGGCTTGGCCAGGTAGTCATCAGCGCCCACTTCCAGGCCAATGATGCGATCCAGCGTGCTGCCCTTTGCCGACAGCATGATCACTGCCAGGCCCGGCGTCCCCTGCAACTGGCGGCACAGGCTCAAGCCGTCTTCGCCCGGCAGCATCAGGTCGAGCACCACCAGGTCGACCTTGCTCTCGGCCAAGTGCTGGCGCATGCCCTCACCGTCGGCGGCCGCCAGAACGGTATAGCCGGCATCGGTCAGGTAATCGCAAAGAAGTTCGCGGATCTCGTCGTCATCGTCGACAACCAGCAAGGTTGTGCTCATCGGGAAAAACACCTGTGCGGGGAGGGCGGGCAGCGCTCGTTACGTTCAATTACATCCCCGTACAAGCCGGGTATGGAGCCCAAGGGGCGGATCCCTAGAATCGTAACAAAAAATCATCTGCGAATACGAAGCCTTCCCAAATGAATCACAAGAGCGCCATGAACAACTTCAGTTCTGTTGTCCGGGGCGGCAGCCGCCTGCACCCGCTTGCCTTCTTTGTTGCCGTCGCCATCAGTGGCAGCGCCTTGGCTGCCGAAAGCCAGCCTTTGGAGCTGGATGCCACGCAGATCGAAGACAGTGCGCTTGTCACCGCAGATGAAACCGGCCAGCTCGGCTACACGGTGGAAAGCACCCGCAGCTCCACGGGCCTGAAGCTGACCCCACGGCAAACACCGCAATCGGTCACCACCATCACCCGCCAGCAGCTGGATGACCGCAACGTGCACTCCATCGAGCAAGCCCTGGACACCACGCCAGGTGTAAGCACCACCAAGTCCGAAGTGGGCGGGCGCACTGACTTCCGTGCCCGGGGCTACTCGATCAGCAACTGGAAGGTCGATGGCCTGCAGTTCCAGGGGGGCTCCGACTTCAGCGGCGGCGGCAACGCGCTGAACATGGACCTGTACGAGCGCATCGACATCGTCCGCGGCGCCAACGGCCTGCTTGGCGGCACCGGCGACCCGTCAGCCACCGTCAACCTGATCCGCAAGGCACCTACCAAAACATTTGGCGGCAGCGCCTACGCCACCTACGGCAGCTGGGACAAGCGCCGCCTGGGCGCCGACCTCAACCTGCCGCTGTCCGAAGACGGCCGCTTGCGTTCGCGGTTCGTGATGACACAGGGCGACGCCAACTCGTTCCGCGACAACCAGTCGGAGCGCTCGCGTGCAGCGTTGGCCAACTTCGAGTTCGACCTCGACGACGCCACTACCCTGGGTGCCGGTTACCAGTATGAATACAACAAGGTGGTCGGTGGCGGCTGGGGTGCCAACATCCCGATCTGGTACAAGGACGGCAGCAAGACCGACCTGCCACGCAGCACCAACGTGGTGCCAAGCTGGAGCTTTGGCGAGTACACCACCCGCACCGCCTTTGGCTCGTTGCAGCACCGCTTCGACAACGACTGGACCCTGGACCTGAAAGCAGCTCAAAGCACTGCCGAAGTGCTTAACCACCGTGGCCTGGCCAAGGTCAACTCGGCTGGCCGGGGCAGCTACGGCGGCTACTGGGACCAGGATGGCAGCGGCGCAGTGCTCAACGGCCTGCACAGCTCCAGCGACACCACCCAGCAGTCCGCGCAGATCGACCTGTCCGGCCCGTTCCAGCTGTTCGGCCGCACCCATCAGGCGATGGTCGGCTACAACGACAGCCGCACCGTGGCCTGGTCGCCGGAATACAGCTGCACCATGGTCAGCGACGACCGCGTCAGCGCGCCCTCGGTGGGCTGCCAGTTCCGCGCCAACAACGGCTTCCCGCTCACCGACTGGCACAATGGCGTGGACAGCGACTACGCCATGATCGCCTCGCGCACCGGCCGCCACAGCAAGACCACCACCCGCCTGCAGGGCATGTATGCCGCGACCCGGCTAAGCATCACCGACCCGCTGTCGGTAATCGTCGGCGTGCGCACCACCGACTATTCGGCGACCACCAACAGCGTCGCCGGGGTGCGCAGCAACCAGCAGAACACCGGTATTGTCACCCCGTACCTGGGGGCCGTGTACGACCTCAACGACACCTACTCGCTGTACGCCAGCTACACCGATATCTTCAACCCGCAGACAGCCGAGACCGAGAGCGGCACCAAAGTCGAGCCGATTCGTGGCCAGAGCTACGAGACCGGTATCAAGGGTGAGTGGCTGGATGGCCGCCTGAACGCGTCGGCCGCGTACTTCCGCACCAAGCAGCAGAACAAGGCAGTGCTCGACGATGGCCTGACCACGCCAACCGGTGGTGACGCCTACAAGGCTGGCACCGGGCAGGAAACCGACGGTATCGACCTGGAAATTGCCGGTGCGCTGACGCCGAATTGGAACGTGTATGGCGGTTATACCTACCTGCACTTCCGCCGCGTCGACAGCGATGGGCGCAGCGACCCGTCGCACCTGTTCAAGGCTTCGACCACCTATCGCCTGTCCGGCCCGCTGGACCGCCTGACTGTTGGTGCAGGGGTGAAGGCCCAGACCAACATCCGCGCCATCTCAAGCCCGGCGGGGCAGCCGGTCAACGGTGTGAGTGCGGGGGCGACCGATGTGAACTGGTCCGGTTATGCGATCTGGAATGCCATGGCCAAGTACCAGCTGACCGATGACACGTCGGTGAGCCTCAATGTCGATAACCTGTTCGACAAGCACTACTACACCCAGTACGGGTTCTATGCGGGGGCTATTTACGGCGATCCGCGCAATATGTCGCTGACGGTCAGCACCGCGTTCTGATCAAAGGGGGGGCCGCAGAGCGGCCCCTTTTGCGCGGCGGTTAGAGCGCAGCCTCTTCTTCAGGCATTTCATCCGTAACCATGACCCGCACATGTGCGCCGCACGGGTCTTCCATGCGCAAGCCAAAGTAACGGGAGTCGTTGGCATCCCAGAATGCCTCGACCTGCGCCATGGAGGCATTGGCAAGCAGCACTTCAGCGTTGTGCTCCAGGATGATCGAGTAACGGATTTCGGCATTCATTGCAGAAGGGCTCGCAGAGGAGGACTGAAAAACTCAGGGGCGGGTAAATCGCGATGCCATTATGCCAACCTGTTGATTTCCGGTACTCGCCACTCGTCGCGCAGTGCATACCGTTTGGGAGCCTCGCTTGCTGGCGAGGGGCCGCAAAGCGTCCCCCGGTTTCTGAGGTAGGGACGGTTACTGGAAAAGTGTTCGTCGGGGCAGACATGCTTGCTCCCACCGGTTCGCTATCGAGCTTGGGAGTGCGGCGTACTGAAAACAAAAAAGGCCCACCTTTCGGTGAGCCTTTTTTTTACTGCGTATGGTGCGGCACCAGGAGTCGAATCGCTATCTAGTACATGTTTTTATTGGTATTTTAGCGATTATTAAAAAATTCTATCTCTAAATCTATCCTGACATCCACGACAGTCTCCGTATTTACAGTGTGTGATACCTGCTGCACATGTTGAAGCTACTTGCCGGCCGCGCCAAGCTTTAGCTACTGTCTGGCAAGTGGCCAGTACCATGGGTCATACGACCCTGGGCAGCAGGAGGTTTGGTTTGCATGGATGCAGAGGATCCGCTTAAGCGATTAAGCCAATTAATATCAGCACGATACACACCGATAGATATAATTTTTGTTGATCGATTACTGGTTGTTTTATGCCAGGAGTTAGATGCGCCTGATATTTAAATGCGGTGTAGTATTACTCTAATTCAAGGATTGGGACATGAAAGTAGTAAGGATCGAAGTCAGCAATTTTCGTTTGTTGAAGAGCTTTTCTCTTGATCTTGAGAGCAATCTTTCTCTGGTGCTGGGTAAAAACAATAGCGGGAAAACTTCGCTGCTATCTGCCTTAGAGAAATTTATAAACTCTTCTGAGAGACATAAAATAGTTTTTGACGACTTTAATGTTGACCTAAAAGCAGCCTTGAATAAATTGGTGGGAGGGGTCGATCCGATAGGTTCGGAAAGTACTTATTCACCCTTAGGTATAACGTTAAAGTTGTATATTGAGTACGATGATGTCGATAATTTGTCAGCGGTAAGTCAGTTAATAATGAGCTTGGATCCGGATGACAATCATATTGTGCTTGGCTTTGAGTATCTGATTACTTACTCCCAGTTGACGTCGATGCGCAATGATTATAGTGCTGTAAAAGACAAGTATGACAACGATCCGAGTTTGTTTCTTAAAGAGAATCAGCATATTTACTTTGACCAAGTCCGGAAAAAAAGCTTTTCCTATAGTGATCCGAAAGTGTTCACAGACTTAACTAAAGAAAATATCAGCCTGGCTGACGTTGTATCATTCAGATCTATCGGTGCGAAGCGGAGTGTTACGAATAAAGATAACGATAAAACCCTCTCATCTCAAACTGCAATTATATACAAAAAGACATCTGAGAACCAAGAGCAGCAGGAGGCTGTCGAGGGTTTTAAGAAACAATTGCGATCAACGGATATAGAGCTAAGCGAAATCTATCAGGATATGTTTTCTGGGTTGTTGAGTAAAGTAGCAAAATTTGGAGGGTCTAGATTGTCGGAGACGCATATAAAAATTGCGTCCACCTTGCAGCACCGAGAGTTGCTGGATGGAAATACGACTGTGATGTATACCCATGATAAGCATGATTTGCCAGAACATTTTAATGGTCTTGGCTATATGAACTTAATCAGCATGATTTTTGAAATAGAAATGTTGATGAGTTCTTTTAGGCGGCCTAGCAAAGAAAATCCTGCCGCTATTAATTTGCTTTTTATTGAGGAGCCGGAAGCGCATACGCACCCTCAAATGCAATATACTTTTATAAAAAATATTAAATCTTTATTAAAAGAAAGTAGGCTGAGAGAGGATGGGGTAGAGATCCATCTTCAAACGATTATAAGCACTCATTCTTCTCATATAGTGGCGGAGTGTGATTTTGATGATATTAAGTATTTAAGAAAGTCGCCTCTTGCTAACAGTGTGGATGCAAAAAATCTCAAAGCTCTCAAGTCGGAGTATTCGTCTGATAATGCGGATGATAATGCCCAGGCTGAACTCTACTATAAGTTTCTTAAGCAGTATCTTACGTTAAATCGCGCTGAGCTATTTTTTGCCGATAAAGCAATACTAGTTGAGGGCGATACTGAGAAAATTCTTTTGCCAGCAATGATGCGGAAATTTGATCAAGAGGTTCCTGATGCTGGTGCCATACCGCTACTTTCTCAGAACATCTCAATTGTTGAGGTAGGGGCGCATGCTCAAATTTTTGAAAAATTTATTCATTTTATTGGCATTAAAGCTTTGATTTTGACCGATATAGATAGTGGTATTAAAGAGCTGCTTTTTGAAAAGGATGGGATTACTCCACAGCTGTATAAAAAAGGTACTCAAAAAATAGAGACTATAAAATGTCGTCCAGATGACCCTGCGGCAGACCATACAGCGAATGGATCGTTAATATTTTATCACGGTAAGGTTAGAGAGGACTTGGGCTACTTTACTTCACTTGGTGTTGAAGGTAAGGCTTTATCTAAAGTCGGAAACGAGTGGAAGGTAGATGTCGATGGCTGTGTTTTCCTAGCATATCAAACTAAAGATGACGGCTATCATGGAAGAAGCTTCGAGGATGCATTTTTTTCTATTAACAAGGCACTGCTTGGAACTGAC
The DNA here is from genome assembly GCF_003269045.1 of Pseudomonas sp. URMO17WK12:I7. Taxonomy (NCBI): domain Bacteria; kingdom Pseudomonadati; phylum Pseudomonadota; class Gammaproteobacteria; order Pseudomonadales; family Pseudomonadaceae; genus Pseudomonas; species Pseudomonas sp. URMO17WK12:I7. The sequence continues at coordinate 214,016 of NZ_QLTL01000007.1, read as the reverse complement.
CATGAGAAGTTCCCCTCTCTAACGCCTAAGTGGTTCAATAAGTATGTAAAAGGCGAGTGCGATGCATTCGAATTTGCAGAGAAAGCAGTTGGCAAAAAACCTTCGTTAGCGATTGAGATTTTGCTTAATAGTATACCTGACAAGAAATCTGACTTTTCCAATTGGAAAACACCTCACTATATCCAGGAGGGTTTGGAATGGTTGCGCAAATGAAGAGCTTAGTGGGGGTTAGTGAAGAGACGAGAAAGATTCTAGATACTATCAGTGAGGGCAAGAGTTTTTTACTGAGTGGTGGTGCTGGAAGTGGAAAAACATATTCATTGGTAGAGGTCATAACGAATTTGGTTACCCTCAAGCCTTTAGCGCGTGTAGCGTGTATAACCTACACGAACGCGGCGGTGCGGGAGATTGAGGGTAGAGCTAGTCATCCAAATCTACACGTTTCTACGATTCATGACTTTCTTTGGGGAGTAATCAAGCATTTTCAGGTTGAGCTAAAAGAAGTTCTGTTAGCGCTGATCAATGATGATGAAATATCGGCTTTTAAAGTTTTGGATGCTAATGGTGAATCGACAAAGTTAGCTGAGATTGAGGGGGAGGTTAGGTATAAAGAGTACGTAAAATTTAGGGAGGGGGTTATTTCTCATGATGAAGTTATTGTGCTTGCTAATGAGATGTTTAAGCGATATGACAAACTATGTCGAATTCTGAAAGATTGCTATCCATATGTACTGGTAGATGAGTATCAAGACACTCAGGCTGAGGTTGTGGATATACTTCTCACTCAGTTGACTAGAGTTGGCGATCCGAATGTTGTTGGGTTTTTCGGTGATGCAATGCAAGCAATTTATGACGAGGGAATAGGTGATTTAGATTCATACAAAGGGGAGGGGGTTGGGCAGGTAAGGGAAATAAAGAAGGAAGAAAATAGGAGGAATCCAAAAAATGTAATCGATTTGGCAAACAAGCTTCGGAGTGATGGACTTCACCAAGTGCCCTCTAAAGATTTGAATGCTCCTAATATGGACGAAGATGGAAATGTAAAGAGCGGGTGTATACAGTTTCTATACTCTTCGAATGATGATGTTAATATCGTAAAGAAATTTCTTGGCTGGAACTTTTCTGAGCCATCAGGCGCGAAAGAGCTGAATCTTACTCATAACCTAATCGCTGCAAAAGCAGGCTTTAGTGAGTTGATGAGGATTTATGATGGTGACAAGATTTTAGAGTATGTCCGTAGAGTAAAAAATTATATTAAGAAGAGTGATGCTGATTTCGTCTCTGATGGAAAAACATTTGGAGAAGTCCTGCTCGAGTTGAAGTGTGGGAAAGTTGGTAAAGCCCTAAAAGACATTGAGCCCACAGACGGCATGGCGGCATATATTGCGGAGCATCAAGCCGTATATAATGAAGCACTGGGATATCAATATAGTGAGTTGGCTTCTCTATATGTGGATAAAGACCAACTAATAGATGATCAAAAGTCTGATAGAGGTGAGTTGGGACGGGGTGGTGGTAACAGGGATGACCTTATAAAGCATTTGTTTAAAATACAAAAAAATGTCCAATTGTATTTGGAAGGGAACTTTAACGAGTTTCTCCGGATAACTGAGCATGCCGTTACATCGAAAAATGATAAAGTTAGATTGAAGGAGAAGGTTGTAAGTTTATCTCAAGTCGATGGCAAGACGGTACAGCAAGTTATCGATGAGGCAAATACAGGGGGGCTTGTTAGAGTTGATGATCGTCTTCAATCATTTGTTGAGTCAAAACGCTATATCTACAACCAAGTGGCCGCGCTCCCATTTGTACAATTTCAAAAGCTATTTGAATATCTTGAAGGGTTTACGCCGTTCTCTACTCAGCATAAAACCAAAGGCCGGGAGTTTCCTGATGTTCTAGTTGTTCTCAATAATGGTCGGTGGAATTCCTATAACTTTGAGTATCTATTCACTGATCGTGCGGATAAAGAGAGTGTAGTGAGCCGAACGCGAAAGATTCTGTATGTATGCTGTACCCGTGCAAAGTCGAATTTAGCTTTATTTTATCATTCACCATCTGATGCCGTTATTGAGAAGGCGAAGGTTTGGTTTGGGAATGAAAATGTTAGAAGCTTAGATTAAGTTTCCAAATGAAAAGTAGTGCCTGATACTACCTGGGGATGTCAGGTCGCGTCAGGCAATGCTTACTGATTGTGAGAACATATCTACTTGGTAAAATTTTGATTGATTGTTGGCGCCTAAATGCTGTAGTTATAATATTTTCCAGTGTCGTAATCGTAAAGGGAAATGCTTTTACCATTTACGGTTCCACAAAAATGCTTTTGCGTGTCGTAGTCATAGCCATCAAATTTTTCTCCATTAATTTTCAGGTTTACATGCTTTGAATTTCCGTAGTCATAAAAGTCCAGCGAGTTGTTACTATTTCCGGAAAAAAAGGTAGATGTTGTGTAGTCGTATCCTTCAACTTTTCCATGGGCGATGTTAGCTGAAATACTCCTATGGCATGAAGCCGAGTAATCGTAGATAGAGCTAATTTTTTTCTTATTGGCGGCAGCTCCGACAACTGCGGCAACTCTAACTCGTGTTGTTTCTTTCACTAATCATATCTCCATTTTTTATTCAATCGTAAAGTAATGAGCTCAGCAGTCAGCTTATAGAAGTAGCGCGTGTAAGCGGCTCGATGTTGTATTTTCGTACGCAGAAACCATATCACATGTTTTCTTTGCCATGTCCAAGGATTGTCTCGGTGCCAGCGCTCAGCTATTGCTGTTTGAATGGCCTTCGCCTGATGCAGATGGCGTTGGCGCGTGGTATACGATCCGGTTAGGACGCCCGCTAGGAAAAGATCCATGTCGAATCCCGTGCTCATGCTCGACCACCAATGTACGAGGCCACTACGACGACACGGTTATACCCCAGTTCATAACTGATTTGTATCCGAGCATCCTGATCTAGGCGTCGGTCGATTAGGTAGCAGTGTCCACCGTTAATCGGGGCAGGATGCTCAGTGAGTTGCTCATAACGTTCACACGCAAAGGCAGCTCTTAGCTCGTGGAAGCCTTTGAGGTGGTGTGTTTGCAGGATGTCTCGCGCAGGGCGAACGATTCGTCGATGGAAATCAAGGTAGCATTCATTCTGCGCGATCAAGTTGCGGCTACCCGCAGGCGACACCTGCCGTGCAAACTCAAGTGCACTTCGAACATGGTGATCCACTGCAATCCAACGGGGCGCCGAGGCGCAGGCGCGGCCGCCTTTGGTGCCATCCTGAATGTTAATCCTACCTAGATTGCTAGCCTCACGGCTTAACCGTGGCAGGTCAGCCAAGATGGCCTCACGCAAGCGCATACAGGTAGCTCGTGCTAACAGAATGATCGCGGCGGCCCGTAGCTGATGATGGCGGCAAAGCGTATCGACGATCTGCTTAACCTGTTTACGATCTTGGCCCTGCGGCACCGACTGGCGAAGCCCGGTGCGCTGCATACCTAACGCCTTGCTCGGACTTGGTAACTTCACGCACTGATCACCGCGAAGCGCTGCCATGGTCCTGTTAACGGTGGATAGCCGATTTTGTGCAGTGCTGACGGCGAGGTCACCGCGCCCAGCCACGTCGCGCAGATATGCCGCGTAGTCGGCCAACACTTTCCGATCAATCAGCCGCGCATCATTGATACCTGGCCCTTTTTCGGAGCGGCACCACTTCACGAATGCTTGCCACCGATCACTGTGCGCCTTGACCGTGCCGTAGTGGCCACCGCAGAACATGTCTTTCAGCGCCTGCGGTCCTGCGTAGCTCAATTGCCTGCCGTAGCCGAAATTGCGACCATCGCGTATACCCACCGGTGCCATGTCGGTCACCTCATCTGCCGTTCTCCGCTCCTCGCCCACGTCATCCCGCCAAGAATGTTGAGTGTTATTAGGGATCAAGGCCCCTGCGACCTGTGGGGAATGTCCTCTACGCGGGACTGGCGGCTCCTTACGACCGGGAGCAAGGGCATCTCATGATCTGGCCTCCTGAACACCTTTACCGGTGGGCGGGTGGAGGCTGCATTGGCTGACGAGACCAGTGCCGCGATATCCTGAGCCAGGTGCAAGCAGCAATGCGATGACCGGGGCATGCCTGACTGTCAGTCAGGTGCAGTCCATTCCTTGGTCGGCGGCACCATCATCTACAGCGCTGTTGCTGGTGACATCGGCGTTTGTCACGCCGATTGTCACGAGGGGGAATGCCGCAAAGCCATGTGCGATCAGGGCTGCAGCAGTGGTAGAAGTGCCCGTCTCTTTTCAGGAAAAGAGACGGGCACAGGTTGGCGCAGTATTCGGCCAAGCGGATAGGTTGCTGCAGGGCAGCGAGGTACGGAGCATCTGGCGCACGAGCGCTTTATGTGTAACAGCATCCATCACATGGGTAGTGACCGGGCGAGCTGCCGAATGCTAATCGCCCTTGGGGAGAGCCACCGCAGGAGCGGCGTGACCTTTAAGGTTCGGGTCATCTGGGGTGCTGTCATCCACAGCGCTTGCAACTCCCGGTCTACGTATGTGGACAATGTTCGTCAAGCAAAGCGATTTCAGGGATTTAGCGCCTGTGGATAAAACTATCCCCGGTGGACATCAGCGGTTTTTCACAGACGTACGTTGTGCCATTAGACTTTTCTTAGGATTGGTCCTTTCAAGCGGGGGGCTTTGCAGCCCGTTTGAAAGGACCCGTGCGGAGGAGCCTCATGCGGTGCTGTGGGTAACTTCACTGCGAGTTTGAGGTGGTGCGGCGGCTTACAGGGTCTAGCTGCCAGGCGCTTGAGAGATAACAATCTGGGGGGCGGAGCCGGCATCGTTCGAGGGCAAGGTCAGGCTCGTGCGAAAGCCGAGCTTGTCGAGCATGTCCATCATGGCGTCGAGCGTGAACTTCTCGATCTTGCCATTAGCCAGCTCGGAGATGCGCGATTGGGTTACGTTCAACCTGAGCGCAGCTTCATGCTGCTTGAGACCCATTTTCTTGATGCAGTCCGTGATGAAGATCGACAGGTCCATCTTCAAGGCCATCTTGCTGGCGGTGTCCGCATCATGGGTGGCGTGGAAGGGGCTTTCGTGAAATTGAAGCGCCATGGGCTGGCCTCATCAAGGATTATCTAAAATTTACGATAAAATCGTAGCGGTCCCTGGGTGGCAAGTCAAAGCGTTTCTCTTGGAGATCCGACAATGCGGTCTGCGTGTCGGTCAAGATTGCTGGGGCTGCTTCGCAGCCCATCGCCGGCAAGCGCGGCTCCCTCCGGTTCGCAATTGAGCTTGGGAGTGCGGCGCACTGAAAACAAAAAAGGCCCACCTTTCGGTGAGCCTTTTTTGATACTGCGTATGGTGCCGGCACCAGGAATCGAACCCGGGACCTACTGATTACAAGTCAGTTGCTCTACCATCTGAGCTATACCGGCAATGGGGCGTCATTATAACGATCGTTTGGCGCCTGTAAACCACTTCCTTGCGATTGCGTGCAAATACCTAAGTTACCGGTCTGAAAGGAGAATTTTCCTACCAGCCGCGGTGGATGGTGTTGACGCTCGGCTCGGTTTTTCCAGGGTTGAAAAACAGCTTGTCGTTGTCGCAGCCACGCTTGCGGCAGGGGCTTTCGACGCGCAGGGGTAGGCCGTTGTCGCCACCCAGCTGCATGCCGGGGGTGTTCCAGTCCAGGTTGCTGGCAGGGTGCGGGGCAGGGCTGTGGCTGCAGGCGCCCAGAGTGAGGGTGAAGGTCAGCAGGGCAAAGGATTTGGCTTGGGTCACGATGGTTTAGTCCGTTAGTCCATTGTCGGTTCTGGCGCAACGCCAGACGGTCGCAGGGCTGGCGGGCAGCGTGCGACGTAGCTTTTTAATGATTTGGGGAGCGGATGATACACCGTCCGGCCTCTTCGCGGGTGAACCCGCTCCCACAGGGGCCGTGGTGATTTTGTGAGGGATTTCTGAACTTGAGGCCAAATGCTTCAGGATTGGGGGATTTGGGAATTATCCTACGCGCGCAGTCGACCGTTCACTGTTGGCGGTGAAATGACCCGGGGCTAACGTTCTCGGGTCGCCAATGCTGGTGACCGGGTGTGAGAACCCGATTTGAATGTAGTGGCTGCGTTATGGCAACCGTGCGCGGGCAGATTTCGGTCTGGCCGAGCTTCCTATGTTCACTCGGTTTCTCACCCCGTGTACGGTTGCCGCCTTTGTTCCGTGAGAAAGAATGAGAGTGGCAATCCCTGTCAGAACATAGGGATTTCCATTATGAAAAAGATCGTTCCTGATCCACCCCGCTGCTTAATCCAAACCCCATATTTCTCTGTCCACAGCGACATTTCCCCCCAAGATGCCTTCACCCACGGCGCCGAGCTGATCCGTGGCGTAGCCGAAACCATCGATGAACACTGCCGCGTCCACGCCGGCGAGCCTGGCTTGAACACCTTGGCCAATGCTGCCTTTGCGGCAGAATCAGCATTGATCCTGTTCCAGCACGCGGTAGCGAGCATGAGCGATGAAGAGGGGCCGGCGCATGAGTGATGCCGTTAAAACCATCGTCACGGCCGGCGTGGAGACCTTCCTGGAAGCCGGAAACCCAACAATGGACCTGTTATGCGTACAGCCGGGTATCCCGATTGACCATGCCTACGAGCATGTGTCGGTGCTGCTCGGCTATATCAAGCACCTGGTGCGCGAGGGGGACATGGAGGACGACCATAAGCTGTTGGGTGCTGCGGATTATCTGTTGGCGCTGGCCAAGGCGCTGATGAACGATATCGAAATTGCCAAGAACAACGTGCATTGATGCGCAGGTGCGCAACGCTTTGTGGGAGCGGCCTTGTGTCGCGAAAGGGCTGCAAGGCGGGCCTAGGTATCAGCGTTGATGCCTAGATCTTGGGGCCACTTTGCGGTCCTTTCGCGACACAAGGCCGCTCCTATAAAAGGGCTGTGTGCGGTTGGGAAATTAGCCTTTCGCGGCATGCACAATGAGAGCTTATGCACAAGAGGCATCGGCGCCTTGCGCGAAAGGCATGCCGCTCTCGTATACCGCCGGTCTTTGCGCAAACACCTGTTTTTACTGGGCTTGAGGTGTGCACCGGAATAAGCCGAGCGCTTGAAATAGCGCTTGGCTCCATCCATTCATCAAAAGCTTGTTCACAGACTTATCCACAGCTTTTGCTGCGGCTAACGGTCACGCTCGGCCAGCAGCAGCAGGTTGCGCGGCGTGAGCGGATAATCGCAGAAAGTACCCAGGCGAACGTCGTAGCCCTGTTCTTCGAGGAACAGGGCGCGGTCGAGTACCAGCCACAGCTCCAGCGGGCGGCGGAACAGGTTGCGCAGGCGCTCGAGGTTGCGCACTTGGGCCAGGCGCTGCCAGCCGGCGGCCTCCAACGCGGCCCAGTCCGGTTTGCCACTCAGCTCGACCTTGCGCAGGTCGGCCAGCTCACGGCAATACTGCTCGAAAGGCTTGCCCAGCCAGGCAACCGGCAGCGAAGGGGTGGACAGGTATTCATCGCATTGGCGTTGCTCGCGCTGCAGCAGGTCGAAGCCCAGGCGCCGGGCCATGGAGCAGTCGCGCTGGTGGCGCACGCGGGCGCTGGCGGTGACGGCTTCATTCAATGGCAGGCCGAGGTCGATCAGGCTCAGATGCAGTGGCGAGTGCCGCGCGGCTGTGGATAACGGCGGGTAGTGCTCGCCGGGGATGCGGTTGTAGCAGCAAGGGGCAACGGCCAGGTGCCGACAGCCTTGCTGGCTGGCTTGGCGCAGCAGGTGGACGTGCAGTTCGCCGCAGGCGTGCAGGGCGACCACGCTTTTATCGTGGTCCAGATACTGGGCGCTGCTGGTGGCCATGACGTCCTGGTGGACGTGGGTCGCGGGCAGGTGGTGGTGATCGCTCAGGGCCTGGCCAGCGGCGACCAGCTCGGGGTTGTACTCCAGGCAGGTCAGCTGCTGGCCGGGTTGCAGCAGGCGGCGGCCAAGGTGGCCCTTGCCAGAACACCAGTCGAGCCAGTGGCGAGTGTGTTGGCGAAAGCCCAGGCGGCGGCTGAAGGCTTCGATCTGTTGCCATTTGCGGCCCGGGACGTTGACGTCCAGGCGGTGGCCGGCGTTGGGCAGGCCGGTGTCGGGGAGTTCGCCCAGGGCTGACAGTTGCTCGGCTTGCGCGGCCAGCTGCGGGAACGGGGCGGGCAGGCCTTGCGGGTTGATGTCGGCTTCGGCATCGGCCAGGGTGCACTGGCGCAGGTGGGCGGCGAGTTCAGGGTATTCGGTTTCCCAGTCCAGGCGCAGGGCGGTGAAGGGCCTGGGTTTCCACAGCGGCTGGTGCTCGGTCAGGAACTGGTCCAGGGCCTGGAAGCGGTCGTGCAACGCGTGGCTGTGGAGGTAGGTGGACATGGGGCAGGGCTTGAGGTGTGTGGTGGTTTCAAGGGCCCTTTCGCGGGTAAACCCGCTCCTACAGGAGCTCCACTGCCTTCAGGCCTGTGGTGACACCTGTGGGAGCGGGTTTACCCGCGAAAGGGCCAGTAGGGTTCAGCGGCCCTGGCAGGCGTCCACGCGCAACCAGCGCTCCAGCAGCTTGAAGCCTTGCACCAGCACGAACGAGATCACCAGGTAGAACACCCCGGCAGCGAAGAAGATCTCCACTGGCAGGTAGGTCCGGGCAATGATGGTACGGGCCATGCCGGTCAGTTCCAGCAGGGTCACGGTACTGGCCAGGGCACTGGCCTTGAGCATCAGGATCACTTCGTTGCTGTAGGCCGGCAGGCCGATGCGCGAGGCGCGCGGCAGCATGATGTAGAACAGCGTCTTGCCCCGCGACATGCCCAGCGCCCGCGCCGCTTCGATCTCGCCCTTGGGGATCGACTGCAGCGCACCGCGCAGGATTTCGGCGATGTAGGCGGCGGTGTGCAGGGTCATGGTCAGCACCGTGCACCAGAACGGATCGCGCAGGTACGGCCACAGCGAGCTGGAACGTACGGCATCGAACTGGGCCAGGCCGTAGTAGACCAGGAACAGCTGCACCAGCAGCGGCGTGCCACGGAAGAAGAAGATGTAGCTGAACGGCACGGCGCGCACGTACCAGTGGCGCGAAGAGCGGGCGATACCCAGCGGGATGGCCAGGATCAACCCGGCGACCACGGCAATGGCCACCAGCTCCAGCGTCAGGGTCGCGCCCTCGGCCAGGCGCGGTAGCCACTTGAAGATGACTTCCCAATTCATTATTCAGCCCTCGCAAAGCCGCGAGCGGCGCGTTTTTCCATGAAGTGCATGCCGGTCATGGCGACCACGGTCAGGCTCAGGTAGATGCAGGCGGCGACCATGTAGAAGGTGAACGGCTCTTTGGTCACGGTCACGCCGATTTGCGCATGGCGCATGATTTCTTCCAGGCCGATTACCGACACCAGCGCGGTGTCCTTCATCAGGATCATGAACAGGTTGCCAAGGCCCGGCAGGGCGATACGCCACATCTGCGGCAGGATGATCCGCGACAGGATGCGGCCCTTGGACAGGCCCAGCGCAAGGCCAGCCTCACGGTGGCCCTTGGGGATCGCCAGGATCGCACCGCGGAACACTTCAGTGGCATAGGCGCCGAAGCACAGGCCCAGGGCGATGACACCCGCGGCAAAGGCGCTCAGTTCAAGGCCTGGCAGGTTCAGGGCTTCGCCGAGGCTGTTCATCAGGCCGACGGTGCCAAAGTAGATAAGCAGGACCCAGAGCAGTTCGGGCACGCCGCGCACCAGGGTCGAGTAGAAGCCGCCAAGCCATTGCAGCGGCTTGATCGAGGAAGTCTTGGCCAGGGCGCCGAGCAGGCCCAGGACCAGCCCCAGCAGCAGGGCGCAGAGCGCCAGTTTTACGGTCATCAGGGTGCCGGCCATCATGGCCGGACCGAATCCGTGCAGGTCAATATTCATGGGCAGGTCATTCTAGGGACGTGCGCGCCGCGAGGGCGCGCAGGTCAAGCGGATCATTCGATGCTGAATGGGAAGTACTTGTCGTTGATCTTCTTGTACGTACCGTCAGCCTTGATTTCCGCCAGGGCGGCGTTCAGCTTCTCGCGCAGCGGGTCTCCTTTGCGCACGGCGATGCCGATCTTGTCGCTGTCCATCACTGGCTCACCCTTGAACTCGAAGTTCGAGCCGTCCTTGCTCTTCAGCCACTCGTACTGCACGTACTTGTCGGCAAGGATGCCGTCGATGCGGCCGGCAATCAGGTCCAGGTAGGCGTTTTCCTGGGTGTCGTACAGCTTGACGTCGACGCCCTTGAAGTTGTCTTCAAGGTAGGTACCGGCCAAGGTTGCGCGCTGTGTACCGATGGACTTGCCTTTCAGCGACGCTTCGTCAGTCTTGAAGTCGACGTTCTTCGGCGCGATGAACTGCAGCTTGTTGGAGTAGTACGGGTCGGTGAAATCGACCGCCTGCTTGCGCTCGTCGGTAATCGACAGCGACGACACCAGGAAGTCGAACTTCTTGGCGTTCAGGGCCGGGATGATGCCGTCCCAGTCGGAGGTAACCACCGAGCACTCGACCTTCATCTTGGCGCACAGGGCGTCGCCGATGTCCTTGTCGAAGCCGACGACGTTACCGCTGGCATCCTTGTTGTTGAACGGTGGGTAAGCGGCTTCGATACCCATGCGCAGTTTTTCCGCGGCCATGGCATTTGCCGACATCACCAGCGTGGCAGCGGCTGCCAGGAGGAACTTCTTGTAAGTGTGCATGTATTGCTCCGTTAGCGGTGGCTGGACATGAATTGCTTGCAACGCGCCGAGGTCGGGTTCTCGAAGACCTGCTGCGGCGATCCTTGCTCTTCAACCAGGCCCTGGTGCAGGAAGACCACTTCACTGGACACCTGGCGGGCAAAGTTCATCTCGTGCGTCACCAGCAGCATGGTACGGCCTTCTTCGGCCAGTGCGCGGATAACGTTAAGCACTTCCTGGACCATTTCCGGATCGAGCGCCGAAGTCGGCTCGTCGAACAGGATGACCTTGGGCCTCATGGCCAGGGTACGGGCGATGGCAGCACGCTGTTGCTGGCCACCGGAAAGCTGGGCGGGGTAGCTGTGGCGCTTGTCGTAGATGCCGACCTTGTTCAGCAGCGCTTCGGCGGCTTCGATGGCCTCGGCCTTGCTCTGGCCGAGCACGCGGCGTGGCGCCTCGATGATGTTGTCGAGGATCGACATGTGCGGCCACAGGTTGAAGTTCTGGAAGACGAAGCCGATCTCGCTGCGCAGGCGGTTGATCTGGCGGTTGTCGGCAGCGATCAGGTCGCCGTTCTTGGCGGCCTTGAGCTTCAGGCTTTCGCCGGCAACGAGGATCTCGCCCTGGTGGGGGTTTTCCAGCAGGTTGATGCAGCGCAGCAGGGTGGACTTGCCGGAGCCGGACGACCCCAGGATGGAGATCACGTCACCGTCGCGAGCGGTCAGCGAAATGCCCTTGAGAATTTCCTGCTCGCCGTAGCGTTTGTGCAAGTTGCGGATTTCCAGCGCGGGCGTGGCCTGGGCCATGTGCGGTCCTCATGTATTCGGGTGCGTTCCCAGCTGTTGGCGGCCTTCCTGGCGAGCGCCACGCTAGCATAGCGGCAATAGACGGCCAACAGGGTCGCAGGGGGCTCAAGGCATTGCCGGGGCAGTTTGTCGCATCGTTGCAGTGCAACGTCGCGCAGATGTCCGCAAAGGGTCTCGCCCGGCGCCATGGCCTTGATGGAAAAAGGCGCGATGGTGCCAGTTTTGGCCGGTACTTGAAAGCTGTTTTAGACCATTCGCGGGTCTGGCCCGCTGCTGTGGGTGCGACTTCGGCCCGTTGTCCCGGGGATAAAGGGTTGCGCCTTCGGGTTGCACTTTTGTGCCTTGCGTCGGTGCATAGGTGTTACCGGGGAGCACCTTTGGTGCGTTTGTAAGTGGGTATTTCCGTAATCCGGACTTGGCATGGGCATTTGGCGGCCTTTCGGTCAAAGGTTGGCCGAATGCCCTGCAACCCGCGCCGTTTAAAGGTCGGGCGATCAATCTGACGAATGCATTCAGCAGGTGGCAAGCTTATTGCCAGTAGGAAACCGCCGATTGCAGCGATGCCTAGGTCAACCCCAGGTGCGCTCTGTTCCCGCAGTCGGAGTGGTCCACTCCTTACAAAGGTAGTTTTAATGAGCGGTAACAATTCCAATGACCTCGCTCAGGGGCTCAAACAACGGCATGTCACCATGCTGTCCATTGCTGGCGTTATCGGCGCCGGTCTGTTCGTGGGGTCCGGCCATGCCATCGCAGCTGCCGGCCCGGCCGTGCTGCTGGCCTACGCCGCCGCCGGTACCCTTGTGGTACTGGTGATGCGCATGCTCGGTGAAATGGCGATCGCCTCGCCGGACACGGGTTCGTTCTCTACCTATGCCGACCGCGCCATTGGCCGCTGGGCCGGTTTCACCATTGGTTGGTTGTACTGGTGGTTCTGGGTACTCGTCATCCCGCTGGAAGCCAATGCTGCTGCGGCCATCCTCCACGCCTGGTTCCCGTCTGTGGACCTGTGGGCCTTCTCCCTGCTGATCACCCTGGCGCTGACCCTGACCAACCTGTGCAGCGTCAAGAACTACGGTGAATTCGAGTTCTGGTTCGCCCTGCTCAAGGTGCTGGCGATCATCGGCTTCATTGTCGTCGGCTGTATCGCCATGTTCGGCTTCGTGCCAAGCAGCCAGGTGAGCGGTGCTTCGCACCTGTTCGACACCCAGGGCTTCATGCCCAATGGCCTGGGTGCCGTGCTGGCGGCCATGCTGACCACCATGTTCTCGTTCATGGGGACCGAAATCGTCACTATCGCCGCTGCCGAATCGAAAGACCCGGGCAAGCAGATCAGCCGCGCCACCAACTCGGTGATCTGGCGTATCTGCCTGTTCTACCTGGTGTCGATCTTCCTGGTGGTGGCCCTGGTGCCGTGGAACGACCCGGCGCTGGCCGAAGTGGGTTCCTACCAGACCGTGCTGAGCCGCATCGGCGTGCCGAACGCCAAGCTGATCGTCGACATCGTCGTCCTGGTGGCCGTGACCAGTTGCCTGAACTCGGCGCTGTACACCTCTTCGCGCATGTTGTTCTCGCTGAGCAAGCGTGGTGACGCCCCGGCCATCGCACAGCGCACCACCCGGGCGGCGACTCCGCATGTGGCTGTGCTGCTGTCGACTGCTGCCGCGTTCCTCTGCGTGTTCGCCAACTACGTGGCCCCGGCCCAGGTGTTCGAATTCCTGCTGGCCAGCTCTGGCGCCATCGCGTTGCTGGTGTACCTGGTGATTGCCATTTCGCAGCTGCGCATGCGCAGCCAGCGTGAGGCACGTGGCGAGAAGATCGCCTTCAAGATGTGGCTGTTCCCGGGCCTGACCTGGGCGACCATCGCCTTCATCGTCGCCGTGCTGGTAGTGATGGCGCTGCGTGAAGATCACCGTGCCGAGATCATCGCGACTGCGCTGCTGAGTATTGGCGTGGTGGCGGCGGGCTTGCTGGTGCACCGCAAGCGTGAAGCTGCCGGGCGGGTAGCGCTGGACAACTGATCCGCGCTGCTTGAAATGAGAAGGCCGCGTCCTGTGCAGGACGCGGCCTTTTTTATTGCCTGTGCGGGCCCTTTCGCGGGTAAACCCGCTCCTACAGGGACCGCGACGCCCTCGGGCCTGTGGTTAAGCTGTGGGAGCGGGTTTACCCGCGAAAGGGCCGTAACAGGCGATATGGCCCGTTCAGCCAAATTGCTTCTGCTGCTGTTGCTGCTTGGCCACCAGCTCGGAAGCGGCGATGTAGGCTTCCTGGAACTCATCGCTCTCCAGCCAGGCCATGGTGGTGTCTTCGTCGGCACCGTCGAGCCAGGTGCGGTAGGCGTTGAACACCAGCACGATGTAGTCGGTGGCGTGTTCTTCCTTGTGGCCCTTGAGTACCAAGGCCAGCAGAGGGTCGACCAGGAATACCGAGATCATCGCGACCAGGCTGGTTTCCTGTGCGGCTTTCATCTTGTCGAACAGCTCTTTATAGCTGTCTGTCTCCATGGCCTTGTTGAATACCTGCTCGATGCTGGCACTGTCACCGGCGCTGGCCTTGACTGCCTGGCCGCTGCGCACCATGCGGTTCTGCTTGGCCTTGCTGGCGGCGCGCTTGGCGCGTTTCTGTTGCTTGGTTGGAGTGGCCATGGCTGATCCTGGGGTGTGGCTGAAAAAGTGCGCGTATTGAAGCGCAGTTGCCCGGGAAACCCAAGTGTTGCTGAAAGGGGCTGCACAGCAGCCCCGGCAATCTAGCTGGCTACCGCAGCCGGTTCATCCTCCTCGAACCCGCGCGATGCCCGGCCCACCAGCAATTCATCCGGTGCATGCGCCACGTGGTGGTCCTTGCCCGGGTAATCGAGCGAATGCAGGAAATGCCGGATGCAGTTGATCCGCGCGCGCTTCTTGTCATCCGACTTGATCACTGTCCATGGTGCATCGGCAGTATCGGTATGGAAGAACATCGCCTCCTTGGCTGCGGTGTAGTCCTCCCACTTGTCCAGTGACTTGATATCGATAGGCGACAGCTTCCAGTGCTTGAGTGGGTCGTCCCGGCGCGAGATGAAGCGGCGCAGTTGCTCCTCGCGGTTCACTGAGAACCAGTACTTGAACAGCAGGATGCCGCTGTTGCACAGCATCCGCTCCAGGTCTGGCGTCTGGCGCATGAATTCGAGGTACTGCAAGGGCGAGCAGAACTCCATCACCTTTTCGACCCCGGCGCGGTTGTACCAGGAGCGATCGAAGAAGACCATTTCACCCGCCGTGGGCAGGTGCTGGATGTAACGCTGGAAGTACCACTGCCCCAGCTCCTGCTCGGAAGGCTTTTCCAGCGCGACGATGCGCGCACCCCGCGGGTTCAGGTGCTCCATGAAGCGCTTGATGGTGCCACCCTTGCCCGCCGCATCTCGCCCCTCGAACAGGATCACCACGCGCTGGCCGGTTTCCTTCACCCAGCTCTGCACCTTCAGCAGCTCGATCTGCAGCGCGTGCTTGGCCTTTTCATAATCCTGGCGGCGCAGGCGGGTGCGGTACGGGTAACTGGCTGGCAGGCGCGCCGAGGTGCTGTCTTCATTGCTGCCCTTCGGGGCGCTGGCGACTTCCAGCGCGGCCGGGGCCTGGCTGACCTGGGTGATGGTGGGCTCAGGCTTGCGTTGGCGAGGGCGGCGCGTGCGGGGTGTGGTGGTGGCGCGGGTCGAGGATTCGCCCGGGGCGGGAAGCAGGAGGGTGGGTTCTTCGCTCATGGGGGGCCTTGCGAGGTTGGGCCGAATGTCCACCTGCAATTTTGAGTTCGAGCGAAAGGGGGCTTGTTGATGCCGGTCAATGGCGGAGGGAATGGGGAGGGGAGCAAAAATCCAGGCAACAAAAAACCCGCACTAGGCGGGTTTCTTGTTGTCGCTTCGGGTAACTTTGCAACCACCAGAAGCTTGAAGGTGGTGCCCAGAGACGGAGTCGAACCGCCGACACGAGGATTTTCAATCCTCTGCTCTACCGACTGAGCTATCTGGGCGACGAGGTGAATTAAATAGATTTTCTGACGGCCCGTCAACGACTTTTTTTAAAAAATTTTAAATTAATTCCGTCGCTTACGATTCGTGGGGTCATTCGGAGGGTGGAACGTAGCCTTCCGCCTGGGCGTATTCCTCGCCAGCGAAAAACTTGTCCATCTCGCCTTGGAGGAACTTGCGGTCCTCGCCGTTCATCATGTTCAGGCGCTTTTCGTTGATCAGCATGGTCTGGTGTTTCTTCCAGTCTTCCCAGGCTTTCTCCGAGATGTGGTCGAAGATGTCCTGGCCTTTGGCGCCAGGGTAGGGCGGGCGCGCCAGGCCTGGGAGTTCTTCTTTGTACTTGCGGCACATCACGGTGCGGGTCATCGGGCTTCTCCTGCAATCAGTTCGTCGGCCGCGCGTTTGAGCAGCTTCTTGACCGGGGCGGCGAGGCCCAGGCGCGGCGGGGTGGCGAGGTTATACCAGAGCCAGTCGGCCTCGACCACGTGCTGGCCGACCGGGTTGACGCGTACCAGCCAGGGCTCGATCGCCAGCTGGAAGTGGCTGAAGGTGTGGGTCAGGCCGTCCAGCGCGCGGCTGCCAGCCAGGCGCAGGCCGTGCTGGTAGGCGAGGTCATCGAGCTGGGCGATGTCGTCGAGTTCCGGCAGGCTCCACAGGCCGCCCCACAGGCCGCTGGATGGGCGGCGATAAAGCAGGATGGCGCCTTCGTGGTTGGCCAGCAGCGGCATCAGCGTGCGCCGTTGGGGCAGCGCCTTGCGTGGCTTGGGCTCTGGGTAGCGGGTTTCTTCGCCGTGCAGGTGCGCTTCGCAGCCGCGCTGCAACGGGCAGATCAGGCAGCTGGGCTTGCTGCGCGTGCACAGCGTAGCGCCCATGTCCATCATTGCCTGGGTGTAGTGGTTGGCACGCAGCTGCGGCGTAAAGCGCTCGGCCGTGGCCCACAGCTGGTTGGCCACCTTGGGTTCGCCGGGGTAGCCGGCCTGGGCGGTGTAGCGAGCCAGCACGCGCTTGACGTTGCCATCAAGAATCGGCGCGCGAATGCCCATGCTGATGCTGGCAATGGCGCCGGCGGTGGAGCGGCCGATGCCGGGCAACTCGGTGAGCTGTTCGACGCTGCGCGGAAATTCGCCGCCATGCTGCTCGACGACGATCTTCGCCGCCTTCTGCAGGTTGCGTGCGCGGGTGTAGTAGCCAAGGCCCGTCCACAGGTGCAGCACTTCGTCCTCCGGCGCTTCAGCCAGGGCCTGCACGGTTGGCAAGGCCTGCATGAAGCGGTCGAAGTAGTTGAGTACGGTGCTGACCTGGGTCTGCTGCAGCATGATTTCCGAAACCCATACCCGGTAGGGGTTGATGCCCTGTTGCCAGGGCAGGTCGTGGCGACCGTGCTGGTCGTACCAATCCAGCACGGCGCTGGAGAACTGCGCGGGGGTCATCGCTTGAACAGCCCCTTGAGTGCGTCTTTGAGTTCTGGGCTCACTTTGTCTCCGAGTTTTTCATCGATCTTGTCTTTCAGGCGGTTGCCGGCCAGCTTGGCCGCGACCTTGCCCAGGCCGTCCTGGTCCAGGCGGCAGGCCTTGGCGCCCAGCTCCAGCGGGCCACGGCAGCGCAGCGGCACTTCCACACCGACGAAGCGTTCGTTGACCTGGCAGGCCGGGTCGGGCATTGCGCGCTGGTCACCTTCGACGATCACGCCGACGTTGTAGTCCATGCCCAGCACGCGCAGGTCGAGGTCGCCATGGCCGTTGACGGTCAGGCCCGGGATGCGTGCCTTGAGGTCCGGGTTGCTGGCCACGCCATTGCGAATCACCAGGCTGCCGCGCAGTTCTTCGAACGGGGTGTCCTTGCCGCGTGGCTCGCCACTCAATGCCTTGCGGTTGAGGGTGGCGATGGCCTGGCAGAGTTGCTGTTCCAGGTTGGCGTTGACCAGCACGCCGTCGTTGATGGTGAAGTTTGCGCTGCCATTGAGGGTGTCGACCAGTGCCTTCTGGCTGTTACCGGTGGCGGTCAGATCACTGGTCAGGGTCAGCAGGCCTTTGACCGGTGGCGTCTGCTCCTTGCCTTCGGCCTTGATGAAGTGCTCGACCGGGACCCGGTTGATCTTGGTGTTGATACCCATCTGTGGCACGGCAGGGCGCACATCGACGTTACCCTTGGCTTCAAAGGTGCCGTTGTAGAGGCCGCCACGCAGGGTTTGCAAGGTCAGCAGGCCGCCCTGGCCGGTGGCCTGCAGTTGCGCATCGCTGATCGGAAGTTTGTCCAGGGTCAGCGAGCCGAAGGCCAGGTCGGCCTGCAGGTCGAGTACCCGCAGGCGGTCGACCGGCAACAGCTTGTCGTCGCTCCAGGCCAACTGGGTCGGGGCGTTGGGCAGCGGTGTGCTGCCAGCAGCGGCTACGGCTGTGGCTTCCTGCTGTTGGACCTCGGCCTGGCGTGCGGCAGTGGCACCCTTGGCCTCTTCGCTCTTGGCCGGCATGTACCGGTCAGCGTCGAACTTGTCGCCTTTTAGCTGCAGGCGCAGGGCCTGCTTGGCGAAGTCTTCGACGGCCACGCGGCCGGTGAAGGTGCTTTCGTCCAGCTTCACGGCCAGGTCGGCCAGTGTCAGGCTGGTTGGCGTGCCTTGCAGCCGGGTCACCAGCTCCAGCTTGCCGAATGCCGCCGGGTCGGTGGTGGCCGGTAGCGGGTGGCCGATGCCGTCGAGGAAGGTGCGCAGGTTGAACTGGGCGATGGACAAGCCGCCGCTCAGTTGCGGTGCCTTGTCGAGGTCACGCAGGTTCAGTTCGCCGAGGGCGCGCAGCTGGTTGGCCGACACCTTGAGGCCGTTCCACGAGGCCACGTTGGCGCCCATGTCGACCAGCAACTGGCCTTGGGCGCCGAAGGTGACGGTCTTGCCAGCGGTAGGTTCGCCCGACGTTTCGCCGGTCAGGCGCATGTCTTCGAAGTTGTAGCGCTTGAGCTTGCGATCGAAACGCAATTCGCCGGCCAGCTCGGTACGGGCCTTGATGGCTGGCTGGCTGGCGCTGAGGAAGGCGCTGGCCTTGAGGGCGATATTGGTGCCTTCGTGGACCGGGCCGGTGCTCAGCTGGATGCTTTCGGCGCTGTAGCTCTGGCCGCTTTTGGCATCGGTGTACTGCACCCGGGCGTTGTTCACGGTGAGGCTGTCTATGTCCAGTTTGACGGCGCGTTCGCCGCCGCTTTCGGCAGGTTTGGCGGGTTGTTCGGCAGGTGCCTGGGTCGGCGCAGTGGCGGTGCCCTCGGTTGCAGCCGGTAGCGGCTTGCCGATGTCCTCCCAGTTGCCGTGGCCGTTTTCGTCACGTGCCAAGGTCAGGTTGAGGCCTTCGACGCGAACATCGCTCATCTGCACTTCACGGCGCAGCAATGGCAGCACGCGTACCGAGAGGCCGAGCATCTGCAGGTCAGCGAACGGTTCTTTGGGTTTGGTCAGGGTGGCGATGCTGGCTTCGTGCAGCTCCAGGCCCAGCCAGGGGAACAGGCTCCAGCCGATGTCGCCGTTGAGGGTCAGCTCGACGTGGGCCTTGTCGCGCGCCAGTTGGCGGATCTCGTCTTTGTAGTCGTTGGGATCGAAGAGGTGGGTCAGGGCGAAGCCCAGCGCCACAATGATCAGCAGCAACCCGAGAAGCCCCAGTCCCAGGATTTTGCCGAACGCTTTCATGGGCGAGTCCTTGTAGTCCGTAGTGTGAATTCCGAACGCCAGAGTATAGCGCCGCAGGGGTGTGCCCTGCGTATTCGACTAGCGATGCAGGGCATTTCCAATGATTGTGAGATTCGACAGTTGTGGTTTTGGCAGTTCCTTCGGCGCTGGATTCTTCGCGGCACGCCCGCTCCCACAGGTGCTGCAGCGCACTCGAGAGCTGTGGAAGTCCTGTGGGAGCGGGCGAGCCCGCGAAGAGGCCGGCATAGAAATACCGATTCAGCCACGCGGAAAATAACGATATCAGATTGCTTTCATGTCATCTGCGAACTGGTACCCTTGTGCCGCTTTGCGGAGCGACCGCGACCCATTGTCGCGGGCCGTTACCCAGGGAAAAGGCCAGTTCGCCCTGCGTGCGAGAACAAAGAGCCCGGGACGCCATCCGCCAGCACTGTCTACCTACAAAAGGATCGAATCCATGAGCAGTACAATCGCGGCAGGGGGGCTGGCCAGCGCGCCGAGCTTCCTGTCGAAGGAGCGCATCATCGCCCGCCCGGGCTTCAACCGTTGGCTGGTCCCGCCAGCCGCCTTGGCCATCCATCTGTGCATCGGCATGGCCTATGGCTTCTCGGTGTTCTGGCTGCCACTGTCGCAAGCCATCGGCATCACCGCGCCAGTCGCCTGTTCGGCGGACATGGGCTTCATCGCCCGCCTGTTCAGCGCCGAGTGCGATTGGCCGATCTCGATGCTGAGCTGGATCTACACCCTGTTCTTCGTCTTCCTTGGTTGCTCGGCGGCGGTGCTGGGCGGCTGGCTGGAGCACGCAGGCCCCCGCAAGGCTGGCCTGGTGTCGGCGCTGTGCTGGTGCGGCGGCATGCTGATCTCGGCGATCGGCGTGAAGACCCACCAGCTGTGGCTGATGTGGCTGGGCTCCGGCGTTATCGGTGGTATCGGCCTGGGCCTGGGATACATTTCGCCGGTCTCGACCCTGATCAAGTGGTTCCCGGACAAGCGAGGCATGGCCACCGGCATGGCGATCATGGGCTTCGGTGGTGGCGCCATGGTTGGCGCACCCTTGGCCACCGCGCTGATGGGCCACTTCGGCAACGAGCATGAAGTGGGTGTGTGGCAGAGCTTCGTCGCCATGGCCGCGATCTACTTCGTGTTCATGACCGCCGGTGCCCTGGCTTACCGCGTGCCGCCGACCGGCTGGAAGCCTGAAGGCTGGACTGCCCCGGCGAAAAAAGCCGGTAATGGCATGGTCACCGACCGCCACGTGCACGTCAGCGTCGCCTGGAAAACCCCGCAGTTCGCCTTGGTCTGGCTGGTGCTGTGCCTGAACGTCTCGGCCGGCATCGGCATCCTCGGCATGGCGTCGCCGCTGCTGCAGGAGGTGTTCGCCGGCAAATTGCTGGGCAACGCGCTGAGCTTCAGCGAGCTGAACGCCGCGCAGCTGGCGCAGATCGCCGCCATCGCCGCCGGTTTCACCGGCCTGTTGAGCCTGTTCAACATCGGTGGCCGCTTCTTCTGGGCATCGTTCTCCGACTACATTGGCCGCAAGAATACCTACTTCGCCTTCTTCGCCCTGGGCGTTGGCCTCTACAGCCTGGTGCCGAACATGGGTCACCTGGGCAACGTGGCGCTGTTCGTGGCGGCGTTCTGCATCATCCTGTCGATGTACGGCGGTGGCTTCTCCACCGTACCGGCGTACCTGGCCGACCTGTTCGGCACGCAGATGGTCGGCGCCATCCACGGTCGCCTGCTGACCGCCTGGGCTGCTGCCGGCGTGCTGGGCCCGGTGCTGATCACCTACCTGCGCGAGTACCAGCTGGCGGCGGGTGTGGAACGTGCAGCGGCCTACGACATGACCCTGTACATCCTCGCCGGCCTGCTGGTGCTGGGCTTCATCTGCAACATGCTGATCCGCCCGGTGGCCGACAAGTACTTCATGACCGATGCCGAACTGGCTGCCGAACGTGCGTTGAGCCACGACAAAGGCGCTGACGGTGCCCGTTCGCTGGAGTGGCATGCTGCGCCGGGTAGCCTGCCGCTGGTGCTGCTGGCCTGGGCTGTGGTGGTGATTCCGCTGGCGTGGGGCGTGTGGGTTACCCTGCAGAAGACTGCTGTGCTGTTCCATTGATGTAGCTGCACTGGGGGCGCTGCGCGCCCCTTTCGCGACACAAGGCCGCTCCTACAGGGGCCGCGTGGACCTCGAGATCGCGCGGTCCCTGTAGGAGCGGCCTGGTGTCGCGATGGGCTGCAAAGCAGCCCCCCCTTCCCTGGTTGTATAGACCTGTAGGCCTCTCCGGCCCCGTAATTCCTTGCCATGCCATATGTCATCCGCGTTTCAAGCTGGCGCGTTCTGGGCCTATAATGGAGCCCTTTTCGCCCAATGATTTTGCGGAGCTGGTGATGGTCGAACGTAAGGCTTCCGTCGAGCGCAATACCCTGGAAACCCAGGTCAAGTGCTCGATCAACCTCGATGGCAGTGGCAAGGCCCGATTCGATATCGGTGTGCCTTTCCTTGAACACATGCTGGACCAGATCGCCCGTCATGGGCTGATCGATCTGGATATCGAGTGCAAGGGTGACCTGCATATCGACGATCACCATACCGTCGAAGACGTCGGTATCACCCTGGGCATGGCATTCGCCCAGGCCATCGGCGACAAGAAAGGCATCTTCCGCTACGGCCACGCCTACGTGCCGCTGGACGAAGCGCTGTCGCGCGTGGTCATCGACTTCTCCGGCCGCCCGGGCCTGCAGATGCATGTGCCGTACACCCGCGCCACGGTTGGCGGCTTCGATGTCGACCTGTTCCAGGAGTTCTTCCAGGGCTTCGTCAACCACGCCCTGGTGACCCTGCACATCGACAACCTGCGTGGCCACAACACCCACCACCAGATCGAAACCGTGTTCAAGGCTTTCGGCCGCGCCCTGCGCATGGCTGTGACCCTCGACGAGCGCATGGCCGGGCAGATGCCGTCGACCAAAGGGTGCCTGTAAATGCAGACGGTAGCCGTAATCGACTATGGCATGGGCAACCTGCACTCGGTGGCCAAGGCGCTCGAGCACGTCGGCGCCGGCAAGGTGCTGGTCACCAGCGACGCTGCGGTGATCCGCGAGGCTGACCGTGTGGTGTTCCCAGGCGTGGGTGCGATTCGTGACTGCATGGCCGAAATCCGCCGCCTGGGCTTCGACAGCCTGGTGCGTGAAGTGAGCCAGGACCGCCCGTTCCTCGGCATCTGCGTCGGCATGCAGGCGCTGCTCGACCATAGCGAAGAGAACGAAGGCGTCGACTGCATCGGCCTGTTCCCTGGCCAGGTGCGCTTCTTCGGCAAAGACCTGAAAGAAGACGGCGAGCACCTGAAGGTGCCGCACATGGGCTGGAACGAAGTCAGCCAGACCATCGACCACCCGCTGTGGCACGACATTTCCGACCGCGCGCGCTTCTATTTCGTGCACAGCTACTACATCAATGCCGGCAAGCCGGGCCAGGTAGTCGGCCGTGGCCACTATGGCGTCGACTTTGCCGCCGCGCTGGCCGATGGCTCGCGCTTTGCCGTGCAGTTCCACCCGGAGAAGAGCCACACCCATGGCCTGCAGCTGCTGCAGAACTTCGTCGCCTGGGACGGGCGCTGGTAAATGAGCCGCTCGAAGACCAAGGCCCCAATCATCACCCTGGCTCCCGAAGAGGAACGCGAGGCGCTCGACACGCTCAAGCGCTTTCTGGAAGACCGCTTCGAGCTGCAGCTGGGGTCGTTCGAAGTGGCCGAGGTCCTCGAGCTGTTCAGCAAAGAAATTGCACCCCATTACTACAACAGGGCGATTGCCGATGTTCAGCTGCACCTCAAGGAGCGGTTCGAGAGCATCGAAAGCGATCTCTGGGCGCTCGAGAAGCCCTGAAACCCCAAGAACAGACAGGTTCCCAAGATGCTGATTATCCCCGCTATCGATCTGAAGGACGGTGCCTGCGTGCGCCTGCGCCAGGGCCGCATGGAAGACTCCACGGTATTTTCCGACGACCCGGTGAGCATGGCCGCCAAGTGGGTCGAAGGTGGCTGCCGCCGCCTGCACCTGGTCGACCTCAACGGCGCCTTCGAAGGCCAGCCGGTCAACGGTGAAGTGGTTACCGCCATCGCCAAGCGCTACCCGAACCTGCCGATCCAGATCGGCGGCGGCATCCGCTCGCTGGAAACCATCGAGCACTACGTCAAGGCCGGCGTCAGCTACGTGATCATCGGCACCAAGGCGGTCAAGCAGCCTGAGTTTGTCGCCGAAGCGTGCAAGGCCTTCCCGGGCAAGGTCATCGTCGGCCTGGACGCGAAAGACGGCTTCGTCGCCACCGACGGTTGGGCCGAAGTCAGCTCGGTGCAGGTCATCGAACTGGCCAAGCGTTTCGAGGCCGATGGCGTCTCGGCGATCGTCTACACCGACATCGCCAAGGACGGCATGATGCAGGGCTGCAACGTGCCGTTCACCAAGGCGCTGGCCGAAGCCACGTCGATCCCGGTGATCGCCTCGGGCGGTATCCACAACCTGGGCGACATCAAGGCCCTGCTGGACGCCAAGGCCCCGGGCATCATCGGTGCCATCACCGGCCGTGCCATCTACGAAGGCACCCTCGATGTCGCCGAGGCCCAGGCCTTCTGCGACAACTACCAAGGCTGAGGACTGAACCATGGCACTGGCCAAGCGCATCATCCCTTGCCTGGACGTGGACAACGGCCGGGTGGTCAAGGGCGTCAAGTTCGAGAACATCCGTGATGCCGGTGACCCGGTAGAAATCGCCCGTCGCTACAATGAGCAGGGTGCCGACGAAATCACGTTCCTCGACATCACTGCCAGCGTCGACGGCCGCGACACCACCCTGCATACGGTCGAGCGCATGGCCAGCCAGGTGTTCATCCCGCTGACCGTGGGCGGTGGCGTGCGCACCGTGCAGGACATCCGCAACCTGCTCAACGCCGGTGCCGACAAGGTTTCGATCAACACCGCCGCGGTGTTCAACCCGGAATTCGTTGGCGAGGCAGCGGACCGTTTTGGTTCGCAGTGCATCGTCGTTGCGATCGACGCCAAGAAGGTGTCCGGGCCTGGTGAAGCACCACGCTGGGAGATCTTCACCCACGGTGGGCGCAAGCCGACCGGGCTGGATGCCGTTGAATGGGCGAAGAAGATGGAAGGCCTGGGGGCAGGCGAGATCCTGCTGACCAGCATGGACCAGGACGGCATGAAGAACGGCTTCGACCTGGGCGTAACCCGTGCCATCAGCGACGCGCTGGGGATTCCGGTGATTGCTTCGGGGGGTGTGGGTAACCTGCAGCACCTGGCTGACGGGATTCTGGAAGGGCATGCCAGCGCGGTGCTGGCGGCCAGTATCTTCCACTTTGGTGAGTACACCGTGCCTGAGGCCAAGGCTTATATGGCTTCGCGCGGGATTGTCGTTCGCTGAAATATTGATTGGGGCTGCTTTGCAGCCCATCGCGGCTGAAGCCGCTCCTACAGGGATACGCGTTCCCTTGTAGGAGCGGCTTCAGCCGCAATGGGCCGCAAGGCGGCCCCAATTGCATCACCCGTGATTCTTGCCGAGCAAGGCGTGATAGAGCTCGGTATCCCCAAGTATCCCCACCACCTTGTCATTCTCCTGCAGCACCAGCTTGTTGCCCGTCTGGTAACGAATCTGCAGCGCCTCACGCATGCCAATGTCGGCATGCACCAACGTCGGCTTGCGGCCCAGCCCTTCCACGGCCTGCCCCGGCGCCCAGTTTTGCATGTCCAGCCCGTTCTGCCCCTGGCGTGCACGCTTGATCGAATTCCCTTCACCCAGGTCCAGCCAGGAATCGCCACCCGGGTCCAGGCACACCGAGCCGTTGACCCGCTTGCAGTTGTCCAGGCTGCGCATCAGGCTGCGACCGCACAGCACATTCAATGGGTTGGTGTGGGCGACGAAGGTACGCACATACTCGTCTGCCGGGTTCAGCACGATCTCTTCTGGCTTGCTGTACTGGATGATCCGCCCGTCTTTCATGATGGCGATGCGGCTGCCCAGCTTCAGCGCCTCGTCGAGGTCGTGGCTGACGAACACGATGGTCTTGCTCAGCTTGGCCTGCAGGCCCAGCAACTCGTCTTGCAAGCCCTGGCGGATCAGTGGGTCGAGCGCCGAGAACGGTTCGTCCATCAGCAGGATGTCGGCATCCATCGCCAGCGCCCGGGCCAGGCCCACGCGCTGTTGCATGCCGCCAGAGAGTTCGTCCGGCTTCTTGTTGCGCCATTGGGTCAGGCCGACCAGTTCGAGCTTCTCGTCGACCAGCTTGCGCCGTTCCTTTTCCGGGCGGCCCTGCATTTCAAGGCCGAAGCTGATGTTTTCGCGCACGGTCAGCCAGGGCATCAGGGCGAACTTCTGGAAGACCATGGCGATGCGCTTGGTACGCATCATCTTCAGCTCTGCCGGGGTGCAATGGGCGATATCGATGTGCTTGCCTTCATGCTCGACGAACAGCTTGCCGCGGCTCACGGTGTTGAGGCCGTTGATGCAGCGCAGCAGGCTCGACTTGCCCGAGCCGGACAGGCCCATCAATACGCAGATCTCGCCTTTGTTGATATCCAGGTTGGCCTTTTCCACACCGACCACCAGGCCGGTCTGCTTGAGGATCTGCTCGCGGGTCTGGCCCTTGTCCAGCAGCGCCAGTGCTTCACGCGGCTTGTTGGAGAAAATGACGTCGACGTCTTCGAATCGAATGATGCTCATGCCTCACCCCTTACCGGCAGTTCCGGTTGCTTGCAGATACGGTCGAGCATGATCGCCAGCAGCACGATCGCCAGGCCCGCTTCGAAGCCCAGGGAGATATCGGCGGTGTTCAGTGCGTTGACCACAGGTTTGCCCAGGCCATCAGCGCCCACCAGGGCGGCAATCACCACCATCGACAGTGACAGCATGATGCACTGGGTGACGCCGGCGGCGATGCTCGGCATCGCATGCGGCAGTTCGATACGGGTGAGCAGCTGGCGGCGCGAGCAGCCAAAGGCCTTGCCGGCGTCCATCAGCTCCTGCGGCACGTCGCAGATGCCCAGGTAAGTGAGGCGGATAGGTGCGGCGATGGCGAACACCACCGTCGAGATCAGCCCTGGCACCACGCCCAGGCCGAACAGGGTCAGGGTAGGGATCAGGTAGACGAAGGTGGGCACCGTCTGCATCAGGTCGAGTACCGGGCGCATGGCGGTATAGAACATCGGCTTGTGCGCGGCGACGATGCCAAGCGGCACGCCGATGGCTACGCAGACCACGGTGGCGAAAGTCACCTGGGCCAGGGTCTCCATGGTTTCCTGCCAGTACCCCAGGTTGAGGATCAGCAGGAAGGAGAGGGCGACGAATGCGGTCAGCGCCCACTTGCGCTGGATGAGGTGCGCCAGGGCGGCAAACAGGGCGATGAGCACGAACGGGTTGAAGAAGGTCAGGGTACTGGTGACGCCATGGATCATGAACTCCAGGCCTCGGGCAATGGCGTCGAAGTAATTCGCGCCATTCTGGGTCAGCCATTCGACGAACGACGCGATGTACTGGCCCAGGGGTATTTTCTGATCGATAAGCATGATAGCGAGCTTCCACCTGCAAAGATTGAAATCAGTCCGGGGCGGGCACGGTCCCGCCCCGAGGTAGCGCTACGACGTATTGCGTTATGGAGCGAGCTTGGCCTTGGCTGCCTCAAGGCCGGGTTTGCCATCCACGGTGGTGACGCCCGCCAGCCAGGTATCCAGCTTGCCGGGGTTGTCCTTGAGCCACTTCTTGGCGGCCGCCTCAGGCTTCATCTTGTCGTCCAGGACATAGCCCATCATGGTGCTTTCATCCTTGAGCTCGAACGACAGGTTTTTCAGGAGCTGGCCGACGTTGCTGCATTCCTGCACATAGTCCTTGCGAGTGTTGGTCAGCACGGTGGCCTTGCCGAAATCGGGGCCGAAGTACTCGTCCCCGCCGGTCAGGTACTGCATCTTGAAGCGGGTGTTCATCGGGTGCGGTTCCCAGCCCAGGAACACCACCGCTTCGCCACGCTTCTGCGCGCGGTCGACCTGCGACAGCATGCCGGCCTCGCTCGATTGCACGATCTTGAAACCGGCGTCCTTCAGGCCGAAGGCGTTCTTGTCGATCATGCTCTGGATGGTGCGGTTGCCATCGTTGCCGGGCTCGATGCCGTAGATCTTGCCGTCCAGTTCCTTCTTGAACTTGGGAATGTCGCTGAAATCCTTCAGCCCCTTGTCATACAGCGACTGGGGGACGGCCAAGGTGTACTTGGCGTTCTCCAGGTTGGCGCGCACGGTGTCCACAGTGCCGGCGTCGCGGTACTGCTTGATGTCGTTCTCCATGGTCGGCATCCAGTTGCCGAGAAACACGTCCAGGTCCTTGCCGGTGGCCAGCGACTTGTAGGTCACCGGTACCGAGATCATGGTGGTGTGGGTCTTGTAACCCAGTGCTTCGAGCACAACGCTGGTGGTCGCCGTGGTGACGGTGATGTCGGTCCAGCCGACATCGGAGAAGCGTACCGTCTGGCACTGCTCGGGTTCGGCGGCCTGGGCCAGGACCGGTGCTGACAGCATCGCGACCAGCAACAGCGAGGGTGAACCTTTCATGGATGGACTCCTGTGATTTTGTCTTCGGGTTCGCTTGGGTCGCCGGGCTTTCTCAGGGTCCGGTCGACCAGGCCTGCAGAGGGCAGGATGCGTGGCCGTGCTTTACGAGTCGCTTTCGATAATCCTCCAGCGCCGGGCAATCGCCTACTGGTGGGGTCGTAACCAGTACGGAACGGGTCGCATCCAGTACGGGCGATGTCGCTTATGCGTTTTTCCACCCCTGTAGCCGTATTTTTGCGTCACCAGGCCGCTCGAAAGCGGCGCGCAGGTGGCCGAAAAGGCTGCGGCGCTGCTGGACAAAAGTACGTCGGTTGCAGACGGCGAGGGGGTAGGCAAAAGCCCGATGATGCGTGCATTCGTGGCGGCTCGCAGCTTCAGCCTAGCAGTTGCCCCGCCCTGCGCATGGCGCGCAGAGACAAGCCCAGCAAGAGGTGAAGCGACAATGGCCATTAGCGTGTTCGACCTGTTCAAGATCGGTGTCGGGCCCTCCAGCTCCCACACCGTCGGCCCCATGCGTGCTGGCGCGCTGTTCGTCCAGGGCCTGCGTGAGCGCGGCGAGCTGGACCAGGTGCAAAGGATCGAAGTGCGGCTGTATGGCTCGCTGTCGGCCACCGGCATCGGCCACGGCACCGACAACGCCACCATCATGGGCCTGATGGGCGAATGGCCGGACGCCATCGACCCGACCCAGATCGTTCCGCGGATCGCCGACCTGCGCGAAACCAACACCCTCAAGCTGGATAATCGCCTGCCCATCGAGTTCATCTGGGCCCGCGACATGCTGCTGCTGGACGAGAACCTGCCGTACCACCCCAATGCCATGACCCTGATCGCCGAAGGCGCCCAGGGCGAGCTGCACCGCGATACCTACTACTCGGTGGGTGGCGGCTTTGTGGTCGACGCCGCACAGGCCGCCAGCGGCGTGCTGGACGCCGACCAGACGGTGTTGCCGTACGATTTCAACAGCGCCGCCGAGTTGCTGCGCCTGTGCAAGCAAAACGACCTCAGCGTGTCGCAATTGATGATGGCCAACGAGAAGGTCTGGCGCAGCGAAGAAGAGATCCGCGCCGGCCTGCACAAGCTCTGGGATGCCATGCAGGAATGCGTCAACAACGGCCTCAAATACGAAGGCACGCTGCCCGGCGGGCTGAACGTGCGTCGCCGCGCCGCCAAGCTGCACCGTAGCTTGCAGGAAATCGGCAAGCCCAACGTGATCGGCTCGACCATGAGTGCCATGGAGTGGGTCAACCTGTTCGCCCTGGCGGTCAACGAAGAGAACGCCGCCGGCGGGCGCATGGTTACCGCGCCCACTAACGGCGCGGCCGGCATCATCCCGGCGGTGTTGCATTACTACATGCGTTTCAGCGATGCCGTGAACGACTCCAGCGTGGTCGACTACTTCCTCGCCGCCGCCGCGGTGGGCATCCTGTGCAAGAAGAACGCGTCGATTTCCGGTGCCGAAGTCGGCTGCCAGGGTGAGGTCGGTTCGGCCTGCGCCATGGCCGCTGCGGGCCTTGCCGAAGTGCTTGGCGCGACGCCGGCGCAGGTGGAGAACGCCGCCGAAATCGCTTTGGAACACAACCTCGGGCTGACCTGCGACCCAGTCGGTGGCCTGGTGCAGGTGCCCTGCATCGAGCGCAACGCGATTGCTGCGGTGAAGGCGATCAATGCCGTGCAGATGTCACTGCGTGGCGATGGCGAGCACTTCATTTCCCTCGACCAGGTGATCCGCACCATGCGCGATACCGGGGCCGACATGCACGACAAATATAAAGAGACCTCACGCGGTGGCCTGGCGGTCAGCGCCATCGAATGCTGATTGCTTGATTCAACCTC
Source organism: Pseudomonas sp. URMO17WK12:I7 (assembly GCF_003269045.1). NCBI lineage: Bacteria > Pseudomonadati > Pseudomonadota > Gammaproteobacteria > Pseudomonadales > Pseudomonadaceae > Pseudomonas > Pseudomonas sp. URMO17WK12:I7. Next base: position 184,435 of record NZ_QLTL01000007.1, on the reverse strand, counting down.
AAGGACCCCTTCGCGGGTAAACCCGCTCCCACAGACGGTGCCGTACCTGTGGGAGCGGGTTTACCCGCGAAGGGGCCCTTGAGGTTGATGCAGGTGCGGCACCATCACCAATGCCTTTTTATGGTGCAATCGACGCATACCGATCGTCGGGTGTCGCGATCAGCATGGGCATTGTCGGTGACACTCAAGAGTGTCGTTTCTGGGAAACCTACACTGCGCGTGTCACCAAAGTGCTCAATGGTTACACCAGAGGCGCTAGCTCGCCGCTTTGCGACGACTGGCAAGCCCGTCGCAAGCCCCTGAATTGCCCAGCAAAGGCGTCGTTTTCAGGAGTTTTAGAATGGTCGTTCAATTTCCGGCACGGCGTTTGCGTTGTGATTGGCAACCTACCCCTTTGGAACTGACCGGGGGGTCATAACAAGAAAATCAGTGCCCGCCTGAGGCACACCCTGCATTTGTGTGAGGAGAAATCGCGATGACGTCGTACACCTCCGGGAACCCAACCCAGAACCGCACAGCCCCCCAGTCCATCGGTTTTCTCCTACTGGACAATTTCACCCTGATTTCCCTGGCATCGGCGGTCGAGCCGCTGCGCATGGCCAACCAGCTGTCCGGCCGCGAGCTGTACCGCTGGCATACGCTGACCGTCGATGGCGGCCAGGTGTGGGCCAGCGACGGCCTGCAGATCACCCCCGATGCCGCAATGCACAGTGCGCCGCTGATCGACACCGTGATCGTCTGCGGTGGCGTTGGCATCCAGCGCACTGTTACCCGGGAGCACGTTACCTGGCTGCAGGCCCAGGCCCGCCAGTCTCGCCGCCTTGGTGCGGTGTGTACCGGCAGCTGGGCGCTGGCCTGTGCCGGCCTGCTCGACGGCTTCGACTGCAGCGTGCACTGGGAATGCCTGGCAGCGATGCAGGAGGCCTTCCCGCGGGTGAACATGAGTACCCGCCTGTTCACCCTCGACCGCAACCGCTTCACCAGCTCCGGGGGCACCGCGCCGCTGGACATGATGCTGCACCTGATCAGCCGCGACCACGGCCGCGAGCTGTCGGCGGCGATCTCCGAGATGTTCGTCTACGAGCGCATCCGCAACGAACAGGACCACCAGCGCGTGCCGCTCAAGCACATGCTCGGCACCAACCAGCCGAAGCTCCAGGAGATCGTTGCGCTGATGGAGGCCAACCTCGAAGAGCCGATCGACCTCGACGAACTGGCAGTGTATGTGTCGGTGTCGCGCCGCCAGCTCGAGCGGCTGTTCCAGAAGTACCTGCATTGCTCGCCGTCGCGCTATTACCTCAAGCTGCGCCTGATCCGCGCGCGGCAGCTGCTGAAGCAGACGCCGATGTCGATCATCGAAGTGGCCTCGGTGTGTGGCTTCGTGTCCACGCCGCACTTCTCCAAGTGCTACCGCGAGTACTTCGGCATTCCACCGCGTGACGAGCGTGTGGGTTCCAACACGGCGCAGCAGGTGGCGATGATGCCGATTCCACAAGCCATGACCCTGTCGCCGCACAGCGGGCCGATGGCAGCCCTGAGCCAGGCGCGCAACGAGTCGACTTTTGCCAGCGTAAGGCTTTGATACTGCGCCGCCTGCATCGCGGCTAAAGCCGCTCCTACAGGTACTGCACCGGATTCACAAGCGGTGCGATACCTGTAGGAGCGGCTTTAGCCGCGAAGAGGCCAGTACAGGAAAGATCGATCAGGCGCGTTTATTGAACTGTGCCAACGCCGGCAGCAGCTGCTTGTCGATGGCCTGGCGCACCGCTGGCAGGATCGTCGCGCTCCCGGTATACATCTGCTCCACCATCCCCTTCAGGGCCCGTGCATTGGGCTCGGTCAGCCCGCGTATCACCGCTTCGCAAGCCTGCTCGGCGCTGGCCCCGGCGGGAATGTCGAACCCGCGCGCGCGCAGGTGGCCTGCCAGGTCGTCCTGGTCTATCAAATCCGCATGCATCATGGCTGTTGTCCCTTTTATCGCTAAGAGAGTGCTGCTGTGATTTACGACCGATTCTGTGACGACGGCGACATGCCCGCAACAACAGAATGGCGGCATGGCTGCTTTGGCTAAGAACAGGTCGTTCCCGGCTAAATCGACCTGGCAGGAAGTGCGCACACTCAAGCCATCTACCGCAATAGAGGGTTTGGTCACCCTCGTTCATGCACAGTGGATGTTGCTCGCTCTTGGCCCCGGATGCTCACGGCTTTCCGGGGTTATTTTTTTGCCCGATCAGCCAGGTAGTTGCAGGACGCGGCCGATGAACTGCGCAGCCGGCAGGTCGCGCTGGCTATCTTCCAGGCTTTGCAGCAAAGCCACGCTTCGCTCTGAGAACGGCGCCGACTTTGGCCCTGCCAAGTCCACATGCAACAGCATCTGCTCACTGGCGGCCAGCACCTCGTCGAACCCGGCCCGGTGCAGGCTGTGATAGACGTGCAGACGCTTGCGGTCGAAGCCGATGATCTGCGTCTGCACCCACACCTCGGTGCCCAGCTTCACCTCGTGCAGGTAGTTGATGTGCGCCTCCAGGGTGAACAGCGAGTTGCCGCTCTGCCCCCGGCTGTCGGCATCCAGGCCGATGCGCTCCATCAGCGCATCGGTGGCATAGCTGAAGATCAGCAGATAGAAGGCATCGCGCAGGTGCCCGTTGTAGTCGACCCAGTCCTCCTGGACTGGGGTGCGGTAGGTGATCAGTGCGGGCATCGTGGGCTCCTCAGTCGCCGAAAGCCATGCCGTGGTTGGCCTTGCTGGTTTTCACGGCTTCCAGCACCGCCAGCAGGGTGTCATCACGATAGCGCTCCAGCGCGGCGATGCTACGTTCGCCGAGTTGCTCCGAGGTGCCGTCCACCACATCGTCGATCAGCTTGTCGGTCAGCTCTGGTGCCGGCAGGTAGGTCCAGGGCAGTTTCAGGGCCGGGCCGAACTGCGACATGAAGTGGCGCATGCCAGCATCGCCACCCGCCAAGGTGTAGGTGAGGAAGGTGCCCATGAATGACCAGCGCAACCCGGCGCCAAAACGGATGGCATCGTCGATCTCGCCGGTTGTCGCCACGCCGTCGTTGACCAGGTGCAGTGCTTCGCGCCACAGGGCTTCGAGCAGGCGGTCGGCGATGAAACCTGGGACTTCCTTGCGCACGTGCAGCGGGCGCATGCCAAGCGCTGTGTAGAGGGTCTTTGCCGCCTCGATGGCTTCAGGCGCGGTACGGTTGCCGCCGACGATCTCGACCAGCGGCAGCAGGTACACCGGGTTGAACGGGTGGCCGACCACGCAGCGTTCGGGGTGGGTAGCTGACTCGTAGAACTCGCTTGGCAGCAGGCCTGAAGTGCTGGAACCGATGATGGCCTCGGGCTTGGCTGCAGCGCTGATTTTCGCGTGCAGATCAAGCTTGAGGTCCAGACGCTCTGGTGCGCTTTCCTGGATGAAGTCGGCGTCGCGCACGCATTCCTCGATGGTGGCAACGAATTTCAGCCGGTCCTGTGACGCTCCTGGAGCCAGGCCTTGTTTCTCCAGTGCCGGCCAGGCGTTGGCGATGCGCTTGCGCAGGGCCTGTTCGGCGCCCGGCGCTGGGTCCCAGGCGACCACGTCCAGGCCGTGGGCCAGGGCACGGGCGACCCAGCCGCTGCCGATTACGCCGCTACCCAGGGCGGCGAAGGTCTTGATTTCGGTGATGAAAGGCATGGCGAATCCTCAGGGCAAACAGTGACAGTTGGGTTGACGCCAATCTTGTGGGAGCGGGCTTGCCCGCGAACACCGGGGCAGCCGGTGCCATCCACCGCGCTGCCTGCTTCGCGGGCAAGCCCGCTCCCACAGGATTGATGGCGCACGTGCGACCGTTGAAGGGATCAGCGGCGCTTGAGGTTCATCTTTTCCCGGCCTTCTGCCGGGCTGAGTACACGGCCACCCATGCGGGTGATGATCTCGGCTGCGCGTTCAACCAACTGGCCGTTGCTGGCCAGCACGCCACGGTCCAGGTACAGGTTGTCTTCCAGGCCGACCCGCACGTTGCCGCCGAGCAGCACCGCCTGTGCTGCCATCGGCATCTGCATGCGGCCGATGCCGAAGCCGGCCCAGGTGACGTTGGCCGGCAGGTTGTCGACCATGGCCTTCATGGTGGTGGTGTCAGCTGGCGCGCCCCATGGGATGCCCAGGCAAAGCTGGAACAGCGGGTCTTCGAGCAGGCCTTCCTTCATCATCTGCTTGGCGAACCACAGGTGGCCGGTGTCGAAGATTTCCAGCTCGGCCTTAACGCCCAGCTCGGTGATGCGCTTGGCGCCGGCACGCAGTTGTGCGGGGGTGGAAACATAGATGGCGTTGCCGTCACCGAAGTTGAGGGTGCCGCAGTCCAGGGTGCAGATCTCTGGCAGCAGGGCTTCGACATGGGCCAGGCGCTCCAGCGGGCCGATCAGGTCGGTGCCGGGGCCGAATTCCATCGGCGATTCGCCAGGGCCGATTTCCAGGTCGCCACCCATGCCGGCGGTGAGGTTGACGATGATGTCCACGTCGGCTTCGCGGATACGCTCCATGACCTCACGGTAAAGGTTCACGTCGCGGCTGAAGCGGCCGGTTTGCGGGTCGCGGACGTGGCAGTGGACCACGGTGGCGCCGGCCTTGGCGGCTTCCATGGCGGATTCGGCGATCTGTTTCGGGGTGACCGGGACCAGGTGGCTCTTGGCGACCGTGTCGCCGGCGCCGGTGAGGGCGCAGGTGATGATGACGTCGTGGTTCATGGCGGTTCCTTGTATGTCGGTTCTGGCCTTTTCGCGGGTAAACCCGCGCCCACAGGGGACCGTTATGGCCCTGACATGCGCTGTACCTGTGGGAGCGGGTTTACCCGCGAAGAGGCCGGGTCAGTTGGCGGTGAGCTTGAGGTTGTCGGCGGCGGGCTTGCCGTCAAAGGTGGTCACACCCTCAAGCCAGCGGGCCTTGTCCGCGGGGTGGTCCTTGAGCCACTGGCGGGCCGATTCCAGCGCGTCCTTGTGGTCGAGCAGCGGCTGCATCATGCGGCTCTCGTCCTCGGCACTGAAGTTCAGGTTGGCCAGCAGGCGGTGGGCGTTGGGGCAGCGTTCGGCATAGTCCGGGGCGGTTACCGTCCATACCGTGGCGCGGCCTTCATCCGGGCCCAAGGCGTCCTGGCTGTCACCCAGGTAGGCCATATCGATGTTCACGTTCATCGGGTGCGGCGCCCAGCCGAAGAACACCACCGCTTCCTTGCGCCGTACGGCGCGGTCGACGGCGGCGAGCATGCCGGCTTCGCTGGACTCGACGAGCTGGAACTTGCCGAGGTCGAACTGGTTCTTGGTGATCATTGCCTTGATCTGGGTGTTGGCACCGGAGCCCGGCTCGATGCCATAAATCTTGCCGCCCAGTTCTTTCTCGAACTTGTGGATGTCGGCGAAGGTTTTCAGGCCCTTGTCATACAGGTACTTCGGCACGGCGAGGGTGGCGCGGGCGTCTTCCAGGCTGGGTTTTTCGAGGACCTTGACCTGGTTGGCGTCGATGAACGGGGTGATGGTCTGGGTCATGATCGGGTTCCAGTAACCCAGGAACATGTCCAGGCGCTTGTCGCGGATGCCGGCGAAGATGATCTGCTGCGAGGCGCTGGTCTGCTTGGTCTGGTAACCCAGGCCGTCGAGCAGCACCTGGGCCATGGCACTGGTGGCGATGACGTCGGTCCAGTTGACCACGCCCAGGCGTACGTTCTTGCAGGCCGCGGGCTCGGCGGCAAAAAGCGGGGTTGCAACGATGCTGCTCAGGGCAAGCGACAACAGACTGCGGCGGATCAAGCTGTGCATGGTGGCTCTCCATCGGCAGGGCATTTTTTATAGGTTTTGGCCTCTTTGGGCCGTGTGAACACGCTACGCTGCTGCCAGGGTGGAAAATCGCACCCTGGCGACCAACAATTGCACGGAGGCGACCACCTTTGCCGGGGAGCACGCAATGCCGCACATCATTCATTTCCTGCTGTTGCCGGGTTTTTCGGCGATGGGGTTCATCAGTGCCCTCGAGCCGCTTCGCGTGGCTAACCGTTTCAATGGCCCTTCGTATCGCTGGCAGGTGCTGAGCCTGGACGGTGGTGCTGTGCAGGCCAGCAATGGCATGTCAGTGAACGCCGACGCAGCGCTGGGGGCGGCCGAGCCGTGTGGCATTCTGCTGATCGTGGCGGGGTTCGATCCGTTGGCGTGCTATGGGCCGGCACTGCAGCAAACGCTGCGCTGCCTGGACCATGAACGGGTGATCCTCGGCGGCATCGATACCGGCGCGGTGGTATTGGCCGAGGCCGGCCTGCTCGATGGCCATCGCGCTACCCTGCACTGGGAAGCGTTGGAGGCGTTCAAGGAAAACTACCCGAGCCTGCAGGCGACCCAGGAACTGTTCGAAATCGACCGGCGGCGTATCACGTGTGCCGGCGGTACCGCCTCGATCGACCTGATGCTCGACCTGATTGCGCAATCCCATGGCAGTGAATTGGCGGTGCAGGTGTCGGAGCAGTTCGTGCTCGGCCGCATCCGGCCACGGCAGGATCACCAGCGGATGCAGATTGCCTCGCGCTATGGCATCAGCAACCGCAAACTGGTGCAGGTGATCGGCGATATGGAAAAGCATACCGAGCCACCGCTGAGTACATTGGATCTGGCCGCGCGAGCCATGATCACCCGGCGACAACTGGAGCGCCTGTTTCGCTTGTACCTGAATGACACGCCGAGTGGCTTTTATCTCAGCTTGCGTCTGGACAAGGCACGTCAGCTGCTGTGCCAGACGCAGATGAGCATTACGCAGGTCAGCGTGGCGTGTGGTTTCGAGCTGCCTTCGTACTTCACCCGCCGTTACAAGCGACGCTTTGGTCGCTGCCCACGTGAAGAGCGTCAGGCGCTCAAGCCACAATTGTCGGATCAGAGCTGATCGAGGTTGGATAGCGCTTGTAGGCGGTTTTCAACTTGTATCCGCCGCGCCTCGAAGGCCTGGGCGTCGAGTTTCGCGCCCAGGTGGTCCAGATGCAGGATCAGGCGCGTCCGAGGTGAGTCGGGGTCGGTCGAACAGCATAGGTGAAAAACGATTGCCAGCTGGCTGGCACCGTCATCCAGGCCAAATTCGATGTGCATGTGCGAGCTGGCCGAGGTGCTGCGCAGCAGGGCGAGGTCTGGCTGCTTCAAACCATGGCGTATGTCGCTGGCAACCCGTTCGAACTTGAGGTTGCGCCTCTGGGGGGCGGGAATCCAGCCGGTGAAGACATCTTGAAACACGGCATCGGTGGGGACGAAGCTGATGTTCTTCGTCGTACGTTCGATCAGTTCGACACCGCTGTCTTCCAGGCCCCGCAGAAAACGGCTGAACCAGCGCTGGCCGTCTTGCTGGCGATCATGAGCCTGGTTGGCCTCCAGCTGTGCCAGTCGCAGGCAGGCATGAAGGTCATCGTAGGGTTGCGCGGCCGGTTTTTGAGGCATGTTGCTGGCCCTCGCTGCAAATGACGGAAGGGAAACCTGGCACCGCCAAGGCGACGCCAGGTTCAAGTCAGATGTCCAGTGCCAGGATGTCGAGCGCCTGGCTGGCCAGCTTCTGCCTCACGGCTTCGCGCATAGCGTTGAAGTGGCGAACGCTGAACGAGCCTTGCTGGGATGCCCGGTAGACACGGGTGTTCGACTTGTCGATGAGCCGACCGGCAGAGCCAGCAGCTTTTTCAGCCTTGTCATAACTGAGCTGAACGCTGGTCATGTGCATGATCGGCAGCCCTTGCGGGGACATCTCGCAGGCCGAAATCTGAATGGTGCTGGATTTTCCTGAAACACTCAGGCTGCTCTCTTCGAGCAGTTGCTGCGCCTTTGGCGTTTTCACGATCACCTCGAAAGAGCGCTTGACACAACGGCTCAGTCGATGGGTGCTGCCGATCTGCACGGTGACGATTTCAGGCACCAAGGTGGCCAGCGTGTGGGTGTCCTTGTCGAGGGCTTCTTCGACATGGGCGGCACCGGTCAGTGTCCAGCCGAACTTGCCCAGGCCGTCGTTGTAGAAGTTGTACCACTCACGCTGTTGGGTTTCCTTGTCGAACTTTTTGTTTGCCGACAGGTTCATCAGGCGCATGCCATCCAGTACGTCTTCGGCAACGCTGGCAGGTACATCCGGGGCAAAGATGCAGACGGTGTTGGCGACCATGACGGCGCGTTCTTCGCCTTCCTTCTTCAGGGCAGCGATGGCGCTGTCCATGTCGGTTTTGCTGATGTTGGAGGTCATATCTTGGATTCCTGTTCAGTACAGTCCGGCGCCTCGGGTGAGGCGCTCGGGATGCACTGTGGTTCGGATCGCCAAGACAGATAAGCTGAAAGCTTTTCCCGTTCAGCCGAAGCTTCTATTGCTGGCCAATCGACTGCAGGTACTCCGAGCGGTCATCGCTGCGCTGCGCCACGCAGGTATCCCAGGCTGCCTGGAACGCCTTGCTGCCGGGTTTCTCGGCATAGGTCTCGACCTTGCAATCGGCATCTCGTAACTGTGTCCACAGTTTTTCAGCGGCGTCCATGCGCCCTGCCAAAGCACTGGCCTTGTCGCCTTCATCGGCATACTGGTCGCGAATACGCTGGATCAGGTCGTCATACGCCGACTTCAATTCGCGCTCGGCGGTCTGTTTGTTGAACGCCGCGCAAGCGAAAGTCTGCTGGTCGCTCTCGACGTTGTCGCACGGGGTGCTTTCTTCCTCGCCGGCCTGTGCGCCCGACACCACAGCCAGCAGTACCAGCCATGCCATTGATCTCATCCGTTTTCTCCTCAACAAGGCTGACGAATCGGCTGGATTCTCGCTCAGCCGCAGAGAAGACGATAGCTCCCTGACGAAATGTTCATGAAATGGCGACAAATGTCGTTATCGAGACTGTCTCTCATCGCCAGAGCCCATGCCAGACGGCGTGATGTCGCGCATTGACGCTTTCGGCAAACCCCCTGTCGTTTTTGCATCGGGGCGCCGCAGGGCACAGGCATATGCTGGCCCCAAAGCGCCGGCAGAAGATTCGGCGCGGCCCAAATCAACAAAAGGGGACAGCCTGATGAGCCCAGCCGAACTTCACGCCGACAGCATCGTCATCGACGGCCTGATCATTGCCAAATGGAACCGCGAGCTGTTCGAGGACATGCGCAAAGGCGGGCTGACTGCGGCCAACTGCACGGTGTCGGTCTGGGAAGGCTTCAAGGCGACCGTCGACAATATCGCTGCCAGCCAGAAGCTCATCCGCGACAACAGCGACCTGGTGATGCCGGTACGTACCACCGCCGACATCCGCAAGGCCAAGGAACTGGGCAAGACCGGCATCCTCTTCGGCTTCCAGAACGCCCATGCGTTCGAAGACCAGATCGCCTACGTCGATGTGTTCAAGCAGCTGGGGGTGGGCATCGTGCAGATGTGCTACAACACCCAGAATCTGGTCGGCACCGGGTGCTACGAGCGTGACGGCGGCCTGTCGGGCTTCGGCCGCGAGATCGTCGCCGAGATGAACCGCGTCGGCATCATGTGCGACCTGTCCCACGTCGGCTCCAAGACGTCCGAGGAAGTCATCCTCGAATCCAAGAAGCCGGTCTGCTACTCCCACTGCCTGCCTTCGGGCCTGAAGGAACACCCCCGCAACAAGTCGGACGCAGAACTGAAGTTCATTGCCGACCACGGCGGCTTCGTCGGCGTGACCATGTTCGCGCCGTTCCTGGCCAAGGGCATCGACTCGACCATCGACGACTACGCCGAGGCCATCGAGTACACCATGAACATTGTCGGTGAAGACGCCATCGGTATCGGTACCGACTTCACCCAGGGCCACGGCCAGGACTTCTTCGAGTACCTGACCCATGACAAGGGTTACGCCCGTCGCCTGACCAACTTCGGCAAGATCATCAACCCGCTGGGCATTCGCACGGTCGGCGAATTCCCCAACCTCACCGAGACCCTGCTCAAGCGCGGCCATTCCGAGCGCGTGGTACGCAAGATCATGGGCGAGAACTGGGTCAACGTCCTCAAGGACGTCTGGGGCGAGTAAGCCGCTCTCCAAGCCTGATAGCCCCTGCCAGCAACGCCGGGGCACCCACATAAAAATTTTTATGGAGTTGAGTTTCCATGGCCAAGATCGCCCCGCAATTGCCAATCGAAGTCGACAGCGAGACCGGTGTCTGGACCAGCGACGCCCTGCCGATGCTGTATGTACCGCGTCATTTCTTCGTCAACAACCACATCGGCATCGAGGAAGTGCTGGGCGCCGACGCCTATGCCGAGATCCTCTACAAGGCCGGCTACAAGTCCGCCTGGCACTGGTGCGAGAAGGAAGCCGAATGCCATGGCCTGGAAGGCGTGGCGGTGTTCGAGCACTACATGAAGCGCCTGAGCCAGCGTGGCTGGGGCCTGTTCGAGATCCAGGACATCGACCTGGATAAAGGCACCTGCAGCGTCAAGCTCAAGCACTCCGCGTTCGTGTACGTCTATGGCAAGTGCGGGCGCAAGGTCGACTACATGTTCACCGGCTGGTTCGCCGGCGCCATGGACCAGATTCTCGCTGCCCGCGGCAGCAAGATCCGCACCGTGGCCGAGCAGGTCTATGGCGGGTCGGAAGAGGGCCACGAAGATGGCCTGTTCGTCACAAAGCCGTTGTAAGCCGGAGATAGCGTCATGGCATTCGAAGCAATGTTCCAGCCGATCCAGATCGGCAAACTGACCATCCGCAACCGCGTGCTCAGCACCGCGCACGCCGAGGTCTACGCCACTGACGGCGGCATGACTACCGACCGCTACGTGAAGTACTACGAAGAGAAGGCCAAGGGTGGCATCGGCCTGGCGATCTGCGGCGGCTCCTCTGTCGTCGCCATCGACAGCCCGCAGGAGTGGTGGGCGTCGGTCAACCTGTCGACCGACCGCATCATCCCGCACTTCCAGAACCTCGCTGACGCCATGCACAAGCATGGCGCCAAGATCATGATCCAGATTACCCACATGGGCCGTCGCTCGCGCTGGGACGGCTTCAACTGGCCGACCCTGATGTCGCCGTCGGGCATCCGTGAGCCGGTGCACCGCGCCACCTGCAAGACCATCGAGGTGGAAGAGATCTGGCGCGTGATCGGCAACTACGCGCAGGCGGCGCGTCGGGCCAAAGAAGGCGGCCTGGACGGCGTGGAACTGTCGGCCGTGCACCAGCACATGATCGACCAGTTCTGGAGCCCGCGGGTCAACAAGCGTACCGACGAATGGGGCGGCACGTTCGAGGGCCGCATGAAGTTCGGCCTGGAAGTGCTCAAGGCCGTGCGTGCCGAAGTTGGCGACGACTTCTGCGTAGGCATGCGGATCTGCGGTGACGAGTTCCACCCCGATGGCCTCAGCCATGAGGACATGAAGCAGATCGCGGCGTACTACGACGCCACCGGCATGCTCGATTTCATCGGTGTGGTCGGTTCGGGCTGCGACACCCACAACACCCTGGCCAACGTCATCCCCAACATGAGCTACCCGCCGGAGCCGTTCCTGCACCTGGCGGCCGGCATCAAGGAAGTGGTCAAGGTCCCGGTGCTGCACGCGCAGAACATCAAGGATCCGAACCAGGCCACGCGTATTCTGGAAGGCGGTTACGTCGACATGGTCGGCATGACCCGTGCACACATGGCCGACCCGCACCTGATCGCCAAGATCAAGATGGGCCAGATCGACCAGATCAAGCAATGCGTCGGTGCCAACTACTGCATCGACCGCCAGTACCAGGGCCTGGATGTGCTGTGCATCCAGAACGCCGCAACCTCCCGTGAATACATGGGCGTGCCGCACATCATCGAGAAGACCACCGGCGTCAAGCGCAAGGTGGTGGTGGTGGGCGCCGGCCCTGCCGGCATGGAAGCGGCCCGCGTGGCGGCCGAACGCGGCCACGACGTGACCCTGTTCGAGAAGAAAGACCAGATCGGCGGGCAGATCACCATCGCCGCCAAGGCCCCGCAGCGTGACCAGATTGCCGGTATCACCCGCTGGTACCAGCTGGAGCTGGCGCGCCTGAAGGTGGACCTGCGCCTGGGCACCGCTGCGGACGTGGCCACTATCCAGGACCTGCGGCCCGATGTGATCGTGCTGGCCGTGGGCGGGCATTCGTTCCTGGAGCAGAACGAGCACTGGGGCGCCGCCGAAGGGCTGGTGGTCAGCAGCTGGGACGTGCTCGACGGCAAGGTTGCGCCGGGCAAGAACGTGCTGGTGTACGACACCATCTGCGAATTCACCGGCATGTCGGTTGCCGACTTCATTGCCGACAAGGGCAGCCAGGTGGAGATCGTCACCGACGACATCAAGCCAGGCGTGGCCATGGGCGGTACCACCTTCCCGACCTACTACCGCAGCATGTACCCGAAAGAAGTGATCATGACCGGCGACATGATGCTGGAGAAGGTCTACCGCGAAGGTGACAAGCTGGTCGCGGTGCTGGAGAACGAATACACCGGCGCCAAGGAAGAACGCGTGGTCGACCAGGTGGTGGTGGAAAACGGCGTGCGTCCGGACGAGCAGCTGTATTACGCGCTGAAGGAAGGTTCGCGCAACAAGGGCCAGATCGACGTGGAGGCGCTGTTCGCCATCAAGCCACAGCCGATCCTCAGCCAGCCGGGCGAGGGCTACCTGCTTTACCGCATCGGCGACTGCGTGGCCCAGCGCAACGTGCATGCGGCGATCTACGACGCCTTGCGCCTGTGCAAGGACTTCTGATCGCACCGCCTCTTTAAGAGGCGGGACTGGCCCCCCGTGCAGGAGCGGCCTTGTGTCGCGAAAGGGCTGCGAAGCGGCCCCAAGATCTTCACAGCAGTATAGATTTTGGGGCCGCTTCGCGACCCTTTCGCGACACAAGGCCGCTCCTACATGGGGTCCGCGTCGGCCTTCGTGGCGGCGCAAGAATCCAGCTGTTGTGGGAGCCTCCCATGTTGAACACCCTTTTACCCATCCTGCTGTTCGCTGCCCTTGGCCTGGCGGTGCTCGGCGCCCTGCGCCGGGTGCGCATGTGGCGACGTGGCCGGGCATCCAAGGTCGACCTGATCGGCGGCCTGCTGGCCATGCCGCGGCGCTACCTGGTTGACCTGCACCACGTGGTCGAGCGCGACAAGTACATGTCCAAGACCCACGTGGCCACTGCCGGCGGCTTCGTGCTGTCGGCCGCGCTGGCGATCCTGGTGCACGGCTTCGGCCTGCAGAGCAAGATCCTCGGCTACGCGCTGCTGGTCGCCACGGTGATCATGTTCACGGGTGCCATCTTTGTCTTCAAACGCCGCCTGAACCCGCCTTCGCGCCTGTCCAAGGGCCCGTGGATGCGCCTGCCCAAGAGCCTGCTGGTGTTCGCCGCCAGCTTCTTCATCGCCACCTTGCCGGTTGCTGGCATCCTGCCGGCCAACACCGGTGGCTGGGTGATGGTCGGCATCCTCGGCCTGGGTGTGCTGTGGGGCGTGTCGGAGCTGTTCTTCGGCATGACCTGGGGCGGCCCGATGAAGCACGCCTTCGCCGGTGCCCTGCACCTGGCCTGGCACCGCCGCGCCGAACGCTTCGGCGGCGGCCGGTCCACCGGCCTCAAGCCGCTGGACCTGGAAGACCCGAATGCGCCGCTGGGCGTGGAAAAGCCGGTGGACTTCACCTGGAACCAGCTGCTCGGTTTCGACGCCTGCGTGCAGTGCGGCAAATGTGAAGCCATGTGCCCGGCATTCGCTGCAGGCCAGCCACTGAACCCGAAAAAGCTCATTCAGGACATGGTCATCGGCCTGGCCGGTGGCAGCGATGCCAACTTTGCCGGTAGCCCCTATCCTGGCAAGCCGATTGGCGAGCACAGCGGCAACCCCCATCAGCCAATCGTCAATGGCCTGGTCGACGCCGAGACGCTGTGGTCGTGCACGACCTGCCGCGCTTGCGTCGAGGAATGCCCGATGATGATCGAGCACGTCGATGCCATCGTCGACATGCGCCGCCACCTCACCCTGGAAAAAGGCGCGACCCCGAACAAGGGCGCCGAGGTGCTGGACAACCTGATCGCCACCGACAACCCCGGCGGCTTCGCCCCCGGCGGGCGGATGAACTGGGCGGCCGACCTCAACCTGCAGCTGCTGTCGGAGGTGAAGGCTACCGACGTGCTGTTCTGGGTCGGTGACGGTGCCTTCGACATGCGCAACCAGCGCACCCTGCGTTCGTTCGTCAAAGTGCTCAAGGCCTCCGGCGTGGACTTTGCCGTGCTTGGCCTGGAAGAACGCGACAGCGGTGACGTGGCGCGCCGCCTGGGCGATGAAGCGACCTTCCAGCATCTGGCCAAGCGCAATATCCAGACCTTGGCCAAGTACAAGTTCCAGCGCATCGTCACCTGCGACCCGCACAGCTTCCATGTACTGAAGAATGAGTACGGCGCACTGGGCGGTGAGTACCCGGTGCAGCACCACAGCACCTACATCGCTGAACTGATCGCGGCCGGGAAGTTGAACCTCGGCCAGCACAAGGGCGGCAGTGTCACCTACCACGACCCGTGCTACCTGGGCCGTTACAACGGTGAGTACGAAGCGCCGCGCGAAGTGCTCAAGGCGCTGGGTATCGAGGTACGCGAAATGGAACGCTCGGGCTTCCGTTCCCGTTGCTGTGGCGGCGGCGGCGGAGCGCCGATCACCGACATCCCTGGCAAGCAGCGGATTCCGGACATGCGCATGGACGACATCCGCGAAACCAAGGCCGAGCTGGTGGCCGTGGGTTGCCCGCAGTGCACCGCGATGCTCGAAGGTGTGGTCGAACCGCGCCCACAGATCAAGGACCTCGCCGAGCTGGTGGCCGATGTGCTGATCGAAGAGGAAACGCCCGCGGCCCCAAAGTCGCCAACGGTTAAACGCGAACCTGCGGAGGTGCATTGATGAGCGACATCATCCGCCGCGATCCACGCGCCGAGTGGATCGCCCGTAACCGTCTGCATCCGCTGCACGCGGCGATGCAGACGCAACAGACCCGCTGGATGGGCCCCAACGGCCTGATCCGCAAGAACCCCCATGCCATCGCCGCAGGTTTCATCGGCCCGGCTGGCCTCAAGCGCATCGACCGCAGCGGCGCCCAGCAGGGTACCGGTGTCGGCGGGCGGCGTACGGCGGCCGCCGAAGTGCAACTGCCGCTGCACCAGGTGCCAGCGCCCGCGTTCTACATTGCCGTGGTACCGGACATGGTCGGCGGCCGCCTGAGCAGCCACGACCGCGACTTGCTCGGCCTGGCCCATGGCCTGGCCGGCAGCGACGGCGCAGTGCTGGCGGTGGTGTTTGGCGAACACAAGGAAAGTAACTTTTCCACAGCCGGTGTCGATCGCTTGCTGGTCCTTGAAGGCGAGCAATTTGAAGGTTATGCACCGGAACAACTGGTGCAGGGCCTGCGCGCTGTGGATAACCAGTTCACCCCGCGCCATTGGCTGTTGCCCGACAGCCGCAGCGGTGGCGGCGAACTGGGCCGCCGCCTTGGCGCGGCCCTGGGCGAGCGCCCGGCGACGCGTGTCTGGCAGGTCAAGGACGGCCAGTGCATCGGCCGCGCTGGTGCCGACCAGCAAGACCTGCAACGCGCCGTGCCACGCCTGATCCTGGGCGCGGCGGAGTGTGCCGAACCGGTCAGCGAAACCCGTCACGAAGCGCTGCCGGTGGAGTTGTCCACAAGCGTGGTGCGCAGCCTGTCGCGGATCGAAGACCTGGGCTCGGTGGCCGTCGACCCGGCGACCATCGCCATGGCCGAAGCCGAGTTCATCGTCTCTGGCGGCAACGGCGTCAAGGACTGGGACCTTTACCACAAGGCCACTGCAGCCCTGGGCGCCACCGAAGGCGCCTCGCGGGTGGCGGTGGACGACGGCTTCATGCCGCGCAACCGCCAAGTCGGTGCCACCGGTACCTGGGTTACAGCGCGAGTCTACGTGGCTGTGGGTATCTCTGGCGCGATCCAGCACCTGCAGGGCATCGGCGCCTGCGACAAGGTGGTGGCGATCAACATGGACCCGGGCTGCGACATGATCAAACGGGCAGACCTGTCGGTGATTGGCGACAGTTCGGCGATTCTCCAGGCACTGATCGAGGCTGTGGACAACTTCCGCAGCGGCGGCCAGCGCGACGCGGCATAAGGGCACGAGCATGAGTACGAAAGTGATCAGCCTGGTTTCCATCGGTGCCCACCCCAGCTCCGGCCGCGCCCGCCGCGCCGAGCAGGATGCGCGTGCAGTGGAGCTGGGCTTGCAGCTGGCTGGGGATAACTTGCAGGTGGTGCATGCCGGCGACCCTCGGGAAGAGGCACTGCGCGCCTACCTGGGCATGGGCCTGGACCATCTGGATGTACTGGAGCAGCCGGCTGGAGCGGATGTACTAGGCGTGCTGGGTGATTACCTGCGCGATGCTGGCGCCCAGCTGGTGCTGACCGGCAGCCAGGCCGAGACCGGTGAAGGGTCGGGCATGCTGCCGTTCCTGTTGGCCGAAAAGCTCGGCTGGCCGTTGATCGTGGGGTTGGCCGAGGTAGAGTCGATCGAGAACGGCACCGCCCAGGTACTGCAGGCTCTGCCGCGGGGCCAGCGGCGCCGGCTGAAAGTGCGCCTGCCGTTGCTGGCAACTGTGGATAACGCCGCGCCAAAGCCGCGCCAGAGCGCCTTTGGCCCTGCGCGCCGGGGCGTACTGGCGGCACGTCACGTGGCCATTGTCGAAGATGAGCTGTTGGCCGATGCCGAGTTGCAACCGGCCCGTCCTCGGCCCAAGCGCCTGAAGGTGATCAAGGCCAAGAGCGGTGCTGACCGCATGAAGGCCGCCACCGCCAAGGCCAGTGGTGGCGGCGGCAAGGTATTGAAGGATGTTTCACCACAGGAAGGCGCCGAAGCTATTCTCAAGCTGCTGGTGGAAGAGGGCGTGCTGCGCTGAAACCTCACGCGGTCCTCGTGTAGGCGCGGCCTTGTGTCGCGATGGGCTGCGCAGCAGCCCCGGCAATCCTGAGCAGGTTCGAGATATTGGGGCCGCGCTGCGGCCCATCGCGACACAAGGCCGCGCCTACACGTTTCACTCCATCTTGATCACATTGAATGCTCAGCTGCCAGCGCCTCGCCCGCGGGATCGAATAACACCCGCGCCCCCTCCGACAACGCCTATTCACTGCAGCACAGCGCAAAACCAAGTAATCCCGGCGCTCCCCTTCTACGCTGATGACCCCAACCCCCGCGCTTCATCGAACCATCTCACAGTGCTCTCCTGGCGCCTGTGCATAAGTCACTCCTGGGTGCTGCCAGAGTAGAAGCTATTACCCCATCACATCGCGCTATTTCACGAAACTGGCAGAAATATCAGGTACACCTCTTTTTGCCCACCGAATCTGTTCGCCATGCTGTGGATAAAGTGTTGGCGCTTCACTGCAGGCCTTGTATTTCGGTGCGTGCGTGTAATTGATTGAAATTTGATCAGCATAGAGGTCCTGCCTCGGAGCCTATCTGCACCCGAAGCCCTTTGACTTACCCACATTCACTGTGAACCGGTCTGTGGATAATATGTTGGGGATACGCTGAAGCCCATACATGATGCGGGCTGCGATGCACTGATCAAAAAGTGACCATGCAACGAAAGTTTTTGCTATCTGCGCGTCAAACAACGCCTTGGGGGACTTATCAACAGCACTGGAAGGTGCGCAGAGGCACCGTCCACATTCTCTGTTGGTGGCTCTGTGGGTAAGTTGTTCGAACTCTTCTGTAGACCAATGGTAGCTTGGCCTGTAGCGAAATGATCAAAAAATGCTCATTTTGAATGAGGCGCGGTATGACAGTTGATTGATGACACGGAGGCGTTTGCGGCAAAGAGCCTGTTGATAACTCGTTGAACTGACAGAATTGCTAGTTTCTGAGCGTTGGCTCGCGGGATAAGCTGGCCGCTGAATCTTCAGGTGCAACCCACATCCGGATAGCCATATGCCCTCCAAACCCCACGCTTTCAGTCGATACTCTGCACATGGCCATCAACCGCATGCAGTGGGCTGCGTATTGGCTTTCAACGCTCAGTGGCGAGACCCGTTGACGGGGTGCTACCACTTGGGAAATGGTTACCGTGCCTACAACCCTGCATTGATGCGTTTTCAAGCAGCAGACCGGCTGAGCCCATTCGGTGAAGGTGGTGTGAATGCCTATGCATATTGCCTGGGCGACCCGGTCAACCATCGCGATCCCACTGGTGAGAAGGCAGAAGACTATGTGCTGCCCGTGCTGAGTATCTTTAGCAATCTGCTCGGGATATTTGTTAGCGGACTGCGCTTCAGGTCATTCTTCAAGCAAAGCCGTGTTGCTCGCAGTAGTGCCTTGGATCAAACTGCACCGACCATTCCGTTACCTGAGCGCAAGGATTGGTGGCTCTCCAGCATCAGTCTAGTGTCTGGCACTGCGGGGTTGACCATTGGTGTAGTGAGGACGATTGAGCCGGAGAATAATTGGCAGACCTGGGCATTGGCGACGTTGACTTCTATCTCGCTGGGTACCACCGCATTTGAAGCATGGAAGTTGGCTCAGGCGAAGCCATGGCGGCCAAGCAATCCGCGAATGTTGGTGCCCTTGACGCCTCTAGGGCAGCCGTCAACTCTTAATGCCGGAGATATCAGGGGTGGTTGATCCAGCTCTGGAAGCATGGATAGCGACATCCGTCGCTATCCGCTTGCGCCAAGAAACTACTGCGCCTGCACTTCCTTGAGATACGGTGCTGGCTCCGCACCCAGGTTGTTCAGCATCCGCCCGCTGTACCAATCAATGAAGTTGACCACACCAAACTCATAAGTCTTCGAGTAAGGCCCAGGCTGGTACGCGGTGGAGTTGATCCCGCGCTGGTTTTCTTCGGCCAGGCGGCGGTCCTGGTCGTTGGTGGCATCCCACACCTTGCGCATGTGCTCAGGGTTGTAGTCCACGCCTTCCACGGCATCCTTGTGCACCAGCCACTTGGTGGTGACCATGGTCTCCTGGGCGCTGATCGGCCACACGGTGAAGACGATCATGTGGTCGCCCATGCAGTGGTTCCACGAGTGCGGCAGGTGCAGGATGCGCATCGAGCCCAGGTCCGGGTTCTTGATGCGGCCCATCAGCTTCTGGCAGGCCTGTTTGCCGTCCATGGTCATCGACACGGTGCCCTTGAGCAGCGGCATGCGCACGATGCGGTTACGCAGGCCATGGCTCTTGTGCAGGTAAGGGATCTTCTCGGCTTCCCAGGCAGCAGCAGAGCTGGCTACGTGGTCCTTGAATTCCTGGCTGGCACGCGGGTCGTTGGTGTCGTCCCACTCCAGCAGGGTTTGCAGCAGCTCAGGGTGCGAACCCGAGCAGTGGTAGCACTCGCGGTTGTTTTCCAGCACCAGCTTCCAGTTGGCCTTTTCCATCAAGGTGGTCTGCACCGCCACCTTGGTGTTCTCCATGTCGTACGGTTCCATGTAGTGGTCCAGGGTGGCCAGGAACTCGTCGATGGCAGGCGGGTTTTCGGCCAGGCTGATGAAGATGTAGCCGCCGGCCACTTTCACGTGCACAGGCTTCAGGCCGTATTCCTTCATGTCGAAATCGGCGCCCATCTCGGTGCCCGCAAACAGCAGGCGGCCGTCCAGCTCGTAGGTCCACTGGTGGTAATGGCAGACCAGCTTGGCCACCTTGCCCTTGTCGCTGACGCACAGGCGCGAGCCGCGGTGGCGGCAGACGTTATGGAAGGCGTGCACCTTGCCTTCAGCACCGCGTACCACCAGGATCGGGTTCTTGCCGATCTGCAGGGTGATGTAGTTGCCCTTTGCCGGGATCTCGCAAGTCATGCCGGCGATCAGCCATTCTTTCTGGAAGATCTCCTGCATGTCGATCTGGAACAGACGCTCGTCGGTGTAGAACGGCTGGGGCAGCGAGTAGGTGCGCTCGCGGGTCTGCAGCATCTCGGCGGTGGCCTTGCGTGCAGGTTCCAGTGGATCGCCCAGGCTCAGGGTTGCGGTGACGTCCATCGTGTAATCCTCGGGGCCGTGTGCGGCCGGCAAAAGGTGGCTAATCGTTGTTGTGGTGCCGCAAGACTGACTGCCGGAAAAAGGCAGCTTCTTTTGCCGTGGAGTGTGCGTCCGAAGGCGGCGCGAACCGTATCCATGGGCGACATGGCCGATTTGAATTACGACGCGCCAGCCCTTGTATCACGGGGCTGGTCGCGATAAGCACGCCGATGTCGCTGGCAGGAATGTACGTCGCGTTCAGCTTGCGCATTATCGCAGCCATAAAAAGGGCCATAGTCGGCCGCTGGAGATGAACATGTCCGATACCTTCCTCAATCCGGTCACCACCCAGACCTGGGCCAACGGCCGCCACATCGTGCGCTGCGTCAAGGTCATCCAGGAGACCTGGGACGTGCGCACCTTCTGTTTCATGGCCGACCAGCCGATCATGTTCTTCTTCAAGCCCGGGCAGTTCGTCACCCTGGAGCTGGAGATCGAAGGCAAGCCGGTGATGCGCTCCTACACCATCTCCAGCTCGCCGTCGGTGCCCTACAGCTTCTCGATCACGGTCAAGCGCGTGCCGGGCGGGCTGGTTTCCAACTTCCTTCACGACACCATGCACGAAGGCGCCGAGCTGCCGGTGCATGGCCCGGTGGGGCTGTTCAACGCCATTGATTTCCCGGCGGGCAAGACGCTGTACCTGTCTGGGGGTGTCGGCATTACCCCGGTGATGTCGATGGCGCGCTGGTTCTACGACACCAACGCCAACGTCGACATGGTCTTCGTGCACAGCGCGCGTTCGCCGAAAGACATCATCTACCACCGCGAGCTGGAACAGATGGCCTCGCGCATCCCCAACTTCAGCCTGCACATCATCTGCGAGAAGCACGGGCTGGGTGAGCCGTGGGCGGGTTACCGCGGCTACCTCAACCAGCGCCTGATGGAGCTGATCGCGCCGGACTACATGGAGCGCACGGTGTTCTGCTGCGGCCCGACGCCGTACATGACCGCAGTCAAGCGCATGCTCGAAGCGGTCGGCTTCGACATGAAGAACTACCACGAGGAATCGTTCGGTGCCACGCCCCCAGAGGCCAAGGCCGATGCGGTGGAGCATGCCGAACAGGCGGCCGATGCGCCGGAAGTGGATGCTTCGGACCTCAACCTGGTGGAGTTCATCGGCAGCGAGAAGAGCATCCGCGTCGCCCCGGGCGAGACTGTGCATGCGGCGGCGGCGAAGGTCGGGCTGATGATTCCCAAAGCCTGTGGCATGGGCATCTGCGGGACCTGCAAGGTGCTCAAGCTGGGCGGCGAAGTGGAGATGGAGCACAACGGCGGGATTACCGAGGAAGACGAAGCCGAGGGCTTCATCCTGTCGTGCTGCAGTGTTCCGAAGGGGGATGTGCGGATCGATTACTGATCCGAGATTGCCGGGGCTGCGTTGCAGCCCTTTCGCGACACAAGGCCGCTCCTACAAGGGTATGCGTTTCCCTGTAGGAGCGGCCTTGTGTCGCGAACGGGCCGCAAAGCGGCCCCGGCATTCTCAAGTCAGGTGCGGAAGCGGGCTACCAGGCCATTCAGATCCACCGCCAGGCGCGACAGCTCCGCACTCGCCGCGCTGGTCTGATGCGCCCCGGTAGCACTCTGCACCGACAGGTCGTTGATGTTCACCAGGTTGCGGTCCACCTCCCGCGCCACCTGGGCCTGTTCTTCTGCCGCACTGGCAATCACCAGGTTACGCTCGTTGATCTG
This sequence comes from Pseudomonas sp. URMO17WK12:I7, assembly GCF_003269045.1. Lineage (NCBI taxonomy): Bacteria > Pseudomonadati > Pseudomonadota > Gammaproteobacteria > Pseudomonadales > Pseudomonadaceae > Pseudomonas > Pseudomonas sp. URMO17WK12:I7. Next base: position 162,772 of record NZ_QLTL01000007.1, on the reverse strand, counting down.
CGCCACAGCGCCGGCAATGGTGTCCAGCGCCATGCCCGCACCCTTGGCGATATTCAGCGTCGACTCGGCGCGTTCGGTGCTGGTACGCATCGATTCCACCGCTTCTTCGGTACCGCCCTGGATGCTGCCGATCATGCGCTCGATCTCGCTGGTCGACTGCTGGGTACGATGGGCCAGCGCCCGCACTTCATCCGCCACCACGGCAAAACCACGACCGGCCTCACCGGCACGTGCCGCTTCGATCGCGGCGTTGAGCGCCAGCAGGTTGGTCTGGTCGGCCAGGCCGCGGATCACGTCGAGCACCTTGCCGATGTCGCGCGATTGCTCGGCCAGGTGGGTGATCAGCTTGGCGGTGGCCTGCACGTCACCGCTCATGCGTTCGATGGCGCCCACGGTTTCCATGACCAGGTCACGACCGTCGCCGGCCGAGCGGCTGGCTTCGCTTGAGGCCTCCGAAGTGCTGACCGCGTTGCGCGCCACTTCTTCCACGGCGCTCGTCATCTCGGTGACGGCGGTAGCTGCCTGCTCGATTTCATTGTTCTGCTGCTGCAGACCACGGGCGCTTTCGTCGGTGACGCAATTCAGCTCTTCGGCTGCCGAGGCCAGCTGGGTGGCGGAACCGGCGATCAGCTGCAGGGTGTCGCGCAGCTTGTCCTGCATGCGGGCCATGGCGCGCTGCAGGCGGGCGGCTTCGTCGCTGCCTTCGGCGCGGATCACCTTGGTCAGGTCGCCGTCGGCCACCTGTTCGGCTGCCTGCAGGGCCTCTTCGATCGGCTTGACGATGCTGCGGGTCAGCAGGAAGGCGCAGAGGAAGGTCAGCACGGTGGCGGCGATCAACAGGCCGATCACCAGGGCGAAGGCGGCGGCGTACTGGTTGGCGGCGGTTTGGTTGGTGGCGCGGGTCTGGTCGGTATTGATCTGTACCAGGGTGTTCATGACCTTGTTGATCTGGTCGGAGTTGGCCAACAGGTCGCGGTTGAGCAGGTCACGCAGCTCGTCCAGGCGGCCGGCCTGGCTCAGGCTGCGCATGCGCGACTCGAGCTGGCGGTACTGGTTGAGCAACTGGGTGTACTGGTCGAAGGCAGCCTGCTCGTCCGCAGCACCGATCATCGGCAGGTAGGCCTGGCGGGCACGGTCGATCTGGGCGTTGCGCTGGTCCAGCAGATTGAGGGTGTCGCGCTGGGTTTCCGGCTCACGGTTGAGCAGCAGGCGGTAGGACAGGGTGCGCATGCGCAGGTTGAGTGCGGTCAGCTCGTCCAGGGTCTTGATGCTGGGCACGCTCACATTTTCGATGGCCACGCCGGCTTGTCGGATGTTGCCCATCTGCATGAGCGAGAAAATACCAAGGCCGAGCATGAGTACGCCGATCAGGGCGAACCCGAGCAACGCGCGCGGGGCGATGTTCATGTTGCGAAGAGACATGGGTAAAAGTCCAGGCAAGGAATAGGGGGGGGCGCGGTCCGTGCGACGAAATATGACCTGCCTGTCTATCGGTCGTGACTCATCAGTCTTGAGGCTGACTGACGGAAAATGTGAGCCTGCTAACTATTTACCTGACCGGCGGTTGATCCAGGTCGGAACAAGGGGCCCGATACCCTGTCAATCTGCGGGGTAGAAACCTTAAGAATCCGATATTTAATGGCGGGGGCTCACGCTTTTCTTTATCGTGTGCGCCCTTTGCAACAACCCGAGATAGACCCATGCTGGAAGCCTCCCTGAATCAACTCGAGCAACTGGTCAGCGACCTGATGCAGAAAAACGCTCAACTCACCGAGCAGAACACCACCCTCGGCCAGGAACTGGCCCAGGCCAAGGAAGAAAACGAGACCCTGCAGCTGTCGCTGATGGAGCAGGAAGAAAAGAATGGCGCTACCGCCGCGCGTATCCAGGCGCTGGTTGACCGCGCCAGCGCAGGTGTCGTCGGCGCATGAGACTGCAAGCGCAGCCGATCAATGTCGTGTCGATCCTCGGCAGCGACTATTCGATCAAGGCGCCCGAAGGCCAGGAAGAGACCTTGGCCCAGGCAGTGCGGATGCTCAATACCGCGCTGAACGAGACCAAGCGCCAGTACCCGACCCTGATCGGTGACAAGTTGCTGGTACTGGCCGCGCTGAATCTGTGTTCCAAGCAGGTCGAACTGCAGAAGGAGCACCAGCAGACCCTCGAGCGTACCCAGGCGCAGATCGATGCCACCGTCGATGCCATCGTCAAGACTATTGCTGAGTCTTGATCAATCCCTGGGGTCGCTTTGCGACCCTTTCGCGGCACAAGGCCGCTCCTACCGGTAACGCATGCCCTTTGTAGGAGCGGCCTTGTGTCGCGAAAGGACTGCGAAGCAGTCCCATTGTTCCAGATCACTGGATTAACTGAATACGCAAGTGTATACACTTCTCGCAAAACAATAATTAGCGGGGAGCAGGGGCATGCGTATCTGGCGTAAAAGCATCCAGTGGCAATTGATCGCAAGCATGGGCGCCGCCCTGCTGGCGAGCATTCTGGTGGTGGTGGTCATCTTTACGGTGGCGCTCAACCGCCTGACCGAGCGTTACCTGGTCGACACCGCCTTGCCGGCCAGTATCGAAGCGATCCGCAATGACATCGAGCGCATGCTCGGCCAGCCGTTGGTGGCTGCAGCCGACATTGCCGGTAATACGCTGCTGCGCGACTGGCTTGCCGCTGGCGAAGATCCCGCTCAAGCCCCTCAATTTCTGGAATACCTCCAGGCTGCCAAGCAGCGCAACCATGCATTCACCGCGTTGTTCGCCTCGACCGAAACGGGCAACTACTACAACGAGAATGGCCTGGATCGCACCCTCAGCCGCAGCAACCCCAATGACAAGTGGTTCTACGGCTATATCGACAGCGGTGCCGAACGCCTGGTGAACATCGATATCGATCATGCGACGGGCGAGTTGGCGCTGTTCATCGACTACCGGGTGGAAAAGGCCGGCAAACTGGTCGGCGTGGCTGGTATGGGCCTGCGCATGGCCGAGTTGTCGAAACTCATCCACGACTTCAGCTTTGGCGAGCACGGCAAGGTCTTCCTGGTGCGCAACGATGGCCTGATCCAGGTGCACCCGGATAACGCCTTCAGCGGCAAGCGCCAGCTCGCCGAACAGATGGGTGAGGACACCGCCAGGGCGGTAATGGCCAAGGGGGGGCAACTGCACAGCGGTCGCTTCAGCCGCGATGGCGAAGACTATCTGGCGCTGGGATTGCCCTTGCGCGACCTGAACTGGACCTTGGTGGCCGAGGTACCGAAGTCGGAAATCTACGCACAGATGCGCCAGGCGGTGTGGCTGACCAGCCTTATCGGCGGTGCGGTTGCATTGGTTTCGCTGCTGCTGGTGGTGGTGCTGGCGCGTGGGTTGGTGCGGCCGATTCGTCGCGTTACCGCCGCGCTGGTACAGATTGGCAGTGGCAGTGGCGACCTCAGCCATCGCCTGGACGATTCCCGTCAGGATGAACTGGGCGACCTGGCCCGTGGTTTCAACCGCTTCCTCGACAGCCAGCGCGGCTTGATCGGTGAGGTGCTGCGCACCAGCGGGCGCCTGCATCAGGCAGTGGAGCAGGTGACCCAGGTTGTGGATAACACCGCCGAACGTTCCGGGCGGCAGCAGGAGATGACCGAGATGGTCGCCACTGCCGTGCATGAGATGGGCCTGACCGTGCAGGACATTGCCCGTAACGCCGGTGATGCGGCCCAGGCATCGCAAACTGCGCGGGATGAAGCCATGCAGGCGCGTGAGGTGGTACGGCGCTCGATCCAAGGCATCGAGGGCATGTCGGGGGACATCGGCATGGCTGCTGATGCGGTGAGCCAGTTGGCCGATGAAGTCGCCTCGATCGATGAAGTACTGGCGGTGATTCGTAGTATTTCCGAACAGACCAACCTGTTGGCATTGAATGCTGCAATCGAAGCGGCCAGGGCAGGGGAGATGGGGCGTGGGTTTGCCGTGGTGGCAGACGAAGTGCGCACCTTGGCCCGGCGCACACAGCTGTCCACCGATGAAGTGCAGCAGATGATCCAGCGCCTCAAGCAGGGCGCAGGCTCAGCGGTGAGCTCGATGCAGGCAGGGCAGCGCGCGACGGGCAGTGGTGTGGAGTCGAGCCAACTGACCGGCGCGTCGTTGGGTGCGATCACCGATCAGGTCGAGCATATCAGCGACATGAACCATCAGGTGGCCACGGCGACCGAGGAACAGTCGGCGGTGACTGAAGAAATCAACCGGACGGTACAGGGGATTTCCGATCTGGCGCGGGAGACGGCGGCCGAGGTGCAAGGTTGCCGGGAGGAGTGCCAGGCGTTGCGTGGGCTGGCCGACGACCTGGCGCGGCAGATGGGCGGGTTCAAGCTTTAGCATGCGGGGGCCGCTGTGCGGCCCTTTCGCGACACAAGGCCGCTCTTACAAGGCGTTGCGGCCTCCTGTAGGAGCGGCGTCGAAGGACGGCGAAGCCCTACCGGCCATCTGTCAGGCGCTGATGATGCTGCGGATATCCGCCGCCAGTTCCCGCACCCGCTCTTCTTCGGTATCCCATGAGCACATGAACCGTGCGCCGCCACTGCCAATGAAGGTATAGAACCGCCACCCCTTGCCACGCAGTGCTTCAATCGCCGGCTCCGGCATCTGCAGGAACACCCCGTTGGCCTCCACCGGGAACATCAGTTCCACCCCTGGCAGGTCACTCACCAGTGACGCCAGCAACTGCGCGCAATGGTTGGCGTGGTTGCCGTGGCGCAACCAGGCGCCATCTTCCAGCAGCCCCACCCACGGCGCCGACAGGAAGCGCATCTTCGACGCCAGTTGCCCGGCCTGCTTGCAGCGGTAGTCGAAGTCCTCGGCCAGCTGGCGGTTGAAGAACAGGATCGCCTCGCCCACCGCCATGCCGTTCTTGGTGCCGCCAAAGCACAGCACATCGACACCGGCCTTCCAGGTCAGCTCGGCCGGGCTGCAGCCAAGGAACGCGCAGGCATTGGTGAAGCGTGCGCCGTCCATGTGCAGGTTAAGGCCAAGCTCCTTGCAGGTGGCGCTGATTGCCTTGAGCTCGTCAGGACGATAGACGGTACCGACCTCGGTAGCTTGGGTAAGGGTGACCACTCGCGGTTTGGGGTAATGGATGTCCTGGCGCTTGAGTGCCACTTCGCGGATCGATTGCGGCGTCAGCTTGCCATTGACACTGGGCGCGGTGAGCAGCTTGGAGCCGTTGGAGAAGAACTCCGGCGCGCCACATTCGTCGGTCTCGACGTGGGCGGTCTCGGAGCAGATCACGCTGTGGTAGCTCTGGCACAGGGAGGCCAGGGCCAGGGAGTTGGCGGCGGTGCCGTTGAAGGCGAAGAACACCTCGCAGTCGGTTTCGAACAGTTTGCGGAAGTACGCCGAGGCACGCTCGGTCCACTGGTCGTCGCCGTAGGCGCGGTCGTGGCCGCGGTTGGCTTTCTCCATCGCCGCCCAGGCTTCGGGGCAGATGCCGGAATAGTTGTCGCTGGCGAATTGTTGGCTCTTATCTGTCATGACACTGTCCTGTGAACGACGCAGAACAGCACTCTAAACCATCGATTCAGCGGTTGCCTATACAAGCAGCCCAACCGTCTATTTATCGGTTGCCCATGCCGGCCTCTTCGCGGGTAAACCCGCTCCCACAGGGATACCACAAGCCTTCAGAACACTGCCGTACCTGTGGGAGTAGCCCAACCGTCTATTTATCGGGTGCCCATGCCGGCCTCTTCGCGGGTAAACCCGCTCCCACAGGGATACCACAAGCCTTCAGAACACTGCCGTACCTGTGGGAGTAGCCCAACCGTCTATTTATCGGGTGCCCATGCCGGCCTCTTCGCGGGTAAACCCGCTCCCACAGGGATACCAAAGCCTTCAGAACACTGCCGTACCTGTGGGAGCGGGTTTACCCGCGAAAGGGCCGGCACGGTCAACACCCAAGCCAATGTCGTAAACGCGCCATTGCAAGGCGTGCGCAGGCATCTGACCCACCCCGCCCAGTCATAACATCGCCACAAAGGGCCACAGTGCCCCACGACAAAAAACGATCGCTGCCGGGAGATACACGATGTTCAGCAAGCAAGACCAGATCCAGGGTTACGACGATGCACTGCTGGCGGCGATGAATGCCGAAGAACAGCGTCAGGAAGATCACATCGAGCTGATCGCTTCGGAAAACTACACCAGCAAGCGCGTGATGCAGGCCCAGGGCAGCGGCCTGACCAACAAGTACGCCGAAGGCTACCCAGGCAAGCGCTACTACGGCGGCTGCGAGCACGTCGACAAGGTCGAGGCGCTGGCCATCGAGCGCGCCAAGCAGCTGTTCGGCGCCGACTACGCCAACGTCCAGCCACACTCCGGTTCCTCGGCCAACGGTGCGGTCTACCTGGCCCTGCTGCAGGCCGGTGACACCATCCTCGGCATGAGCCTGGCCCACGGCGGCCACCTGACCCACGGCGCCAAGGTGTCGTCCTCGGGCAAGCTGTACAACGCTGTGCAGTACGGCATCGACACCAAGACTGGCTTGATCGACTACGACGAAGTCGAGCGCCTGGCGGTCGAGCACAAGCCGAAGATGATCGTTGCCGGTTTCTCGGCCTACTCCAAGACCCTCGACTTCCCGCGTTTCCGCGCCATCGCCGACAAGGTCGGTGCGCTGCTGTTCGTCGACATGGCCCACGTCGCCGGCCTGGTTGCCGCGGGCCTGTACCCGAACCCGATCCCGTTCGCCGACGTGGTTACCACCACCACCCACAAGACCCTGCGCGGTCCACGTGGCGGCCTGATCCTGGCCAAGTCCAACGAAGAGATCGAGAAAAAGCTCAACGCCGCAGTATTCCCGGGCGCCCAGGGCGGCCCGCTGATGCACGTGATCGCCGCCAAGGCGGTGTGCTTCAAAGAGGCCCTGGAGCCTGAGTTCAAGAACTACCAGAAACAAGTCATCGAAAACGCCCAGGCCATGGCCCAGGTGTTTGTCGACCGCGGCTACGACGTGGTCTCCGGCGGCACCGACAACCACCTGTTCCTGGTCAGCCTGATTCGCCAGGGCCTGACCGGCAAAGATGCCGACGCCGCCCTGGGCCGCGCGCACATCACCGTCAACAAGAACGCCGTGCCGAACGACCCGCAGTCGCCGTTCGTCACTTCTGGCCTGCGCATCGGCACCCCGGCCGTGACCACCCGCGGCTTCAAGGTCGCCCAGTGCGTAGCCCTGGCCGGCTGGATCTGCGACATCCTCGACAACCTCGGTGACGCTGACGTCGAAGCCGATGTGGCGAAGAACGTCGCGGCCCTGTGCGCCGACTTCCCTGTTTACCGCTGAGTGGAGTAAACGACCATGCAACGCTACTCGGGCTTCGGCCTCTTCAAACACTCCCTCAGCCACCACGAAAACTGGCAGCGCATGTGGCGCACGCCGACCCCTAAAAAGGTCTACGACGTGGTTATCGTCGGCGGTGGCGGCCATGGCCTGGCCACGGCTTACTACCTGGCCAAAGAGCACGGCATCACCAACGTTGCCGTGATCGAGAAAGGCTACCTGGGCGGCGGCAACACTGCCCGTAACACCACCATCGTGCGGTCCAACTACCTGTGGGACGAGTCGGCGCACCTGTACGAGCACGCCATGAAGCTGTGGGAAGGCCTGTCCCAGGACCTCAACTACAACGTCATGTTCTCCCAGCGCGGTGTCTACAACCTGTGCCACACCCTGCAGGACATGCGTGACTCCGAGCGCCGTGTTTCCGCCAACCGCCTCAACGGCGTCGATGGCGAGCTGCTCAACACTGCCCAGGTCGCGGCCGAAATCCCGTACCTGGACTGCTCGAAGAACACCCGTTACCCGATCCTCGGCGCAACCGTTCAGCGCCGTGGTGGCGTGGCCCGTCACGACGCCGTGGCCTGGGGCTTCGCCCGTGCCGCCGACGCCCTGGGCGTGGACCTGATCCAGCAGACCGAAGTGATTGGCTTTCGCAAGGAAAACGGCGCGGTCATCGGCGTGGAAACCAACAAAGGCTTCATCGGTGCCAAGCGCGTTGGTGTGGTCACCGCCGGTAACTCCGGGCACATGGCCAAGCTGGCCGGCTTCCGCCTGCCACTGGAATCGCACCCGCTGCAAGCGCTGGTATCCGAGCCGATCAAACCGATCATCGACTCGGTGATCATGTCCAACGCCGTTCACGGTTACATCAGCCAGTCCGACAAGGGCGACCTGGTGATCGGTGCCGGTATCGACGGCTGGGTCGGCTACGGCCAACGTGGTTCCTACCCGGTGATCGAGCACACCCTGCAGGCCATCGTCGAGATGTTCCCCAACCTCTCGCGCGTGCGCATGAACCGCCAGTGGGGCGGCATCGTCGACACCTCGCCGGACGCTTGCCCGATCATCACCAAGACCCCGGTCAAGAACATGTTCTTCAACTGCGGTTGGGGGACCGGTGGCTTCAAGGCGACCCCGGGTTCGGGCAACGTCTTCGCCGCAAGCCTGGCCAAGGGCGAAATGCACCCACTGGCCGCGCCGTTCTCCATGGACCGTTTCTACAACGGCGCACTGATCGACGAACACGGCGCCGCCGCCGTCGCCCACTAACCGGAGACACCGTCATGTTGCATATTTTCTGTCCCCACTGCGGCGAGCTGCGCTCCGAAGAAGAGTTCCACGCCTCTGGCCAGGCGCACATCGCCCGCCCGCTGGACCCCAACGCCTGCACCGACGAGGAGTGGGGCACCTACATGTTCTACCGTGACAACCCACGCGGTATTCACCATGAGCTGTGGGACCACGTTGCCGGCTGCCGCCAGTACTTCAACGTCACCCGTAACACCGTGACTTACGAGATTCTGGAAACCTACAAGATTGGCCAGAAGCCGCAAGTGACTGCTGATGGCAAAGCTGCGAACGCACCGTCCGCCGTCAAAGGCCAAGGGGAAAAAGTATGAGCCAGACCTATCGCCTCGCCAGCGGCGGCCGTATCGACCGCAGCAAGGTCCTGAACTTCACCTTCAACGGCAAGACCTACCAGGGTTATGCCGGTGACAGCCTGGCCGCTGCCTTGCTGGCCAATGGCGTCGACATCGTCGGCCGCAGCTTCAAGTACTCGCGCCCACGCGGCATCATCGCTGCCGGTACCGAGGAGCCGAACGCCATCCTGCAGATCGGCTCCAGCGAAGCCACACAGATCCCTAACGTGCGTGCCACTCAGCAGGCGCTGTACGCAGGCCTGGTCGCCACCAGCACCAACGGCTGGCCGAACGTCAACAACGACGTCATGGGCATCCTTGGCAAGGTCGGTGGCAGCATGATGCCGCCGGGCTTCTACTACAAAACCTTCATGTACCCGAAATCGTTCTGGATGACGTACGAGAAGTACATCCGCAAAGCCGCCGGCCTTGGCCGTGCGCCGCTGCAGAACGACCCGGACAGCTACGACTACATGAACCAGCACTGCGACGTGCTGATCGTCGGCGCCGGCCCTGCTGGCCTGGCCGCCGCCCTGGCCGCTGCACGCAGCGGTGCCCGGGTGATCCTGGCCGATGAGCAGGAAGAGTTCGGCGGCAGCCTGCTCGACACCCGCGAAACCCTCGACGGCAAGCCGGCCGCCGACTGGGTCAACGCGGTGGTCAAAGAGCTCGAAGGCCTGCCGGAAGTGACCCTGCTGCCACGCGCCACGGTCAACGGCTACCACGACCATAACTTCCTGACCATTCACGAGCGCCTCACCGACCACCTCGGCGACCGCGCCCCGATCGGCCAGGTTCGACACCGTGTGCACCGCGTCCGCGCCAAGCGCGTGGTCCTGGCTGCCGGCGCCCACGAGCGCCCGCTGGTGTACGGCAACAACGACCTGCCGGGCAACATGCTGGCAGGTGCTGTGTCCACCTACGTACGCCGCTACGGCGTGGCGCCGGGCCGCAAGCTGGTGCTGTCGACCAACAACGACCACGCCTACCGCGCCGCGCTGGACTGGCACGACGCTGGCCTGCAGGTGGTTGCCATTGCCGACGCCCGCCACAACCCACGCGGTTCGCTGGTTGAAGAAGCACGTGCCAAAGGCATCCGCATCCTCACCTCCAGCGCCGTGATCGAGGCCAAAGGCACCAAGCACGTCAGCGGCGCCCGTGTGGCCGCCATCGATGTGCAGGCGCACAAGGTCACCAGCCCTGGCGAAACCCTCGAATGCGACCTGATCGCTACCTCCGGTGGCTACAGCCCGATCGTGCACCTGGCTTCGCACCTGGGCGGTCGCCCGGTATGGCGTGAAGACATCCTCGGCTTCGTGCCGGGCGATGCCCCACAGAAACGCGAATGCGTAGGCGGCATCAACGGGGTCTACGCCCTGGGCGACGTGATTGCCGATGGCTTCGAAGGCGGCGCTCGCGCAGCCACCGAAGCCGGCTTCAAAGCCACCGTTGGCAGCCTGCCGAAAACCGTTGCGCGCAAGGAAGAGGCCACCGTGGCGCTGTTCCAGGTGCCGCACGACAAAGGCACGGCCCGCGCACCCAAGCAGTTTGTCGACCAGCAGAACGACGTCACCGCAGCCGCCATCGAACTGGCCACCCGCGAAGGCTTCGAATCGGTCGAGCACGTAAAACGCTACACCGCACTGGGCTTCGGTACCGACCAGGGCAAGCTGGGCAACATCAACGGCCTGGCCATCGCCGCCCGTTCGATCGGCATCACCATCCCGGAAATGGGCACCACCATGTTCCGCCCGAACTACACGCCGGTGACTTTCGGTGCGGTAGCCGGTCGCCACTGTGGCCACCTGTTCGAGCCGGTACGCTTCACCGCCCTGCATGCCTGGCACGTGAAGAACGGTGCCGAGTTCGAAGACGTCGGCCAGTGGAAGCGCCCTTGGTACTTCCCGAAAGCCGGTGAAGACATCCATGCTGCCGTGGCGCGTGAATGCAAGGCCGTGCGCGACAGCGTGGGCCTGCTGGACGCCTCGACCCTGGGCAAGATCGACATCCAGGGCCCGGATGCCCGCGAGTTCCTCAACCGCATCTACACCAACGCCTGGACCAAGCTCGACGTGGGCAAGGCCCGCTACGGCCTGATGTGCAAGGAAGACGGCATGGTCTTCGACGACGGCGTGACCGCCTGCGTCGGCGACAACCACTTCATCATGACCACCACCACCGGCGGCGCCGCCCGCGTGCTGCAGTGGATGGAGCTGTACCACCAGACCGAATGGCCAGAGATGAAGGTGTACTTCACCTCGGTCACCGACCACTGGGCGACCATGACCCTGTCTGGCCCGAACAGCCGCAAGCTGCTCAGCGAACTGACCGACATCGACATGGACAAGGAAGCCTTCCCGTTCATGACCTGGAAGGAAGGCAATGTTGGCGGCGTGCCAGCCCGCGTGTTCCGTATCTCGTTCACCGGTGAGCTGTCGTACGAAGTCAACGTGCAGGCCAACTACGCCATGGGCGTGCTGGAGCAGATCATCGAGGCGGGCAAGAAGTACAACCTGACCCCGTACGGCACCGAGACCATGCACGTCCTGCGTGCCGAGAAGGGCTTCATCATCGTTGGCCAGGATACCGATGGCTCGATGAACCCGGACGACCTCAACATGAGCTGGTGCGTTGGCCGCAACAAGCCGTTCTCGTGGATCGGCCTGCGTGGCATGAACCGCGAAGACTGCCTGCGCGACAACCGCAAGCAACTGGTAGGCCTCAAGCCGATCGACCCAACCAAGTGGCTGCCAGAAGGCGCCCAGCTGGTGTTCGATCCGAAGCAACCGATCCCGATGGACATGGTCGGCCACGTTACCTCCAGCTATGCCTCCAACTCCCTGGGCTATTCGTTCGCCATGGGTGTGGTCAAGGGCGGCCTCAAGCGCATGGGCGAGCGTGTTTATTCGCCACAGGCCGATGGCAGCGTGATCGAGGCGGAGATCGTGTCTTCGGTGTTCTTCGATCCGAAGGGTGAGCGGCAGAACGTTTGAGGCTTCACCAGTAGCACTGGCTGGAATGCGGTCTGTGTGGGAGCGGGTTCACCCGCGATTGCGATGGTGGATTCACCGCCCTCTTCGCGGGTAAACCCGCTCCCACAGGATCTCCACCGTCAGTGCCAACAGGTTCTACCTCAGGTCTTCGCGATCAACAGAATTCAAGGCAGGTAAGAAATGAGCGCTATCAACGTCTTCCAGCAAAACCCCGGCAGCGATGCCAAGGCCCAGTCGCCACTGCACCACGCCGACCTGGCCAGCCTGGTCGGCAAGGGCCGCAAGAACGCAGGCGTGACCCTGCGGGAACGCAAGTTCCTCGGCCACCTGACCCTGCGTGGCGATGGCCACAACCCGGAATTCGCCGCTGGCGTGCACAAGGCCCTGGGCCTGGAGCTGCCGGTTGCCCTGACCGTGGTCGCCAACAATGAGATGTCGCTGCAATGGGTAGGCCCGGATGAGTGGCTGCTGATCGTGCCCGGCGGCCAGGAGCTGGCAGTGGAGCAGAAGCTGCGCGCGGCCCTCGACGGCCAGCACATCCAGGTGGTCAACGTCAGCGGCGGGCAGAGCCTGCTGGAGCTGCGCGGCCCGAACGTGCGCGAAGTGCTGATGAAGTCCACCAGCTATGATGTTCACCCGAACAACTTCCCGGTGGGCAAGGCAGTCGGCACCGTGTTCGCCAAGTCGCAACTGGTGATCCGCCGCACCGCCGAAGACACCTGGGAACTGGTGATCCGCCGCAGCTTCGCCGACTACTGGTGGCTGTGGCTGCAGGACGCTTCGGCCGAATACGGCCTGAGCATCGAGGCTTAAGGAGAGCAGAACATGAGTCGGGCACCGGATACCTGGATTCTCACCGCCGACTGCCCGAGCATGCTCGGCACCGTCGACGTGGTGACGCGTTTCCTCTACGAGCAGCGCTGCTACGTGACGGAGCACCACTCCTTCGATGACCGGCAGTCGGGGCGCTTCTTCATTCGCGTCGAATTCCGCCAGCCGGACGATTTTGACGAGGCGGGCTTCCGTGCCGGCCTGGCCGAACGCAGCGAAGCGTTCGGCATGGCCTTCGAGCTGACCGCACCCAATCACCGCCCCAAGGTGGTGATCATGGTGTCCAAGGCCGACCACTGCCTGAATGACTTGCTGTACCGCCAGCGCATCGGGCAGCTGGGCATGGACGTGGTCGCGGTGGTGTCCAACCACCCCGACCTCGAACCCTTGGCGCACTGGCACAAGATTCCTTACTACCACTTCGCACTCGACCCCAACGACAAGGCCGGGCAAGAGCGCAAGGTGCTGCAGGTGATCGAGGAGACCGGCGCCGAGCTGGTGATCCTTGCCCGTTACATGCAGGTGCTGTCGCCTGAGCTGTGCCGGCGCCTGGATGGCTGGGCGATCAACATTCACCACTCGTTGCTGCCCGGGTTCAAGGGCGCCAAGCCTTATCACCAGGCGTACAACAAGGGCGTGAAAATGGTTGGCGCCACGGCGCACTACATCAACAACGACCTCGATGAAGGGCCGATCATTGCCCAGGGCGTCGAGGTGGTGGACCACAGCCATTACCCGGAAGACCTGATTGCCAAGGGGCGCGACATCGAGTGCCTGACCCTGGCGCGGGCGGTGGGGTATCACATCGAGCGCCGGGTGTTCCTCAACGCCAACCGGACTGTCGTTCTCTGAACATTTCTGGGGCTGCTTTGCAGCCCTTTCGCGACACAAGGCCGCTCCTACAGGTATCGCATTCTCCTGTAGGAGCGGCCTTGCGTCGCGAAAGGGGCGCACAGCGGCCCCAGCTTTTCCCCTGCCGTTAAAAGGCATCTCCCTGTCGTTTCCAGTCAGTGCAAACCGCCGTATCAAGCCCACAATTCCCTGCATTCCAGTAACACATGCCGCCCATGGACGGCGGCGCGTTCCACCACCGCTGCATAAATAAAAATCAAGCGAGGTAAGAGCATGTCTGGCAATCGTGGAGTGGTGTATCTCGGCGCTGGCAAGGTCGAAGTACAGAAGATCGACTACCCGAAAATGCAAGACCCACGCGGCAAGAAGATCGAGCACGGCGTGATCCTCAAGGTGGTCTCCACCAACATCTGCGGCTCCGACCAGCACATGGTCCGCGGCCGCACCACTGCCCAGGTCGGCCTGGTCCTGGGCCACGAAATCACCGGTGAAATCGTCGAGCTGGGGCGTGACGTAGAGCGCCTGAAGATCGGCGACCTGGTGTCGGTACCGTTCAACGTCGCGTGCGGGCGCTGCCGCTCGTGCAAAGAGATGCACACCGGTGTCTGCCTCACCGTCAACCCGGCCCGCGCTGGCGGCGCCTACGGCTATGTCGACATGGGCGACTGGACCGGCGGGCAGGCCGAGTACGTGCTGGTGCCGTACGCCGACTTCAACCTGCTGAAACTGCCGGATCGCGACAAGGCCATGGAAAAGATCCGTGACCTGACCTGCCTGTCCGACATCCTGCCGACCGGCTACCACGGCGCCGTCACCGCCGGCGTAGGCCCAGGCAGCACCGTCTACGTCGCGGGTGCCGGCCCGGTCGGCCTGGCCGCCGCCGCCTCGGCGCGCCTGTTGGGCGCCGCCTGCGTGATCGTCGGTGACCTCAACCCAGCCCGCCTGGCCCACGCCAAGTCCCAGGGCTTCGAAGTGGTCGACCTGTCCAAGGACACCCCGCTGCACGAGCAGATCGTCGACATTCTCGGTGAGCCGGAAGTGGACTGCGCCGTCGACGCCGTCGGCTTCGAAGCCCGCGGCCATGGCCACGAAGGTGCCAAGCACGAGGCACCGGCCACCGTGCTGAACTCGCTGATGCAAGTTACCCGCGTTGCCGGCAACATCGGTATCCCGGGCCTGTACGTGACCGAAGACCCAGGCGCGGTGGATGCCGCTGCCAAGATTGGCGCGCTGAGCATCCGCTTCGGCCTGGGCTGGGCCAAGTCGCACAGCTTCCACACCGGCCAGACCCCGACCATGAAGTACAACCGCCAGCTGATGCAGGCGATCATGTGGGACCGCATCAACATTGCCGAGGTGGTGGGTGTGCAGGTGATCAACCTGGATCAGGCGCCTGAAGGGTATGGCGAGTTCGATGCAGGGGTGCCGAAGAAGTTTGTGATTGACCCGCACAAGATGTGGGGCGCGGCGTAATATTCGTTGAATGAATATAGCCCTTCGCATTGAGGGGCTATATTTTTTGTTTTTAATCTTATAATTGAGGCACTTTTAGAGTTTTTCGTATCCCCTCATTTATCCTTTGCATTTCGTCCTCAGAATCTGAGCCGTACGGTGTTGAATCAGTTGACGGGGTTCTGCGATTTTGTGCCGCACGGAAATTTCTCGCGATTCGAATGTTGTCCAGCAGCGCTTCTGTTGGTGCATCAGTTGAGGGGAACTGAGAGATATCTATATCTGACCGTCGAACTAGCAGTTCACCTGCATGTGCTTTGGCTATATTTTTCTCTTTGCCGAGTGCGGCGCCGATCAATCTTTCGGGCTTGTCAAGTAAGCGCTTGATGCTTTGCAAGGCCGGTTTTGTCATTGTGTTCAAATGTTTGTTTGCTTTTGATAGTGATATTGCAGAATCAAAGTCAAGATGCTTGATAATGTTGGTAAATATATCAGGCTCAGTCAGGTTCGTTATTTTTTTAGCGAGGGGCATATGTCCGGACGGGTCTGAAAGGTTTACTGGGTCGCATCTGACAAAGCAGTAAGTGTTCAGCCCGCCGGCACCAAATGGGCTCAGCCGGTCAGTTGAACAGAAGCGCATTGAAACAGTACTGTATCTTCGATAACCATTGCCTAGTAGATACCCCCGGGAACTCACGTCATAAAACTCACCCTTGAATCCCATCACGGCGCGGGTTGATAGCGACCTAGGGTCGTGTCCGTATGCAGAATAACTGCGGGTTTGCTCTTTTTCAGCGTCCAACGCCTTGAGCACCGACCCCTTATCATCTGTGGCTAGCAGGCTGGACGTTGAGTCACCTTGTAGTTGCTGCTCAGCTAGCGGTAACCCAGCACCGCGAAAGATGGAGCGATGCTGATCGCCCTGTTTCACGGTGACCAGATTGTTGCCCTGGTAGAAGAAGAGCGAGCGGTTCGAGGCTTTGCTCATGATTCAAGTCACTGCCGTGCTGGATGATTGGAGGCTGCTCGAAGCTCATCTTGAATAGGACCAGGGATTTTGATTCTGGCAGAAATAACAGTTTCTTAGGCTCACGCGGGCCCTGTGGGAGCCAGCTTGCCGGCGATGAGGCCGGCAGGGCCGACGCGAGACTAAGCGCATCATCCCCAACTCAGCATCATTCAACGGCGCCTTACTCGTCATGGTTTTGCACCACAAGTACCGAGCCTTTGTCATCGGTGGCCAGCAAGCCGCCGGTCTGGGTTTTGTCTGTACTCAGCTCTGCCAGCGGTTGTTCCGCATTGCGGAAGATGGCGACATGCTGGTCGCCTTGTTTCAAGGTGATCAGCTTGTCGCCCTGGTAGAAGAAAAGCGAGCGGTTCGATGTTTTGCTCATGATTCAAGTCCCTGCCGTGCTGGATGAATGGAGGCTGCTCGAAGCCCATTCTGAACAGCCGCAGGGATTTTGATACTGGCAGAATTACTAGTTTTGTGGCCTGAAAGGGGGGGCCTGTGGGAGGGCTTGCCCGCGAAGAGGTCAGCCCTGCCAACCCGTCAATCAGCGCATCATCCCAACTCTGCATCATCCATCAGCGCCTTGGCCAGCGCGCTCAGATAATGCGAGGCCCAAAGTCACTGCGGTTTGTTGTCCATCAGGCCGTCAAGGGTCAAGTCCCGCACATAGCCCATCAGTTCCGAGGCCTGTTCGCGCGGGCTCTGGCAGGGAATGCCCGGGGCAATGCAGAACAACGGGTGGGTGTGGCCTTCGCCCTGCTAGAAAAATGTCTTGCGTACGGTGGTCTTGGTGTCGTCGCTGGTCATGATTCAATCTGCCTGAAGTTTCTCGACTGGCAGGCCCGGCCCTATCGCGGCTGAAGCCGCTCCTACAGGCCCTGTGCGGCCCCTGTAGGAGCGGCTTTAGCCGCGAAGGGCCAGCCCAGCCAACACAAGGCTCAAGCCCTCGTGCAGCGTTCGCGGCTCCGCCGGTATCTGCGCCTGGATCAACGCCGCCTCAAGCAGCACCCGCAGCGCTTCAAGCTCATGCATTGTGGCCACCATCAGAATCGAGGCCGGCGACTTGGGCTGCAGCAGAATTGCCTGATGCGCGACGGTTTGAACGCACAGCGCGTAGTCTGTGGCCTGGATGAGGGTGTCTTCGAGGGAATGGGATTTGTGGTAGATCGGGGACAATCTTAGGCTCTGTGTGAAACGCCTTGATACTCGGTGATGCTGCGTTGGAAACAGCCCCGGAATGCTCATTACAACCCGTAAACTCCGCTTCCTTGGCTGTTTCGCCTTGCCTGACCTTCGTCTCAAGGCGTTTCACGCAGACTCTAAGCGCTTGGGTAGGCCAAGTCGAACCGAACAATGAATGCTGTCAGGGTTGATATGAGCAATTGAGGCCTCTCGACTGGAGAGGCGCTTGCGCGCAGCGCGAGGCAGTGCTTAGCTTTGTCGAGTATTTTTCACTATTAGCCAAATACCTACGCCAATTATCACGAATGCAGTTAATATCTCGAATGCCGAGCCCCTGCCAGTGCCGGCGCTATCATAATCGTAGGGCCTTCGGTTGACTTTTGTTTTCGTATTTTGTGATGAGTTATTATCACGGTTGCGAGGCATTATAGTGTTTGAGGAGGAAGGTGTGGGGGCTGAAATAATACTTGATGCAACAGTGTAATTGGTCGCTGGAGAGGATGAAGTTGTACCAGGTAAAAGTCGTGGTTGTCGTTCAGAGGGTTGTGATGCATTGATCGCTCGGCTTGTGGTGTTGGTTTGTGGTGTGTCAAAGAACTGCGGTGTACTTTTGGGGCTATGAAACCCATAAGTGCCAAATTTGGCCGTTGCGGCCCGGATCTGTCTGAGACCGTTTTGAACAACCGCAATCGGTTTCTGTAGCACCGTTACCCGAAATTCACCCGTAGGGTCGAGCCGATTGATCGGATCCCCTCCACAGTATGCCGATGGGTGCAGCCCACCTTTCTCGAATGGGCTCAATTTGTCATTGCTGCAGAAGCGCATGAGTGAGGGGTTGTATATTCGACGTCCAGCACCCAAGGGGTACCCTTGAGTAAGCGGATCACACCACTGCCCGTTAAATCCAAGCAATGCGTGCAGTTTTTCTGTGGCCAAGTATCCGTAGGGTGAATACGCCACTGATCCGGATGCAAGCCCCAGGACTGAATTAGCATGGTCAACACGAAGCATCTCTGCTGTTCGCGATTGAGCAAGTTGGGCCAGCGCCACGTCATTTGCCCATAACACGTGCCGATTGCCGTTGGCGGCTACTTCTGTTGCCAATTGATCGGTTTTATAGAAATGTAAGCTCTGCTGCGGTGCCAGAGTCTGTTTGCGCTTGCGAGTGGAAGAGGTACTCATGATGGCGGCCTGAGAAGTCATTGCTGTATCGGCACTTTGCATGGCTTTAAAGTCCATCACAACTAGCAATTTTAACAGGTCACAAGATTGAGACGGTCTGCAAACGTGGTGCAGTCGCCAATCCATCACTCAGCCCATCATCACCAACTCAGCATCATCCATCAGCGCCTTGGCCAACGCGCCAAATAATGTAAAGCCCAAAGTAACTGCGGTTTGTTGTCCATCAGGCCGTCAAGGGTCAAGTCCCGCACATAGCCCATTAGTTCCGAGGCCTGTTCGCGCGCTCTGGCAGGGAATGCCCGGGGCAATGCAGAACAACGGGTGGGTGTGGCCTTCGCCCTGCTAGAAAAATGTCTTGCGTACTGTGGTCTTGGTGTCGTCGCTGGTCATGATTCAATCTCCCTGAAGTTACTCGACTGACAGGCCCCGCCCTTTCGCGGCTAAAGCCGCTCCTACAGGCCTTGTGCGGCCCCTGTAGGAGCGGCTTCAGCCGCGAAGGGCCAGCCCAGCCAACACAAGGCTCAAGTCCTAGCGCAGCGTTCGCGGCTCCGCCGGCATCTGCGCCTAGATCAACGCTGCCTCAAGCAGCACCCGCAGCGCTTCAAGCTCATGCATTGTGGCCACCATCAGAATCGAGACCGGTGATTTGGGCTGCAGCAGAATCGCCTGATGCGCCACGGTTTGGGCGCACAGCGCGTAGTTCTTGGCCTAGATGAGGGTGTTTTCGAGGGAATGGGAGGCGTGGGTTGAACGGGGACGATCTTTAGCATGATGAATGATGCCACCACCGACCTGCTGTCAAACAAGAGGGTGGCAGCTGTACCTGGGTTGACAGACCGGTAGGTCAACCAAAACCCGGCGCACGTGAGTGCCCCGCACAGCTGCCATAGAAGCAAAGCCATGTGGTTGACGAAAGCGGCCTGTCAAAGCCGGTCGCTGATTTTGTATCGTCCGCCCAGAGTTTGGAGCCGCATTACGTCTCACAGGTAGCATTCAAGTTGTTACATGATTCGGCGCCGGTGATGTTCATGCTTGTCGGATGGTCGCCATGGAAGCGGCTACTTCAATGGGGTTGCTGTCTTTAGTTAGAAGGTCTAAATAGATACGATGGTTTTCTTTTGTGAAGTATCGGGTTTTTGTATTGACTGAGGCTTCAATGAAGGCGTTTAAATTTGCTAGCGTCTTGGTTGTTTCATTTAACCTGCTCTCGTAATATTCGAGTTTTAACTTCTCGGTGCGAGTGTTTCCGGGCAGTGTCTTTTGACCATGGTTTGGTGCGTTTATTGCTCGGTATTTATTAAACTTGTTTGTAAGAAACCGATGTTCTTGAGTGACTTCATATTTGGTGGCTTTATATTCATTCTTGCTTAGCGATCGATGTTTCACCTCTGCATATGTGCGGATCGTACGCGTCGCGGAGCCATACCGTGAACTTGAAGTTTCGCGGCTAAATCCGCTGGTGAGATATTTCCAAATGAAGTGGCCAGAGGGATCGGTATTATTGATAGGGTCATCCTGACAGTAGGCATAGGCATTAATGCCGCCATTGTCGAATGGACTTTGATTGTCAGGTGATTGGAAGCGCATCAAGTGCGTACTGAACGTGCGATAGCTGCCCAGAATATAGTTGCCAAGAAAATCATCTAAATATTCCCCATTAAAAGCTGATAGCGCGGCTGCGGCGCTGCTGTAGCCATAAGCTGAGTAAACGTTTTTTTGGCTGGCGTTAGGTGTGCAAGCCTCTAGCACGGAGCCACTATTACTTATCATTAGTAAGTCGGCGTTTGCTCTTTGTGGTTTCAGTTCGGCTAACGATAATTCAGGCGTTCGAAAAATCCTGTTTATGAGGTTGTCATTGCCTAAGTTAGATATGTTTCCTTTGTTGTAAAAGAATTGCACGGATGTTTGTTTGTTCATGAGGTTGCTCCCTTTGCCGTGGCTTCGATAGAGCTGTATCAGTGTGGCTCAGCCCGGTTGCAGTGTCGGATCATCTGCGCCACTGACTTATACTGATCACAACCTCCATAGAATCAATCCAGAAGCGAATGCTCGGCTACTGGCAAAAATGATAGGTACGCAGAATAGGCCAGCAGACCTCAGGTGACGTTTTGGAGATCGGGCTAATTAAGTGCTTTTGATCACGCGACACGGGGCCTGGAACAAATCTCCGATCCTCCAGTCAAACGCCTCGTTTCCGCAGGCCATCACGGCCCATGAGGTCCCTCCCGATGAAAGCATTCACCCTGGCAACCCTGATGACCCTGGCCGCAAGCCCGGTGTTCGCCTTCAACTTCAGCGACGCCGCCAACGCCGTCTCCGCCATGCAGACCCAGAAGCAACAAGGCCAGGTACAAGCGCCGGAAGGGCAGGCCAATCTGCTCAATACCCTGGGCAGCCAGTTGAACATCACCCCCGAACAGGCCGTGGGCGGGGCAGGGGCGATGTTGGGGCTGGCGCGCAACAACCTGAGCAGCGACGACTATGGCCAGCTGACCAAGGCGGTGCCGGGCCTGGATCTGCTCTCCGGTGCCAACGCGCTTGGCGGCCTCAGCGGCTTGGGTGATCTGCTTGGCAAGAACAGCGAGAAACAGTCTGCCCTGAGCAATGCCCTGGGCAACGACGTCGAAAACCGCAGCGACCTGGACAGCGCCTTCAAGGCGCTGGGGATGGATACCGGGATGATCGGCCAGTTTGCCCCGCTGATTCTCCAGTATCTCGGTCAGCAGGGCATTGCCGGGTCGCTGCTGCAGAGCCTGGGCAGCCTGTGGACTAACCCTGCGCCGACGACCACGCCGTCTGTTTGAGTGGGCTGGCTCTGCAACCTACCCACAGCGAACTCCCGGGCAGTTCCGTTCTCGCTAGATAAAGGCCCTGCGGAATCACTGGGCCTTTTACCTATTTGTGCCGACATCACCTGAGGTAGCGATATCGTTAAAAAACCTCTTTAGCGAGTGATTGCTTTGGCGCAATCTACAAGCGCTAGGGTCGGCCCTTTATTTTCGAGAGCGGGCCGCGGGTCTAAACATTCATATGAGCGATTGAAGATCCTCTTGACCGCGAGCATTACGAATTTTTACCAGAGGCCTCCATATGATCTGGAGGGGTTGCTGATCATTGTAATACTGTGTCTCCTTAAGAGTAAGGTGTGAATATTTAGTTTCTCTTTCTTGTCTATTCAATATGTGAGTTGACGAACTGGGTGTGGGCTTGGAGATTCTCGTTGTGCGTGCGGGTTGTTGTCGATCTTTCACGGCAAGGTAATGGTTATTGGTTAAGATTTCATCCCGGGTGTAAGAGGGTATGTCGACCCCAAGGGCCATGTGTTTTTGAACGGCCTTGTGTTCCAAAATTTCATATTTTGCAAGTTGGGATCTGGCGCGTGCTAACTCCGTGTGCTTATTTGGGTATAATCTGTCTGGGGTAGACAATCCGGTTGCTATAAAGTGGCGTTTATTGATGACTTCCCGCCTAGCATTCAATAGTTCGATATTTGCCTGCATGATCCTAGCTTGGCGGGAGTGTGCAGGTAGCGATGTGGGTCGAGGTCGGAATTGAGCTGAGTGTCCACTCGGGTCAATTTTGTTAGTGGGGTCTCCCACGCAATAGCAATAGGCGTTGATCCCTCCGCGATCAAAAGGACTTAAGTTATCGGGTGAATGGAAACGCATTGCCGTCGGGCTAAAAAGCCTATAGCCGTTGCCCAGCGCATAACACTGGGTAGCCAGGTCTAACATTTCACCGTTGAATCCAATGGCGTTCTCTTGTGACTGATTGAGTTCGAAGCCATAGCATGAGTAGTTGCGTATTTCATCGTGGTCGCCATGGACGACCCGCAATACAGATCCGCTGTGACTGGTCGCCAGCAAGGCGAGATCGGCTGCACTGGATTTGTCAGTGAGCAGCGTTCCGCCGTGGCGTAGTAACCTCCTGGTTGTATCGCCCGTTTTTACAGCGCTCACCTTGCCGTCCTGATAAAACAGACGATTTAGTTTCTTGTCAGCTCGCATTTTATTCTCCTGGTGGCTCAACACCCGGTCTGCTCGTAGGGTGTCACAAGCATGCTGAGTACGTAGGTATTGGCGCTACTGGCAAAACTGATAGGTAAGCGGAGCATGGCGTGCTTGATGCTCCCAGAACACCGACTTACGGTCCTGAACAACCCTGATTTCCCATGCCCCCTGAGCAGGCCGTGGGCCGTGCCGGGCCTGGACCTGCTGTCGGGCGCCTATGCCTTGGGCGGGCTGAGCGGGTTGGGTGAGTTGCTGGGCAGCGACAAGGGCAGCCAGTCGGCCCTGGACAAGGCGTTGGGCAACGATGTGGAGAACCGTGGCGACCTGGACAATGCCTTCAAGGCGCTGGGGATGGATACCGGGATGATCGGGCAGTTTGCGCCGTTGATTCTGCAGTACCTGGGGCAGCAGGGGATTGCCGGGTCACTGTTGCAGAATCTGGGGAGTTTGTGGACTACTCCGGCGCCGTTGACACAACCTTCGGTCTGAGGAATTTGTAGCGCCAGTGCTGGAATCTGTAGGAGCGGCCTTGTGTCGCGAAAGGGCCGCGCAGCGGCCCCAGGATTTCAGCTTCACCTTTAAGATTGCAGGGGCCGCGTTGCGGCCCTTTCGCGACACAAGGCCGCTCCTACAGGTGCAGTGCAGGCTACAAGATCGATGTATCCCAGCATGACAGTATTGCGCCGGGTCATGCAGCTTCGGTGAAGTCCACCAGGCGCACCGGGCGGCGGAAGCCGGCGGTCAGTACGGCCAAGTACGCCAGACCCAGGGCAAACCAGCACAGGCCAATCACCAAGGTCAGCGCCGACAGGCTGGTCCACAGCCACAACGTCAGTGCCAAGCCCACCAGCGGCACCGCGCCATAGCACAGCAGCCCTTTGAGGTTGCGCTGCGCACCTTCGCCCATCAGGTGGGTCTTCACCACCGCCAGGTTCACCGCCGAGAACGCCACCAGCGCACCGAAGCTGATCAGCGAGGCCAGGGTGGCCAGGTCGATCACCAACGCCAGCAGCGAGAACGCCGACACCAGGGCAATGGCGAACACCGGCGTGCCAAAGCGTGGCGACAGGTAACCGAAGCTGCGCCGAGGCAGTACGTTGTCGCGTCCCATGGTGAACAGGATGCGCGACACCGCCGCCTGGGAGGCCAGCGCCGAGCCGAGGCTGCCGGCAACGTACGCGGCAGTAAAGAAGTTGGCCAGGAACTGCCCGCCTGCCTTGAACATCACCTCGTTGGCCGCCGCATCAGCATTGGCAAAGGTGGTGCCTGGCATGACCAGCTGGCTGATGTAGGCCAGCACGGTGAACAGCAGGCCGGCGAACAGGGTAGTGAGAATGATCGCCCGTGGCACGTCGCGGCGGGCGTCGCGGCATTCTTCGGCCAGGGTCGAGACGGCGTCGAAGCCGAGGAACGACAGGCAAAGCACCGCCGCGCCGGCCATGATCGCGCCGAAACCTGGCTTGGAACCATCACCCATCAGCGGCGACAGCAGGTCCAGCGGCTGGCCTGCCAGCGACTGGCAGGACAGCGCGACAAACACCACGATGAAGACGATCTGCGCACCGACGATCAGGTTGCTGGTCTTGGCCACCGAGTGGATGCCAACCACGTTGAGCACCGTCACCAGCACGATCGAGGCCAGGGCAATGGACCAGGCCGGGATGGCGGGGAAGGCGATGTTGAGGAACAGGCCGATCAGCAGGTAGTTGATCATCGGCAGGAACAGGTAGTCGAGCAGCAGCGACCAGCCCGCAAGAAAGCCGACGTTGGGGCCGAAGGCCATGTTGGTGTAGGAGTAAGCCGAGCCCGCAACCGGGAAGCGCTTGACCATGAAGCTGTAGGACGCGGCGGTGAACAGCATGGCTACCAGGGTAACCATGTAGGCGCCGGCGGTGCGGCCACCGGTGAGTTCCGTGACGATGCCGTAGGTGGTGAAGATGGTCAGCGGGACCATGTACACCAGGCCGAAGAACACCAGGGCGGGGAGGCTGAGGACACGGCGCAGTTGGGCGGGGTTGGAGCTGGGTGGGTTGGCCATCGATCGATCCAGGCTTTTTTGTAGTTGTGCTTTGGTCGATTTTTATCCACTTAGGTGGGTAATGACAAAAAAGTATTACTTATTCTAATTATTAGCCTGGGTTTTAATCGGGGTTATGCGCACGCCTGTGTCGGCCTCTTCGCGGGTAAACCCGCTCCTACAGGTACTGCGCAAAGCTGAAGGCCTGTGCAATCTCTGTGGGAGCGGGTTCACCCGCGAAGAGGCCGGCACAGGCCGTGAAAATCTCAGTTCATTTCCGTGCGAAGTCGCTCAATGCGCTGATCCTTTTCCAGCCACAGTTGGTTCACCCAGGCCTGCACGGTCTGCCGAAACTCAGGGTCATTCTCGTAATCCCCATCCCATAACGCCGGGTCCAGCTCACGCACCTGAATGTCGATAATCACCCGGCTGATGCTGCCATTGAGCAAGGCCCAGAACCCCGGTGCCTGGTTGCCGGGATAGACGATGGTCACATCCAGCAGTGCGTCCAGCTGCTCGCCCAGCGCCGCCAGCACAAATGCCACGCCGCCGGCCTTGGGCTTGAGCAGGTAGCGGTAGGGCGATTGCTGTTCACGGTGCTTGGCTTCGGTGAAGCGGGTGCCTTCCAGGTAGTTGACCACCGTCACCGGTTGGCGCTTGAACAGTTCGCAGGCGGCCTTGGTAATCTCCAGGTCCTTGCCCTTGAGCTCTGGGTGCTTTTCAAGGAAGGCCTTGCTGTAGCGCTTCATGAACGGGTAATCCAGGCCCCACCATGCCAGGCCCAGCAGCGGTACCCAGATCAGCTCTTTCTTGAGGAAGAACTTGAAGAACGGCGTACGGCGGTTGAGGCTTTCGATCAGCGCCGGGATGTCGACCCAGGTCTGGTGGTTGCTGACGGCCAGGTACGAGGTGTCCTTGCGCAGGTTTTCCACACCGCGGACGTCCCACTGGGTGGGGATGCACAGGGCGAAGATGGCCTTGTCGATTTCCGACCAGGTTTCGGCGACCCACATCACCGCCCATGAGGCATAGTCACGCCCACGGCCTGGCAGCACCAGTTTGAGCAGGGCGAAGACCAGCAGCGGGCAGATCAACACCACGGTGTTGAGCAGCAGCAGTGTGGTCGTAAGAATGCCGGTAAACAGGCGACGCATAAGGAAACTCTTGTTGTGAGAAATTAGCAGGGCGCAATGATAAGCAGCGCTGCGGTCTACGCCAAATGTCCAATGCCCGACGGCGAGGACAAATGTTTCACAACATGTTGGTTAGGCTTGTGACAGCGAACCTATCCTGCCATTGCAGTCTAAGCACTGACTCTTCTCAAGGAAGCCTGCCTGTGAAATCCCTGCTTGCCCTGTTATCGCTGTTGGCGTTGCCGGTCATGGCCGCCGAACCCACGCTCTATGGCCGTTACGAGAACATCAAGCTGCCCGAGCTTGGCCAGACCCTGAAAGCCAAGCTGGACACCGGTGCCTGGACCGCCTCGCTGTCGGCCAAGGACATCGAGCTGTTTACCCGCGATGGCGAGGAGTGGGTACGTTTCCGCCTGGCGACCAAGGACGCCGACGGCAAGGTCTATGAGCACCAGGTCTCGCGCATCAGCAAGATCAAGGGCCGTGCCGATGAAGAGGATGAGGGTGATGCACCGGAAATCTCCAAGCGGCCGGTGGTCGACCTGGAGATGTGCCTGGGGGGTGTGAAACGCACCATGGAGGTCAACCTGGTGGACCGCAGCCACTTCAATTACCCGCTGCTGGTGGGCTCCAAGGCGCTGCGCGAGTTCAAGGCGGCGGTCAACCCGGCCAAGAAGTTTACCGCTGGCAAGCCTGACTGCTGATTGTTGTTTCCTGTACTGGCCTCATCGCGGATAAATCCGCTCCTACAGGTGTGTGTAGGAGCGGATTCATCCGCGATTGGCTCGTCAGGCTGTCGGGGCTGTGGCTACCATCGATGGCCGCTTGGCTACCTCGGCATACCACGCCGCCAAGCCAGGCTGGCGCTCCCGCCAGCCAAATTTCGGCTGACG
The DNA here is from genome assembly GCF_003269045.1 of Pseudomonas sp. URMO17WK12:I7. NCBI lineage: Bacteria > Pseudomonadati > Pseudomonadota > Gammaproteobacteria > Pseudomonadales > Pseudomonadaceae > Pseudomonas > Pseudomonas sp. URMO17WK12:I7. Next base: position 136,261 of record NZ_QLTL01000007.1, on the reverse strand, counting down.
CAGGTCCAGATACCCTAGCGCACAAGCCACGCCAATCGCGGCGAGATCGAACCCTGATGCCAGCTCGGCCAGGTGTTCCTGCTCAAGGTCGGCCAGGCTGCGGCGAATCTTCTCGGCTTGCGCTTCAAGCCAGCCGTCCCAGCGCTTCTCCTCAGGCCGCAGGAAGCTCTCGTACCGGCTGGACACTGCCGCATCCATGATCGCATCGGCCTGTGAGGCCAGCGTCATGCGCCGCCAGCGCGCCGAGCCCTCGCGCGGCAGCAGTGGCAGGCCGACATGCTGCAAGTCGAGGTACTCGCAGATCACCCGGCTGTCGTGCAGCACGGTGCCGTCATCCAGGCGCAGCGCCGGGATCTTGCCGATCGGGTTGCCCTGGTTGAGCTGCTCGTCGCCGCTCACCGGGCTGATGTTCACCGGTTGCAGGCTCACGCGCTGTAGCTGGTCGGTCTCGTGCAGCACCACCATGACCTTGCGCACGAAGGGCGACAGTGGCGAGTGGAACAGGGTCATCGTGCTCATGGTTCAGTTGCCCTGCAGGCTCGGTGGCAGGCACACGCCGGTACCGCCGATGCCGCAATAGCCGTCCGGGTTCTTGGCCAGGTACTGCTGGTGGTAGGCCTCGGCAAAGTACACGGTCGGTGCCTGGTCGATCTCGGTGGTGATTTCGCCGAAGCCGGCCTTGTTCAACTCGGCCTGGAAGGCGTCGCGGCTGGCCTTGGCCTGCTCCAGCTGTTCAGGGCTGGTGCAGTAGATGGCCGAGCGGTACTGGGTGCCGACGTCGTTGCCCTGGCGCATGCCCTGGGTCGGGTTATGCAGCTCCCAGAACATCGCCAGCAGCTGCTGGTAGCTGACCTTGTCCTTGTCGAACACCACCAGCACCACCTCGGTGTGGCCGGTCAGGCCCGAGCAGACTTCTTCGTAGGTCGGGTTCGGCGTGAAGCCGCCAGCGTAGCCGACCACGGTGCTGACCACGCCTTCACGCTGCCAGAAGCGGCGCTCGGCGCCCCAGAAGCAGCCCAGGCCGAAGATGGCGAAGTCGATGGCACCTTCGAAGAACGGGCCGAGCAGCGGGGTGCTTTTGAACACGTAGTGGAACTCGGGCAGCTGCATGGGCGTCTCGCGGCCAGGCAGGGCCTGCTCCGCAGTGGGCATGACGTTTTTGTTCACCAGGATTTCCGAACGCAGGACCATGGCCGTTCCTCTGTGTTGATTCAGTTGAATAGGTGTTTGGGCCTTCGCGGGTGAACCCGCTCCCACAGGTACCGCACAGATTTCGAAGACTGTGCAGTACCTGTGGGAGCGGGCTTGCCCGCGAAAGGGCCCGAATGGGATCTAGTGTGCCCGACCTTTAAGCGGCTGTCAGGCCATTGGACCGCGCGGGTAGCGCTTGAGTTTTTCTTCGAGCTCGCGGCCCGGGATTGGCCGGTCGAACAGGTAGCCCTGGCCGACGTCGCAGCGGTGCCGGCGCAGGAACGCCAGTTGCTCTGGCGTCTCGATGCCTTCGGCCACCACCTTGAGCTTGAGGTTGTGGGCCATGGCCACCACCGCCGAGGTGATTTCCATGTCGTCCTGGTTGTCGGGGATCTCGTTGATGAAGCTGCGGTCGATCTTGATGATGTCGATCGGGAATTTCTTCAGGTAGCTCAACGACGAATAACCCGTGCCGAAGTCGTCCATGGCCAGGGTCAGGCCCAGGGCCTTGAGCTCGTCGAGCTGGCGGTGGGTGTCTTCGGTGGCTTCCAGCAGCAGACCTTCAGTCAGTTCCAGCTCCAGCAGGTGCGCGGGCAGGCCTTCTTCCTTGAGGATCGAGCCGATCGAGGCCACCAGGTCGGGGTCGGAGAACTGCTTGGGCGACAGGTTGATGGCCACGTGCAGGCAGCCCATGCCGGCTTGCTGCAGCTGTTGGCTCATGCGGCACGACTGGCGCACCACCCACTTGCCGATGGGGATGATCAGTCCGGTTTCTTCGGCCACGCTGATGAACTGGTCCGGGCGGATCATGCCGCGCTCGGGGTGGTTCCAGCGCAGCAGCGCTTCCAGCCCCAGCAGGCGGCCGCTGCGCAGGCACAGCTTGGGCTGGTAGAACACCTCCAGCTCGTTCTGGGTCAAGGCGCGGCGCAGGTTGTTCTCGACGAACAGCTTGTAGCTGGCTTCGGCGTTGAGCACTTCGGTAAACACCTGCACCTGGTGCTTGCCGTTGGCCTTGGCCTTGTGCAGGGCCAGGCCTGCGTTCTTCATCAGGGTAGTCGGGTCGCTGCCGTGCAACGGCGCGCAAGCCAGGCCTACCGAGGCGGTGACGTTGATCAGCTGGTTGTCGACGAACATCGGCTTGTCGAGGGTGCGCAGCAACTGCAGGGCAACACCCTGGCCGTCTTCCAGGCTGGTGTCATCGAGCAGCACGGCAAACTCGTTGCTGGCGAAACGGGCGAGCACGCCGTTGACGCTCAGGCTATTGCGCAGGCGCCGGGCCAGGCTGATCAGCAGCTTGTCGCCGGTCTGATGGCCGAGGCTGTCGTTGATGCGCTTGAAGTTGTCGATGTCCACCAGCAGCAGGCAGATCGGGTTCTCGCTGTCACGGGCGAAGCGCTCATCGAGTTTGCGGATGAACGCCGGGCGGTTGCCCAGGTTGGTCAGGTTGTCGGTATAGGCCAGGCGCTCGATGCGTTGCTGGGCCAGCTTGGTCTGGGTGACGTCTTCGTAGATGCCGATGTAATGGGTCAACTCACGGTTGTCGCCGTACACCTTGGAGATCGACAGCTGGCCCCAGTAGGGCTCGAGGTTTTTGCGCCGGCTCTTGAATTCACCCTGCCAGCTGTTGCCCATGGCCAGGCTCGACGGCGAGTCGAACAGCAGCTCGCTGAGGTTTTCCAGGGCTGGCAGCTCGGCCAGATGGTGGCCCTGGACTTCCTCGGTGCTGTACTGGGTGATGGCCGTGAAGCTTGGGTTGACGTACTCCACCACGCCGTCGCGGTTGACCAGCAGGAAGGCGCTGGCGCTTTGCTCCACGGCCCGCTGGAACAGGTGCAGGGCGCTGGCGGCGGTACGCCGGTTGTGGTTGGTGATGACTTGGGCGAACTGGTCGGCCAGCTCGCCGGCAAAGGCGATTTCATCCGACTGCCAGGCACGCGGCTGGCCGGTCTGCTCCAGGCACAATACGCCGATTACCTGGCCATCGACGCGGATGCTGGCGTCGAGCATGGCGTTGTTGTCGGCATACAGGCTCTCGGCCAGCTCACGGGTCCGAGGGTCGTGGTTGGCGTTGTGCGCGTCGATGGCACGGCTGGCGTGCAGGGCCTCCAGGTAGTCGGGGAAGCGGCTGGCATCGATCGGCTCGGGCAGGCGGTGCGCCTGCTCGTTGCGCAACCAGGCACTGATCGGCTCCAGGCGCTGCTCTTCCAGGTGCCAGATGCTGGCGCTGTCGACCTTGTAGATTTCGCAGGCGCTGCGGGTAATCAGCTGGGCAGCTTCGATCAGCGAGTTCTCGGCACTGTAGCGCTGGCGGGCCAGGCGCAGGATCAGGTCCTGCTGGGCACGCACGCGCTCCAGATGCTCAAGCTGTTCCTGCTGGGCACGTTGGTTGATCTGAAGGGCCAGTTGCAGGCGGTTATTGCGCGATTCCAGGTCGTTGGTGTCGAGGTCGCTGTCGACTTCGTCGTCGAGCACCGTCAGGAACCCGCGCAGCAGCTGGCGGTTGTGCTGCTTGAACGCCTCGCCGGCTTCCAGCAGGCGCAGGGCGCGCGACTGGGCATGCAGGGTGTAGCGCACGCGGTAGTAGCCACGGTTGCTCAGTTGCAGCTGGATTTCATCGTGCAGCCGGTAGCGTGCCTCAGGCTCCATCAGGCTGGCATAGGGCGAGTCGATCAGTGCGCACAGCTCGGAAGCGGGCAGGCCGAACTGGCGATCGCAGGCCGGGTCCAGGTAGAGCATCGCCCAGCTGGCTTCGTTCAGCCTTTCGAAACGCAGCATACCGAGCCGCGAGGGCACGGGAAGCTGCGTGACGACCTCGGCCGCCACACGGCTGGCGGCATCGGGTTGGCTTTTCATCGAAGACTCGCTTGAAGGGGGACGCGGCCTGGTCGGCGGCGCATCTGGCAAGGTTGCATCATGTCCCTGAGGCTGGCAAGCGGCCATGAGGGCTGTCATGTATATGTTTTCGGCCGCTGGGCTGAAATCCTTAGGCGCCTGTCGGATTTTTGGGGGCAGGCGGGTGTTCGCCCTGACGGTTTTGCCGCCTGTGAAACCGAGCGCCGCCCGTGCGGCGCATCGCGGATGAATCCGCTCCTACATTTGTTGCAACGTGCCGAACCTGACAGGCCATGATCGCCTGCCTCGCGCACGACTTGAGCCTTGCAGACAAGGCGGGCAACCATGGCCTCACAGGCATGGCCACGTTGCAACAAATGTAGGAGCGGATTCATCCGCGATGCGCCGCGCGGGCGGCGCTCGGTCTCCCAGGCGCTAAAACGCTAAAGGCGGACAAAAAAAAGCCCCGCCAATCGACGGGGTTGAGGGACGAGCGTGGCAGCTCGAAAAGTGTACTGCCCCCCGCAAGGAGGGGCAGGGGGCCGCCTTACAGCAGCATGGTGCGGATGTCGCCCAGCACGTCGCCCAGGCGCTTGGTGAAGCGCGCGGCGGCAGCACCGTTGATCACACGGTGATCGTAGGACAGCGACAGTGGCAGCATCAGCTTCGGCTGGAAGGCTTTGCCATCCCAGACTGGCTGCATGGTCGCCTTGGAGACGCCCAGGATCGCCACTTCCGGCGCGTTGACGATCGGCGTGAAGCCGGTGCCGCCAATGTGGCCGAGGCTGGAGATGGTGAAGCAGGCGCCTTGCATGTCGTCAGCCGACAGCTTCTTGGTGCGCGCTTTCTCGGCCAGTGCAGCGGCTTCGGCAGCCAGTTGCAGCAGGCTCTTCTGATCGACGTTCTTGATCACAGGGACCAGCAGGCCGTCCGGGGTGTCCACGGCGAAGCCGATGTGCACGTACTTCTTGCGGATGATGGCCTTGCCGCTTGGCGCCAGCGAGCTGTTGAAGTCCGGCAGTTCCTTGAGCAGGAAGGCGCAGGCCTTGAGCAGCAGTGGCAGCACGGTCAGCTTGACGCCAGCCTTCTCGGCCACGGCCTTCTGCGCAACGCGGAAGGCTTCCAGCTCGGTGATGTCGGCGGAGTCGAACTGGGTCACGTGCGGCACGTTCAGCCAGCTGCGGTGCAGGTTGGTGGCACCGACCTGCATCAGGCGGGTCAGGGCCACTTCTTCCACTTCACCGAACTTGCTGAAGTCCACGGCAGGGATCGGCGGGATGCCAGCGCCACCGGTTGCGCCGGCGGCTGCCGGGGCTTCCTTGGCCTTTTGCATCATCGCCTTGACGTAGACCTGCACGTCTTCTTTCAGGATGCGGCCGTGCGGACCGGTGGCGGCAACTGCGCCCAGGTCGACACCGAATTCACGGGCCAGCTGGCGAACCGCCGGGCCGGCGTGAACCTTGGCATTGCTGCCGGCAGCCGGGGCGGTAGCGACCGGAGCCGGGGCAGCAGCCGGGGCGGCAGCGGCAGGCGCGGCAGCTGGAGCAGCTTCGGCCTTGGCTGGTGCTGCAGCGGCTGGAGCCGGAGCGGCAGCAGGGGCAGCGCCTGCAACCTTGAGCTTGAAGATCAGGTCGCCAGTGCCAACTTCATCTTCCAGCTTGCACAGGACTTCTTCGACCACGCCGGCAGCCGGCGACGGGATTTCCATGGAGGCCTTGTCGGACTCCAGGGTAATCAGCGACTGGTCGGCTTCGACGGTGTCGCCGACCTTGACCAGCACTTCGATGATCTTGGCCTTGCCCGACGAACCGATGTCCGGCACGTGGATGTCCTGCACGCTGGCGGCAGCCGGAGCTGCTGCCGGAGCAGGAGCCGCTTCGGCGGCCGGAGCAGGCGCAGCCGCTGGAGCCGGAGCTTCGGCGGCCGCCGGGGCCTCAGGGGCCGCAGCAGCGGCGCCCTCGGCTTCCAGGACCAGCAGCTCGTCGCCTTCTTTCAGGCGGTCGCCCAGCTTGACCTTCAGTTCCTTGATCACACCGGCCTTGGGCGCCGGGATCTCCATGGAGGCCTTGTCGGACTCCAGGGTCAGCAGGCTCTGGTCAGCCTCGATACGGTCACCGACCTTGACGAACAGCTCGATGATTTCACCTTCACCGCTGCCGATGTCAGGTACGCGAATGAGTTCGCTCACTTAAAAATACTCCTCAGCAGTCCAGTGGGTTGCGCTTGTCCGGGTCGATGCCGAACTTGACGATGGCGTCAGCCACAACCTTGGGTTCGATCTCGCCGCGGTCAGCCAGGGCTTCCAGGGCAGCCAGCACCACGAAGTGGCGGTCGACTTCGAAGAAGTGACGCAGCTTCTTGCGGCTGTCGCTGCGACCGTAACCGTCGGTACCCAGGACTTTGAACTCTTTGCTTGGAACCCACTGGCGAATCTGCTCGGCGAACAGCTTCATGTAGTCGGTGGACGCGATGACCGGGCCCTTGCGACCGTTCAGGCACTGCTCGACGTAAGTCTGCTGTGGCTTCTGGCCAGGCTTCAGGCGGTTGGCGCGTTCCACGGCCAAACCGTCGCGACGCAGTTCGTTGAAGCTGGTGACGCTCCACACGTCGGCACCGACGTTGAACTCTTCACGCAGGATCTTCGCCGCTTCGCGGACTTCGCGCAGGATGGTGCCGGAGCCCATCAGCTGTACGTGGTGCGCGGCTTCGCGGGTGTCTTCTTCGAGCAGGTACATGCCCTTGATGATGCCTTCCTCAACACCGGCCGGCATGGCTGGCTGCTGGTAGGATTCGTTCATCACGGTGATGTAGTAGAAGATGTCCTGTTGCTCTTCGGTCATCTTCTTCATGCCGTCCTGGATGATCACCGCCAGCTCGTAGCCGTAGGTCGGATCGTAGGTGCGGCAGTTCGGGATGGTGCCCGCCATCATGTGGCTGTGACCGTCTTCGTGCTGCAGGCCTTCACCGTTGAGCGTGGTACGGCCGGCGGTACCGCCGATCAGGAAGCCACGGGTGCGGCTGTCGCCAGCGGCCCAGGCCAGGTCGCCGATGCGCTGGAAGCCGAACATCGAGTAGAAGATGTAGAACGGCAGCATCGGCTGGTTGTGGCAGCTGTACGAGGTACCGGCAGCGATGAACGACGACATGGCGCCGGCTTCGTTGATGCCTTCCTCGAGGATCTGGCCCTTCTTGTCTTCGCGGTAGAACATCACCTGGTCTTTATCGACTGGCTCGTAGAGCTGGCCGACCGACGAGTAGATGCCCAGCTGGCGGAACATGCCCTCCATACCGAAGGTACGGGCTTCGTCCGGGATGATCGGAACGATGCGCTGGCCGATTTCCTTGTCCTTGACCAGTTGCGCGAGGATACGCACGAAGGCCATGGTGGTGGAAATTTCGCGGTCGCCCGAGCCGTCCAGGATCGCTTTAAGCGTTTCCAGGGAGGGGGTCGGTACGCTGAAGCTCTTCGCACGGCGCTGCGGTACGAAGCCACCCAGGGCTGCGCGGCGCTCGGCCAGGTAACGGGCTTCGGCAGAACCTTCTTCCGGCTTGAAGAACGGCAGGTTCTCCAGGTCCGCATCCTTGACCGGGATGTCGAAGCGGTCACGGAAGTGACGCAGGCTGTCGACGTCGACCTTCTTGGTGTTGTGCGCGGTGTTCTTGGCTTCGCCAGCACCGGTGCCGTAGCCCTTGATGGTCTTGGCCAGGATGACAGTCGGCTGCTCTTTGTGGTTCACAGCCTGGTGGTAAGCCGCGTAGACCTTGTACGGGTCGTGGCCGCCACGGTTGAGCTTCCAGATCTCGTCGTCGGACAGGTCTTCGACCATGGCCTTGAGCTCTGGGGTGTTGAAGAAGTTCTCACGAACGTACGCGCCGTCTTTGGCTTTGTAGTTCTGGTACTCGCCGTCGATGACTTCGTCCATGCGGCGCTGCAGGGCACCGTTGGTGTCCTTGGCCAGCAGTGGGTCCCAGAAACGGCCCCAGACGACTTTGTTGACGTTCCAGCCACCGCCACGGAACACGCCTTCGAGTTCCTGGATGATCTTGCCGTTGCCGCGAACCGGGCCGTCGAGGCGCTGCAGGTTGCAGTTGATGACGAAGATCAGGTTGTCCAGCTTCTCGCGGCCGGCCAGGGCGATTGCGCCCAGGGATTCCGGCTCGTCGCACTCGCCGTCGCCCATGAAGCACCAGACCTTCTGCTTGCCGGCCGGGATGAAGCCGCGCGCTTCCAGGTACTTCATGAAACGTGCCTGGTAGATAGCCTGGATCGGGCCCAGACCCATCGAAACGGTCGGGAACTGCCAGAAGTCAGGCATCAGCCATGGGTGCGGGTACGAAGACAGGCCGTTGCCGTCCACTTCCTGACGGAAGTTGTTCATCTGGTCTTCGCTGATGCGGCCTTCCATGAAGGCACGGGCGTAAACGCCTGGCGATGCGTGGCCCTGGAAGAAGATCAGGTCGCCGCCGTGTTCTTCAGTCGGCGCCTGGAAGAAGTAGTTGAAGCCGATGTCGTACAGGGTGGCACTGGAAGCGAAGCTGGAGATGTGGCCGCCCAGGTCCGAGTCCTTCAGGTTGGTGCGCATCACCATGGCCAGCGCGTTCCAACGCACCATCGAGCGAATGCGGCGTTCCATGAACAGGTCGCCAGGCATGCGTGCTTCGTGGGTGACAGGGATGGTGTTGCGGTATGGCGTGGTGATCGCGTACGGCAGCTGGGAGCCACTGCGGGTGGCCAGCTCGCCCATGCGGGTCATCAGGTAATGAGCGCGGTCTTCGCCTTCTTTGTCGAGGACCGACTCCAGGGCATCCAGCCATTCCTGGGTTTCGATTGGATCGAGGTCTTGCATGGCTTGCTCCAGGGCGGAAAGGCCACCAGAATCGGGGGCCTGAGTTTGCGACTGGCCTTATGGGCAGACGTCGTGAATTCTTGGATTACCGGGGTGTCTCCCGGCGCCGTGTAGTTTTACTACATTTGCTTCGGCATTTCATGCTTTTGCACGCCATGGGTAGTAGTAAAACTACACAAATGCGACGTTTGGTCGCACCTCGGCTTGTGAGGAAAAACGTTCATGTTGGTTGGCGGTGTGTCGCGAACAGGTGGATCTTGATGTTTCGTGCCAATGATTCGTTTTTTTCAGCTATTTCCAACTTTTGTATGACAGTCCAACCGTGGTCCGGCTTCCTCTTGGCCGCGTTTTCCCCTCCATTTCACGCCGATCAAGGATAGACCATGCGCCTACCTTTGCCGCTCGAACTGCCTGCTTCCCTGCAACCGCTGGTCGTTCGCAACCAGCAGTTTCTGAGCGATGCCGTGGCAGGCCACGCTGAACTCGACCTGCAAACCTGGACCCCGCTGCACCGGCAACAGTTCGATCAAGTAGCCGCCGCCAGCGACTTCGTGCTTGGCCTGGCCCAGCGTGAACCGGCCATGTTGTTTGCCCTGATCGCCAGCGGTGAGCTGGACCGCCGTTACGCCGCAGGCGAGTTGCGCGGGCAGATCGCCGCTGCGGCCCAGGCCGCGCAGAGCGAAGACGAGCTGGCGCGTAACCTGCGCCGCGAGCGCAACCGCCAGCAGCTGCGCATCATCTGGCGCGACATCACACGGCAGGCCGAGCTGGGCGAGACCTGCCGCGACCTGTCCGACCTCGCCGATGCCGCCATCGACGAAGCCTACCAGTGGCTGTACCCGCGCCACTGCCAGCAGTTCGGCACGCCAATCGGCAACCGTAGCGGCCAGCCACAGCACATGGTGGTGCTGGGCATGGGCAAGCTGGGCGCGGTGGAGTTGAACCTGTCGTCGGATATCGACCTGATCTTCGGCTTCCCCGAAGGTGGTGAAACGGAAGGGGTCAAGCGCTCGCTGGACAACCAGGAGTTCTTCACCCGTTTGGGCCAGCGCCTGATCAAGGCACTCGACCCGGTCACCGTCGACGGCTTCGTGTTCCGCGTCGACATGCGCCTGCGCCCTTACGGCTCGGCCGGCGCACTGGTGCTCAGCTTCAATGCGCTGGAGCAGTATTACCAGGACCAGGGCCGCGACTGGGAACGCTACGCGATGATCAAGGCGCGGGTGGTGGCTGGCGACCAGGCCGCAGGTGCGCAACTTCAGGAAATGCTGCGGCCATTCGTATACCGGCGTTACCTGGACTTCTCGGCGATCGAAGCGCTGCGCACCATGAAGCAGCTGATCCAGCAGGAAGTGCGGCGCAAGGGCATGGCCGACAATATCAAGCTCGGCGCTGGCGGTATCCGCGAGGTCGAGTTCATCGCCCAGGCCTTCCAGCTGATCCACGGCGGGCGCGACCTGAGCCTGCAGCAGCGGCCGCTGCTCAAGGTGCTGGCGACGCTGGAAGGCCAGGGTTACCTGCCGCCGGCAGTGGTGGCGGAGCTGCGCGAAGGTTATGAATTCCTGCGTTATACCGAGCACGCCATCCAGGCCATCGCCGACCGCCAGACACAGATGCTGCCGGACAGCGAGCTCGACCGTGAGCGTGTTGCCTATATCCTCGGCTTTGCCGACTGGCAGAGCTTCCACGATCAGCTGATGTACTGGCGCGGTCGGGTCGACTGGCACTTCCGCCAGGTGATTGCCGACCCGGATGAAGACGAAAGTGAAGGCGAGCTGGTAGTGGGTGGCGAGTGGTCGCCCCTCTGGGAACAGGCCCAGGATGAAGATGCTGCAGGTCGCCAACTGGAGGAGGCTGGTTTCAAGCAACCGGCCGAAGCCCTGCGCCGCCTGGCCGGGCTGCGTGCCAGCCCGCAGCTGCGGTCGATGCAACGTATCGGCCGCGAGCGACTGGATGCCTTCATTCCACGTTTGCTGGCCCAGGCCGTGGAGCACGACAACCCGGACCTGGTGCTGGAGCGCGTGCTGCCACTGGTCGAAGCCGTGGCGCGGCGTTCGGCCTATCTGGTGCTGCTCACCGAAAACCCGGGTGCCCTGCGGCGCTTGCTGACGCTGTGTGCGGCCAGCCCATGGATCGCCGAGCAGATCGCCCGCTACCCGTTGCTGCTCGATGAGTTGCTCAACGAAGGCCGCCTGTTCAGCCCGCCGCTGGCGCCGGAGCTGGCCGCCGAGCTGCGTGAGCGGCTGACGCGCATTCCCGAGGACGACTTGGAGCAGCAGATGGAAGCGCTGCGCCACTTCAAGCTGGCGCACAGCCTGCGTGTCGCCGCGTCGGAAATCAGCGGCAACCTGCCGTTGATGAAAGTCAGCGATTACCTGACCTGGCTGGCCGAAGCGATTCTCGACCAGGTGCTGGCCCTGGCCTGGCGCCAGACCGTGGCCCGCCATGGCCAGCCCAAGCGCAGCGACGGCAGCTTGTGCGACCCAGGCTTCATCATCATCGGTTATGGCAAGGTCGGCGGCCTGGAGCTGGGCCACGGTTCGGACCTGGACCTGGTGTTCATCCACGATGGCGACCCGCAAGCGGAAACCGACGGCGCCAAGCCGATCGACAGTGCGCAGTTCTTCACGCGCCTGGGCCAACGCATCATCCACCTGCTGACCACCCAGACCAACTCCGGCCAGCTGTACGACGTCGACATGCGCCTGCGCCCCTCCGGTGCGGCGGGGCTGCTGGTCAGTTCGCTGGGGGCGTTCGAGCGTTACCAGCAGAGCGAAGCCTGGACCTGGGAACATCAGGCTTTGGTGCGCGCCCGTGTGCTGGTGGGCTGCAAGCAGGTGGCGACGGCGTTCGAGGGTGTGCGGGCCAAGGTCCTGGGCCAGGCCCGCGACCTTGGCAAGTTGCGCAGCGAAGTGAGCGAGATGCGCGCCAAGATGCGTGACAACCTTGGCACCAAAGCCACGGCTGCCGGCACCGCGGCCAATGCCTTCGATGCTGGCGTTGCGTTCGATATCAAGCAGGATGCCGGCGGTATCGTCGATATCGAATTTATGGTGCAATACGCCGCTTTGGCCTGGTCTCACGCGCATCCGGCCATACTTCGATGGACCGATAACATCCGCATTCTGGAAGAGCTGGAGCAGGCAGGGTTGATGCCGGCCAGTGACGCGGTGCTGTTGCGTGAGGTGTACAAGGCGTTCCGCTCTGCGTCGCACCGCCAGGCCCTGCAGAAGCAGGCCGGGGTGATCGATGCGGCGCAGTTTGCCGATGAGCGCCGCGAGGTGCGGCGGATCTGGAGCGAATTGGGCCTTACCTGAAGGCCCCGCCAACCCTGTGGGAGCGGGTTCACCCGCGAAGAAGGCCACGCGGTGCATGGCACCGGCTTCGCCGGTGTTCGCGGGTAAACCCGCTCCCACAGGGTCTGCAATCAGCGACGGATATGCCTGAGTGGTACACTGTCCGCCACATAGCCTGAATATAAAGAGGGGAGGCCAGGCTGTAAGCAGCCTGTAGCCTCCCCGAGCGTTTCTGGACTAAGCATGAGAATACTGATCATTGGCCCCAGCTGGGTCGGCGACATGGTGATGGCGCAGACCTTGTTCCAGTGCCTGAAACAGCAGCACCCCGACTGCGTGATCGACGTGCTGGCGCCCGAGTGGAGCCGGCCGATCCTCGAACGCATGCCCGAAGTACGCCAGGCCTTGAGCTTCCCGCTCGGCCACGGCGCGCTGGAGCTGGCCACGCGGCGGCGCATCGGCAAGTCCCTGGCTGGCCAGTACGACCAGGCCATCCTGCTGCCCAACTCGCTGAAGTCGGCGCTGGTGCCGTTCTTTGCCGGTATCCCCAAGCGCACCGGTTGGCGCGGCGAAATGCGTTTCGGCCTGCTCAACGACGTGCGCAAGCTGGACAAAGCCCGCTACCCGTTGATGATCGAGCGCTTCATGGCGCTTGCCTACGCGCCCGGCGCCGAGCTGCCGCAGCCGTATCCGCGGCCAAGCCTGCAGATCGAAGCACAGAGCCGTGAAGCCGCCATGGCCAAGTTCGGCCTGGCGCTGGATCGCCCGGTGCTGGCGCTGTGCCCAGGCGCCGAGTTCGGCGAGGCCAAGCGCTGGCCGGCCGAGCACTACGCGAACGTTGCCGACGCGATGATCCGCCAGGGCTGGCAGGTATGGCTGTTCGGCTCGAAGAACGATCACCCGGTTGGTGAGCAGATCCGTGACCGCCTGATCCCGGGCTTGCGTGAAGAGTCGTACAATTTGGCGGGTGAAACCTCGCTGGCCGAGGCCATCGACCTGATGTCCTGCGCCGACGCCGTGGTTTCCAACGATTCCGGCCTGATGCATGTGGCTGCCGCGCTGAACCGTCCGCTGGTAGCGGTGTACGGCTCTACCTCGCCAGGCTTTACGCCGCCACTGGCTGAAAAAGTGGAAGTGGTGCGCACCGGCATCGAGTGCAGCCCGTGTTTCGACCGCACCTGCCGCTTCGGACATTACAACTGCCTGCGCCTGCTGGAGCCCGGCAAAGTCATCGCCGCCCTGCACAGCCTGGGTGGCTCGAACCTGATCGATACCGTGGCCGAGGTCGACTAAGTGCGGGTACTGATCATCAAGACCTCGTCGCTGGGTGATGTGATCCACACCCTGCCGGCGCTTACCGACGCTGCCCATGCCATCCCGGGCATCCGTTTCGACTGGGTAGTGGAAGAAGGCTTCGCCGAGATCCCCAGCTGGCACCCGGCGGTCGACCAGGTCATCCCGGTGGCGATCCGCCGCTGGCGCAAGAATATCTGGCAGACGATCAGGAGCGGCGAGTGGAAGGCGTTCAAGCAGCGCGTTCGCGAGCGCAAGTATGACCTGGTGATCGATGCCCAGGGCCTGGTAAAGTCGGCCTGGCTGACCCGCTACGTCAAGGCACCGGTCGCCGGCCTGGACCGTTTCTCGGCCCGTGAAGGCTGGGCCAGCCGCTTCTACGACCGGCCGCTGTCGGTTGCCGTCGGCCAGCATGCCGTGGAGCGTGTGCGCCAGCTGTTCGCCATGGCCCTGGCCTACGACCTGCCGGAAGGCATCGGCCATTACGGCCTCGACCTCGACCGCCTGCAGCTGCCGCCGGCCGCGCCCTACGTGGTGTTCCTGCACGGCACGACCTGGGCGACCAAGCACTGGCCCGAAGCCTACTGGCGCGAACTCGCCGAACGCCTTGGCCGGCGCAAGCTGCAGGTGCGCCTGCCATGGGGCAACCCGGCCGAGAAGGCCCGCGCCGAGCGCATCGCCCAGGGGTTGAACAACTGCCAGGTGCTCCCCAAATTGAACCTTGCCGGCGTCGCCCGTGTGCTGGCGGCGGCCAAGGCGTGTGTGGCGGTGGATACCGGCCTCGGCCACCTGGCCGCAGCGCTGGATGTGCCGACCATTTCGCTGTTCGGCCCGACCAACCCGGGCCTGACTGGCGCCTATGGCCGCGTGCAGGTTCACCAGGCCAGCGATTTCCCTTGCGCACCGTGCCTGCAGAAGAAATGCACCTACAAACCGAGCGCTGATGACCAGCGCCGGTTCGATCTGAAACGCGAGTGGCCGCTGTGCTTCACTCGCCTGAATCCCGAGCATGTAGCGAGCCGCCTGAGCGCGCTGCTGCTGGCTGAGGATGTTCGTTGATGCAACTGGCTTTCGTGCTTTACAAATATTTCCCTTTCGGCGGGCTGCAGCGCGACTTCATGCGCATTGCCCTGGAATGCCAGAAGCGGGGCCACCAGATCCGCGTGTACACGCTGATCTGGGAGGGTGACATCCCGCCGGGCTTCGAGGTGCTGGTGGCGCCGGTAAAGGCGATCTTCAACCACCGGCGCAACGAGAAGCTCAGCGCCTGGATGGAAGCGGACCTGGCCAAGCGCCCTGTCGACCGCCTGATCGGCTTCAACAAGATGCCCGGGCTGGACGTTTACTACGCTGCCGACGGCTGCTTCGAAGACAAGGCGCAGACCCTGCGCGGCGGCCTGTACCGCCGCTGGGGCCGCTACCGGCATTTCGCCGAGTACGAGCGCGCCGTGTTCGCCAAGGACGCCCGCACCGAAGTGTTGATGATTTCCGAGGTGCAGCAGCCGCTGTTCATCAAGCACTACGGCACCCCGGTGGAACGCTTCCACCTGCTGCCGCCGGGCATCTCCCAGGACCGTCGCGCGCCGGCCAATGCCGCCGAGATCCGCGCTGATTTCCGCAAGGAGTTCAACCTGGGCGATGACGACTTGCTGATGGTGCAGATCGGTTCAGGCTTCAAGACCAAGGGTGTCGACCGCAGCCTCAAGGCCCTGGCCGCGCTGCCCTCGGCCCTGCGCAAGCGCACGAAGCTGATGGTCATCGGCCAGGACGACCCGAAGGGTTTCCAGCTGCAGAGCGCCACCTTGGGCCTGGGCGAGCAGGTGCAGTTCCTCAAGGGCCGCAGCGACATCCCGCGCTTCCTGCTGGGCGCCGACTTGCTGATTCACCCGGCGTACAACGAAAACACTGGCACGGTACTGCTGGAGGCCCTGGTGGCCGGCCTGCCGGTGCTGGTGTCCAAGGTTTGCGGCTACGCCCATTACATCGCCGAGGCCGACTGCGGCCTGGTGCTGGACGAGCCGTTCGAACAGGAGCAGCTCAACAGCTACCTGCAACGCATGCTCGAAGACGGGCAGGCCCGCGCCGGCTGGTCGCGCAATGGCCTGGCCTTTGCCGACAGCGCCGACCTGTACAGCATGCCGCAGCATGCTGCCGATGTGATCCTGGGGCAGGAGAACGCATGAAGCTGATATTGGCCGAACCTTTCAAGCGCCTGTGGGCCGGGCGTGACGCCTTCGAGGCCGTGGAAGCGCTGCAAGGCGAGGTCTATCGCGAGCTGGAAGGCCGCCGCACGCTGCGTACCGAGGTCGCTGGCGAAGGGTTCTTCGTCAAGATCCACCGCGGCATCGGCTGGGGCGAGATCTTCAAGAACCTGCTCACCGCCAAGCTGCCAGTACTCGGTGCCGGCCAGGAATGGCAAGCCATCCAGCGCCTGCATGAGGTTGGCGTGCCGACCATGACGGCCGTGGCCTATGGCGAGCGTGGCAGCAACCCGGCGACTCAGCATTCGTTCATCGTCACCGAAGAGCTGGCGCCGACCATCAGCCTGGAAGACTTCAGCATCGACTGGGTAAAGAACCCGCCCGAGCCGCGCCTCAAGCGCGCGCTGATCGCTGAAGTGGCGAAGATGACCGGCGGCATGCACCGCGCCGGGGTGAACCACCGCGACTGCTACATCTGCCACTTCCTGCTGCACACGGACAGGCCGGTGACGCCTGAAGACTTCAAACTGTCGGTGATCGACCTGCATCGTGCGCAGACCCGGGCGAAAATCAGCCGCCGCTGGCGCGACAAGGACCTGGCTGCGCTGTACTTTTCGGCGCTGGACATCGGCCTTACGCGGCGCGACAAGCTGCGCTTCCTGCGTGGCTATTTCCAGCGCCCGCTGCGGCAGATTCTGGCCGAAGAGGCTGCGCTGCTCGCCTGGCTCGAAGGCAAGGCGCAGAAACTTTACGATCGCAAGCAACGCTATGGGGATGCACTCTGATGGCGAGTTGGACACTGGCGCCAGGCTACGAACATCTGGCGTCGGACTTCGGCAGCCTCGATGCGGTGTTTGCCCTCAAGGGTGAACACCTCACGCGTGACCCACTCAGCGAGGTCATCCGCATCGAGCGTGACGGGGTCAACTACTACGTCAAACGCTACACCGGTGCTGGCAAGCACATGCGCCGCTACCTGGGCCGGCCGCGCATCAAGGCCGAATGGCAGAACCTCAAACAGTTCGCCAAGTGGGAAATTCCCACTGCCGAAGTGGTGGCCTGGGGGCTGGAACGCAAAGGCCTGGCCTTTGGCCGTGGTGCGATGATCACCCGCGAACTGCCGCGTACCGAAGACCTCTCGGCCCTGGCCGAACGCAACGACCCACGCTTGGCCGACCGTGTCTGGGTCGACAAGCTGAGCCGCCAGCTGGCGCGCCACACCCGGGTAATGCACGAGCACCGTTTCGCCCACAACGACCTGAAATGGCGCAACCTGCTGGTCGACGATCTGGGCACGCTATTCTTCATCGACTGCCCGACCGGCGACTTCTGGCGTGGTTTCATGTGGCGCCACCGCATGATCAAAGACCTGGCCTGCCTGGACAAGGTGGCCAAATATCACCTGTCGGCGACCCAGCGCCTGCGTTTCTACCTGCAGTACCGTGGGCGCCAGCGCCTGAATGTGCGCGACAAGCGGCGCATTCGCCAGGTGCTGAGCTTCTTCGAGGGAAGGGAATGACCGATTACCTGGCCAGCGCGGACCTCGCGCTGCTCAAACGCCATGGCTTGAACGACTTCGAAGCGCTGTGGGCGCTGCAGCTCGACGCCGTGGACGAACCCAACACTGGCCGCGGTGGCTGGAGCAGCGTCTACCGCCTGGAGCTCGAAGGCAAGGGCTACTACCTCAAGCGCCAGAGTGATTACCTGACCCGCACCTTGCACCGGCCGTTTGGCGAACCGACCTTCGCCCGCGAGTTCCGCAACATCAGCCGCTACCAGAAGCTGCACATTCCGGCTTTGCAGGCTGTGTTCTACGGCGAGCGCAAGCACAACGGCCAGCACCGGGCGATCCTGATGACCCGTGCGCTGGACGAATGGAGCGACCTGGAGGGCCTGCTGGCCCAGTGGCCGCAGCTCGCCGAGGGCGCCCAGGCGGGCATCCTCAAGGCCTGCGGCCAGTTGGCGCGCACCCTGCACGGTGCTGGCCAGGTACACGGTTGCTTCTATCCCAAGCACATCTTTCTGCGCCAACGCCGCGAAGGCTGGGATGCGCAGCTGATCGACCTGGAAAAGACCCGGCCGCTGCTGTTTGGCATGCGTGACCGCTTGCGTGACCTTGAGCCGCTGCTGCGCCGTGCCCCCGCCTGGGGCGAGGCAGAGGTTCGCCAGTTGCTGGCCGCCTACCTGCAGCAGCCTGCTGACAGCGCGCTGGTCGGTACCTGGCTGCAACGCCTGACGCAACGCCGTCGTGAAAAAGAGGCCCGCTGATGCGTTTGTCTGAACTCAAGGCGGCCGGGCGCAGCCCGTCGCTCCCCCTGAGCATTACCCTGGCCGATGCCGCCGGCACGGCTGACCTGCAGTTGTTCAGCCTGTTGCGGGTGCTGCCCGGTCAGCGCTATGTCGGCGCTGGCATCTGGCGCGGCACCCCGGTGCTGGCCAAGCTGCTGGTCGGCGGCAATGCCGCACGGCACTTCCAGCGCGAACTGGACGGCGTGAAGCTACTGGCCAAAGAAGGCCTGACCACGCCACAACTGCTTGCCGACGGCCTCAAGGAAGGCGAGGGTGGCTGGCTGCTGTTCGAGTTCCTCGAGGGTGCCGAAAGCCTGGCCGATGCCTGGGCAGCGGTAGAAGATCTGCCTGTGCTGGCTGACGAGCAGCTTCTGGTGCTGGGCGAAGCCCTCACTGCCGTGGCACAGATGCATGCACAAGGCTTGTGGCAGGAAGACCTGCACCTGGACAACCTGTTGCGCCACGACGGCAAGCTGTACCTGATCGACGGCGCCGGTATCAAGGCCGAAACACCCGGTCAGCAGCTTTCACGCCCGCGCGTGCTGGAAAACCTCGGGGTGTTCTTCGCCCAGTTGCCCAAGCGCCTGGAACCGTTCATCGAAGCGTTGCTGGTGCACTACCTGCTGGCCAACGCCGAGCATGCGCTGCCGCTGGAAGCGCTGCAGAAGCAGGTGGACAAGGTGCGTAACTGGCGGCAGAAGGACTACCTGGAAAAAGCTGGCCGCGAGTGCAGCCTGTTCAGTGTCGAGCGCAGCCTTTCAGGCCTGCGGGCGATTCGTCGCAATGAAGTGGATGCCATGCTGCCGGTGCTGGAGCAGGCGGATGAACTGATCGACAAGGGCCACCTGTACAAGACCGGTGGTGCTGCCAGCGTGGCGCGTATCGAGGTAAACGGCCGCAAGCTGGTACTCAAGCGCTACAACATCAAGAACACCGCGCACTGGTTCAAGCGCTTCTGGCGCCCGAGCAGGGCTTGGCACTCGTGGATCGAAGGGCACCGCCTGGAGTTCCTCGACATCGCCACGCCACGCCCGTTGGCGGTGCTGGAACAACGTGTGATGGGCCTGCGCAGCCGCGCCTACCTGGTCACAGAATATGTCGATGGCCCGGACCTGACCGCATGCTTTGCGCCCTATGTGGACAACGGCGAGGCACCTGAAGAGCAGGTCGACGCGCTGGTGCATGTGATGCAGCAGCTGATCCGCGAGCGCATCAGCCATGGCGACTTCAAGGGGCACAACCTGTTCTGGGACAACGGCCAATGGTCGCTGATCGACCTTGACGCCATGTGCCAGCACGCCACCCAGCTCAGTTTCGCCCCGGCCTATGCCCGTGACCGGGCACGGCTTTTGCGCAACTGGCCGAGCGGCAGCGCATTGCATCAGCGGCTGGACCGGCTGCTGCCTCGGTTGTCGGAATAATCCGCCGGCAGTGGCAGCCAGTTGCTGCTGCGGCCGGTCTGGCGCACGCGTATGCGCCATTCTTCGTCCTGCCGGCGCAGCACCGCGCCGCCAGGCACGCTGCCGCGCAAGGCATCTGCCAGCACCAGGTGGTAATGGTTGCTGAGCGGATGGCGGCGCACGGGCAACTGATGCAGGCCGAGCTGAAGGTACAGCAGGGTGTTGTCTTCGAACAGGTTGGCATCGTCTGCGGTAACGGTGCCCTGCACAGGCGCAGCCAACCGGCAGTCGCCAAGCAGTTGCTGGATATCCGGCAGCCCGTCATGCCAGAGCAGGGGTGAGTCGACCACCCAGTTACCTTCACGGCAGCGCTTGATGGGCAGCTTCAGGTAGGCATTTGGCAAGTCAGGGTCAATTGCGCGCCAGCGGTTGCCGTTGAAGGTGACACCGAAATAGCGGCCCAGGTTATCTGTGACGTAGTACTGCGTCAGGCCGGGGTTCGCCGTCTGGCGTTCATAGACCGCCTCGCCGTGGAGCGCATCGATGCGGTAGCGCAGCCTGGTCTCGTCGGGGGTTACTTCATAGTGCGGCGGTAGCGGTACGGGCGGTGGCTTGGGCAGCCCGCGCATGACCCGGCGCATCAGCCCCGTACCTGCCATGTTGTGGAGGCCTGCTGTTGCATGGCCGAATGCGGCGGTGGCGTGGTGCAGTGCACCGGCATGGTCGTCCTGGTCGAACGCTTCGAAGCCATCCCAGATGGAAATCCCCAAGCGCCCGAACGCCAGGGCTGTGGCACCCGCTTGTGGCAGCACGAGTGCGACTATATCCAGCAACACCCTGAGCACGTTGACCGAGTATTCGCCCAGCAGCTCGCTATTGCTGCGGGTGGCAGCATCGGCCTGTGCCATCAGGAAGTTGACCTCGGCACGATACTGGGCTTCGTACAGGTTGCCGGTGATGGTCTGCAGCTTGATGTGCGTGCCCAGGCGGCCTTTGCGCAGCAGCGCCTCAAGCGCTTTGCCGTTGCCCAGTGGCAGTCGCTCGAGCACATAGCTGCGCAAGTCGGCATCGTTGCGTACTGCTCTTATCAGGGCCCTGGTGTTGGTGTATTCACGCCAGGGTCGACGGTCTGGGGCATCCGGGCAGTAGGCGACGATACGGTTGGAGTTTTCCGGCGAAACGAGCAGGAAAACGCCCTGCAGGCTCTGACCCTGGACAAGCAACTGGCGGGCGATAACCTGCTGTTCGTTGTAATGCGGCCGGGCATGGCTGTCGGGCCAACGGATCACCGTGCTGGCCCATCCATACCCTTGCTCGAAGGTGTCCGGCTGAAAGTGGCCTGCGTAGCGTGCCTTGACCGCCTCGGCCTTCATGCGCGTGCGGTTGAGTTGAACATGTGCCCGCTGACGCCAATGGCCGTGGGGGGAGTCAAGCAGGTGCGTGCGCAGGTAGGCCTGGTAACCATTGCCGGCATTCAAGCGCCGAATGATCTGTTTGACCCGCAGCGGCGTGAGGGCTGGAAGTGGCTGGCCATCGGCAAGGTGCACGCGGGCGGTGAGCCAGTAGTCGACATCGAACCAGGCGATGTTGAGCAGTGCCAGTTTATCGAGCCGATAGGTCTGCTTGACCAGTTCGATACTGGGCCCTACCTGAGGGCGGCTGGCCACGGGAATGTAGGCACTGATGTCGAGCGGGTTGAAGGAGGGGCCGATCTGGCGGGCCAAGGTCACGCTGACGCAGATGGATTGCGGGTCCGTATCGATGCCGGGGTCACGTTGCAGGAACTCGTGCAAACGTTCACGCACCCAAGCCAGCAAGGCATGCTGCTGCTTGAATTGCTCAAGGGTGAGAATACCCGGGGCTGCCGCTGCCTCGATGGCGGCCACTTGTTCCTGCATGGCCTGCATGATGTGCGCCACGCCTTGTTGTGAGGTGGAGCGCAGCCAGTTTGGCAGGTGTTTTTCGAGCAGCAGCCCGTATCGGGTGGCCAGCGGACCTTTGCTGGAGAGTTCCATGTGCAGGTCCAGCGCTTTAGCCAGTGCTGCATCGAGCGTTGCTACATCGCGCTGTTGGCCTCGTTGCCAGGCATCTTGCCAGGCATGGGTCAGGCGCTGAATGTGGGCGTCGCGGATGGCCATGGCCTGGCTCTGAGCAATATCCTCGCTGTACCAGTCATAGCGCAGGCGTTCGGCCATGCGCGCGCGTCGCTGGTCTTCAGGGTGGGGCAGCAGGCTGACAAGCGGGGCGCTCTCCAGTGGGTCTTCAAGGCGCTGGCACAGTTCCAGGTGAAGCTCGGCGAGACTTTCGAATGCCTCCACCCCGTGCAGAGCCGTGTACAACACGGCTCTGCCGACCGGTTCGTGGGCTTCGAGCAGCCGACCTTCCTGGCCTTGTTCGGTGAGTATCAATACGCCGGGCAGATGGCTGCGCCAGTTGGGCGCGGTGGCGGTCAGCAGTGGGCGATAGACCTGCGGCCGCGCTGACGTGGGCAAGTGGCGGCGTTGCCAGGGGAGGGGGTATTCGATACAGGTCCTAAGCAGTTGGGCATGCGCTGCCGACAAGGTCTGATCACCGCTGCGCAAACGCATTTCGATATCCAGCTGTTCGCGTCGCAAGGACGCCAGGCGCACCAGGCGGGTGAGGCCCGTGCTGTCGCGGGCCTGCCAGTATTCAGCCAACTGTGCGTGCAGGTCCTTGCGGATGTTCTTGCAGAAACTGTCGACCCGGGCGTTGAAGTCGACGGGCAGGGCGAGTCGTGGGTACTGCTCATGCTCGGGCTGACTACCGATGGGCAAGCGGAATATGCCGCCATCGAACAGGTGCAGGCCGACCAGTTCCAGCAGGCTGTGACGGCCTATACGCAGAGCGCTGGCACGGATGACCTTGCCTGGAAACAGTACGGCCAGGTACTGGTCAAGGCGGTGTTCGACGCCGTCCAGCGGTGGCAGCAGCGTTTGCAGTCGGTTGTCCAGGGCCAGTAATTGCAACAGCGGGGTCATGGTCCGTCTCCGGGGAGTGAAAACCTACCATGCTGCACCGTTGCCAGTGCGCCACTGCGTTAACCCGCTACCTCAGCGGCGCCATATACCACGTAAGGCCAGCCATGCCGGAGCGCCCAGGCCCAGCCAGGAAAGCGCGTCCCAGGCGCCGTCACCGAGCAAGGCCGCAAACAGGCCCAGGGCACCCAGCGCAGCGATCAGAGCCGGCCAGGCGAAGATGCGCCGGATCGATTGCGACGTGTGGCTCATGCCCTGGCCTCCCGTGGTTTGCGGTGCTTGCCCCACCACAGGTAAAGGCCGCTGCCAAGGACGATGAGCGTCAGCACATCGAGCACCGCCCAGAGAATCTGCATCGGGCGGCCGCCATAATCACCGAAGTGCAGGGGCTGCGACAGGCCCATGGCATCCATGTACCAGGGCCGCTCGCCGACAGCGGTCACCTGCAGGGTTTGTGCATCGATCAGTACCGGGGTGAGCAGGTGCGACGTCAGGTGCGTGGCACCTTTCATGAACACGGCGTAGTGGTGCTCACTGGAGAAGCGGGTGCCAGGGAAGGCGATGAAATCAGGGCGCATGCCGGGCGTTGCCTGTTCGGCGATGGCCAGCAGTTGCGTGGCGGGCGAGCGCTGCGTCAGTGGCGGGGCATCGCGGTAGGGCGCGACCAGGGTGGCGAGGCTGTCGTTGCGCCAGGCGGCGATCACCAGGTCTGACAGTGCACTGATCACCCCGGTAATGCCGACCGTCAGGGCCCAGGTCAGGGTGACGATGCCGATCAGGTTGTGCAGGTCGAGCCAGCGCAGGCGGCGGGACTTGTCGTGGCGCACGGTGGCGAAGCCCAGGCGACGCATGAACGGCGCGTAGAGCACGGTGCCGGAAACGATCGCGACGACGAACAGCACCCCCATGAATGCCAGCAGCAGTTTGCCGGGGAGCCCCGCAAACATGTCCACGTGCAGGCGCAGCATGAGCATCATGAAACCACCGTTGGCGGCAGGCATGGCCACGGCTTCGCCGGTGCGGGCGTCGAGCATGAAGGTGTGCGAGGAATTGGGTTCTGTGCCGGCGGTGGCAGCGGTGATCGCGAGCACGCCGTTGGGTTCGTCCTCGTCGAAGCCGAAGTACTGCACGACCTCGCCGGGGCGGTGCTGCTCGGCCTTGATGACCAGCTGTTGCAGGTCCAGCTGCGGGGTGCCAGCGGGCATCTCGCGTAGTTCTGGGGCATCGCCGAGCAGGTGTTCGAGTTCGTGGTGGAAGATCAGCGGCAGGCCGGTAAGCGCCAGCAACAGCAGGAACAGGGTACAGACCAGGCTGCTCCAGGTATGGATCACCGACCAGCGGCGGATGGTTGGGCTTTTCATCACGGTACCGATTTATGTCTGTTGGACCGTGGGGCCGCAAAGCGGCCCCCGCTCACTCAGAACTGGTAGGAAGCACTGGCAACGACGCTGCGCTCATCGCCGTAGTAGCAGTAGTACGAATCACACGTGGAGATGTAGTCCTTGTTGAACAGGTTGGTGGCATTGACCGCCACCGAGGCGCCCTTGAGGCTGGTGCTCAGGCGGCCGAGGTCGTAGTGCACCGAGGCGTCGAACACGGTGTAGGCATTGGCCTTGCCCAGGTAGGTGTTGGCCTGGTCGCCATAGGTGTTGCCGGTATAGCGCGCGCCGCCGCCGATGCCGAAACCGTCGAGCACGCCGCTGTGCCAGGTGTAGTCGGCCCACAGCGAGGCTTGCTGGTTGGGCATCAGCTGCAGGCGGTTGCCTTTGTACAGGCCGTCCTGCACTTCCGATTTGGCCAGGGTATAGGCAGCAGTCAGCTTGAGGTTTTCGGTGACGTCGGAAACCGCTTCCAGCTCCAGGCCATGGACTTTCACTTCGCCGGTCTGGCTGGTGACCGTTATGCCGCCTTCGTTGTTGGTGACCGAGACGTTTTTCTGCGTCAGGTCATACACGGCTGCCGACAGCAGGGTGTTGGAACCCGGTGGCTGGTACTTGACGCCCAGTTCCCATTGCTTGCCTTCGGTTGGCTTGAACGACTCGGAGGCGGACACGGCAGCGTTGCTGGAAGGTTGGAACGACTCGGCATACGACAGGTAGGGCACGAAGCCCGAGTCGAATACATAGCTGATGGCGGCGTTGCCGCTGAACTTCTTGTCACGCTGGGTATTGGTGGCATCGCCCTGGTTGAGGAACGTGGTGCTGGTGTGCACCCAGTCTTCACGACCGCCCAAGGTCAGGCGCCAGTTGCCGAGGGCCATCTGGTCCTGGATGTACACGCCGGTCTGATAGGTTTTCTGGTCGTAGTCGTAGAACGCCGTGGAGCGATCCGGGCGGGTAATCGGTACCCCGTAAACCGGGTTGATCACGTTGCTGTCCGGCACGTTGAAGTCAAAGATCGACAGGTAGTTGGTGTTGACGCGCTGGTGGTCCAGGCCCAGCAGCAGGGTGTGGGTAACGTCCCCGGTGGCGAAGTCGGCCTGGAAGTTGTTGTCCACAGCGAACTGGCTGATGTCTTCATCGGTGTTGGTGGACATGCGGCTGACGGTGCCATCGTCCTGCACTGGCGGCGTGGTTGCGTTGTAGCTGCCGGGGGTGATGGTCTGGAACGCCAGGTCAGTCTTGGTGTAGCGCAGGTTCTGGCGGAACTGCCAGACATCGTTGATGCGGTGCTCGAAGGCGTAGCCCAGCGCGTAGTAGGTGCGGTCGTAGAACTCGTAGTCCGGGTCACCCAGGTTCTTGTGGTGGGAGACCTTGCCGAACGGCATATCGAGCTTGGTGCCCTGGATTGGCCGGAACTGGCTGGTAGCGCCGGTATCGTCGCGGGTGAACTGGGTCAGCAGGGTCAACGAGGTGTCGTCGTCGATGTTCCAGGTCAGGCTCGGGGCAATGTTGTAGCGCTTGTCGTCGATATGGTCGATTTGCGTGCCGCCATCGCGGATCACGCCGCTGACGCTGTACAGGAACTGGCCCTGGTCATCGATCTTGCCGGTGCTGGCGAAGTTGATCTGGCGGTGGTTATCGCTGCCGTACTGCAGTTCGATTTCGTGGGCGCTTTCAGCCTGCGGGCGGCGGCTGACCATGTCCAGCAGGCCGCCGGGTGGGGTCTGGCCATACAGCGATGAGGCCGGGCCACGCAGCAGGGCCAGGCGGTCGAGGTTCCAGGTTTCGGCTTTCGGGTTGGCGTACACGCCCCGTGGCAGCGGCAGGCCGTCGAGGAACTGGGTCGGCTCGAAGCCGCGCACGCGCATCCAGTCGTAGCGGGTGTCGCTGCCGAAGCTGGCCGAGACGATGCCCGGCATATATTTCACGGCGTCGTCGAGGCTGTGCACGCCACGGTCGCTCATCTGCTGGCGGGTGGCCACGGAAATCGAGCGTGGTACTTCGACCAGTGCGGTGTCGGTCTTGGTACCGGCGGCGGTGCGCTTGGCCAGGTAACCGTCGACCGGGCCCCAGGCGCTTTCGGAAGCGCTGGCGGCATTCACGGTGGTTTCCGGCAGGGCCAGGGCACCCTCCGGAACGGCGACCAGGCTGTAGCTGCCCACGCTGCTCTGCTGCAGTTGCAGGCCGGTGCCCAGCAGTGCGGCCTGCAGGGCGCCGAGACCATCGTACTGGCCATTGACCGGCGCCGAGGTGCGGCCGCTGACCAGTGCCGGGTCGATGGCCAGGGCGATACCCGACTGGCTGGCGATCTGGTTCAAGGTGGCGGCCAGCGGGGCGGCGGGCAGGTTGTAGGCGCGCGGTGCGGACTGCTCGGCGGCGAACAGGGCAGTGCTGGACAAGGGCGCGGCCATGGCAATGGCCAGAGCCATCAGGCTGGGACGCAGGATACGATCAACGGCACGGGACATGCAGCGGTTCCTCGACGGATAAGTGCTAACTGCTTCCTTGCCGAGCGAGATTCCAGAAGTGACAGGGGGAATCGGAAAAAAAGTGAGAATTATTTGAGTCTGGCTTTCGCCTGCACCAGCTCATTGCCTGTAGGAGCGGCCTTGTGTCGCGAAAGGGCTGCAAAGCAGCCCCGGCAATTTCAGCAGTCGCGCTGATATCTGGGGGGCGCTTCGCACCCCTTTCGCGACACAAGGCCGCTCCTACAGGCGAGGAGTCCGATTTACTTGGGGACGACAGTCACCCACCACGGCGTATGCCGCTCGATCTTCACCGGTAGCGCCGGCACCAGCGAAGCCAGGGCCAGGTCGGTATCGGTCAGCGGGAAGCTGCCGGTGACGCGCAGGTCGGCCACTTCATCGGCCACGCCCAGGTGGCCGTTGCGGTAATGGCCCAGCTGTTTCAGGAGGTCGGCCAGGCGCACGTTGTCGACCACCAGCATGCCGCGGGTCCAGGCGTCGGCCCCGGCTTGCACCGGGCCTATCCGGCCAAGGCCGTTGCTGTTCATCAGCACTTGCTGGCCTTCGCGCAGCACCTGTTCGTCGCCGCTGTTGTGCGGCATGGCGGCTACCGAAGACTGCAGCACCTCAAGGCGCGTGCCCTGGTCTTCACGGCGTACCAGGAAGCGCGTGCCCAGTGGCCGCAGGCGGCCATCGTCAGTGCGGACCAGAAGCGGGCGTGGGTCGTCATGGCCGGTCTCGACCGAGATTTCGCCCTGATGCAGCACGATCAGGCGCTGCTCGCCTTGGTAGTCGATGTCGACGGCGGTGTGGGTGTTCAGGCTCAGCAGCGTGCCATCTTCCAGGCGCAAGGTGCGCAGTTCGCCAGTGGCGGTGCGCTGATCGGCCAGCCAGTAGCTGGGCGCCAGTGACGGAGCACCGACCCAGGCCAGTAGCGAACCAAGCAGGAACATCCCGGCCAGCCCGCCACCGACTTTGCCGATGCGCCGGCGCAAACCGGCGCGCGATTGCAGCAGGGCCTGGCGCGCAGGGCCGGCGGCGACGCTGACGCGTTGGTCGAGGGCGCCGAGCTGGCGCCAGGCTCGGGCATGTTCCTCGCTGGCGGCATGCCAGCGGATGAATTCGGTGCGCTCGTCAGGCGTGCCGCTGCCATCGTCCAGGCTCATTTTCCAGGCAATGGCGGCTTCCAGCACCTGCCACGAAACCGGTGTGTTGTTCACGTCGGTTCCCCGTAAAGAGCCACGTAACACTGGCGCATGCCTTGGGCGATGTACTGGCGCACGCGCGACACCGAAACGCCCAGGCGTTCGGCGATTTCGGCGTGGCCCATGCCATCCAGGCGGTTGTGCAGGAAGGCTGCACGGGCCTTGCTCGACAGCTTGCCGAGCAGGCGGTCGATGGCCTTGAGGTCTTCGAGGATCAGGTGCTGGGTTTCCGGGGACGGGTGTTCGGCTTCAGGGATCAATGCCAGCTCGGCCAGGTAGGCCTGTTCCAGCGCCGCGCGGCGGAAGTGGTCGAACATCAGGCCCTTGGCCACGGCGGCGAGGAAGGCCCGCGGCTCGCGCGGGGTTTCCAGCTGCTCGCGGCCGAGCAGACGCACGAAGGTGTCCTGGCTCAGGTCTTCGGCACGCTGACGGCAGGCCATGCTGCGCTGCAGCCAGGCAAGCAGCCAGCCGCGATGGTCGCGGTAAAGCGAGCCGACCAGTTCGGCGCGTGGGCTGTGGGCAGAAGACATGCAGCGTCCCCGGAACGAATGCATTAACTAACGATAATTATTCGCGATTGTTGCAGAGGCGAGGGGTGGGGTGCAATGGACGCTTATCGGATTGCCATCATCAGAGCTTGGTCTTGCGGCGCCAGTGAGATCGAGCGCCGCCCGCGCGGCGCATCGCGGATGAATCCGCT
Source organism: Pseudomonas sp. URMO17WK12:I7 (assembly GCF_003269045.1). Taxonomy (NCBI): domain Bacteria; kingdom Pseudomonadati; phylum Pseudomonadota; class Gammaproteobacteria; order Pseudomonadales; family Pseudomonadaceae; genus Pseudomonas; species Pseudomonas sp. URMO17WK12:I7. The sequence goes on along the minus strand of NZ_QLTL01000007.1, from coordinate 108,164 downwards.
CCTACATTTGTTGCAACGTGGCCATGCCTGTGAGGCCATGGTTGTCAGCCTTGTTTGTAAGGCTCACGTCATGCGCCAAGGCAGGCGACCATGGCGTTACAGGTTTGGCACGTTGCAAAAGATGTAGGAGCGGATTCATCCGCGATGCGCCGCGCGGGCGGCGCTCGATCTCACAGGCGCAAAACCCCTCAAGCCCTGAACCTCTAGAGGCCGTGGTTATGCACTGCGCGCCTGCGCCACCCCCGCAGTCGCTGTTCCAGCTGCAACGGGCTGTCGAGCTGCTGGCGCCGTGCCTGGCTGAGCAGGATCAGTGCAAGCTCTGCCGTGACCTGTGCATCGGCGCTGGCATGGTGACGCTCATCGACCTGCAGGCCAAAGCGCGCCACCCAGTCGTCCAGCCCGGCCTCGCGCAGTACGGTGTCGGGGTTGAGCATCGGTGCCAGCTCTGCAACGTCGAGGAAGGGCAGCTGCAAGCGATGGCCCAGGCTTTCCTTCAAGGCACGGGCAAGCATGCGCTGGTCGAACGGCGCATGAAACGCCAGCACCGGGCTGTCGCCGATGAATTCGAGCAGGTCGAGCAAGGCCTCGGCCGGGTCGCTGCCAGCAGCCAAGGCACTTGGCCCAAGGCCGTGGATCAGTACGCTGGCGTTGGTTTTCTGTTCTGGGCGGTGCAGGGTGCGTTCGAACTGCTGAGCGAAATCGATCGCCCCGTCCTCGATGGCCACCGCGCCGATCGACAGCACCTGGTCACGATTGGGGTTCAGGCCACTGGTTTCCAGGTCGAGTACGACCCAACGCTGCTCACGCAACGCGCACACGCCCAGTGGCCTGGCCTTGGGCAGCCGAGCCAGGCGCTGGCGCAAGGCATCGCTCAGCAGCGGGGCGGCAGGGCGCAGCCAGGCGAACAGGCTCATAACTGATACCGCAGGGCCAGGCTGCTCTGCAGGCGCTGGGCCTGGCGCAGGGATTCGCGCAGGATGCGCCGGTCCAGATGGTTGAGGCTGTCCGGATCTACGCGGTTGGAGTACGGCAGGTTGTCGCGGGTCTGGCGCTGGTGCTGCTGCATGCGGGTTTGCTGAATGAAGTGGTAGGCCTCTTCATAAGCGGCGCCGTCGAGCGCTTCGATGACCCCTTTGCCGACCAGCTGGCGTAGGCGCTCCAAGGTGTTGCAGGCGCCAATGCCATTGGCCAGGGCCAGCAGGCGGGCGCCATCGACGAAAGGTGTCAGGCCCTGGACCTTGAGATCGAGGGTAGCGGCCTTGTCGTTGCCCTGGCGGGTCAGCACGAACTCGCGCAGGCGGCCCACCGGAGGGCGCTGGCGCAGGGCGTTGTCGGCCAGCATACGCTGGAAGATCCGGTTGTCCGCCACTTGCTGCAGCAGTTGCTGGCGCAGTTGTTCACAGCCGTGTTCGTCGCCCCAGACCACGCGCAGGTCGAAGTAGATGCTCGAACCCAGCAGGTTCTCCGGGCTGGCTTCGCGCACGAAGCTGGCAAAGCGTCGTGCCCACTGCGCGCGTGACAGGCACAGCTCGGGGTTGCCGGCCATGACGTTGCCCTTGCACAGGGTGAAGCCGCATTGGGCCAGGCACTGGTTGATGTACTGCGCCAGGGGCAGCAGGCGTGTACGAATGGCCTCGGCTTCAGCGTCATCGGCAGCTTCGAAGAGGATGCCGTTGTCCTGGTCAGTGTGCAGGGTCTGCTCGCGTCGCCCTTCGCTGCCGAAGCAAAGCCAGCTGAACGGCACCCCGGGGTCGCCACGTTCGGCAATGGCCAGCTCGATCACCCGGCACACTGTGTGGTCGTTGAGCAGGGTGATGATCTGGGTGATCTGCATCGAAGAGGCGCCGTGTGCGAGCATGCGCTCGACCAGCTGGCCGATCTCGCCGCGCAATTGCACCAGAGCGTCGAGGCGGGGTGCATGGCGGATGGTGCGCGCCAGATGCACAAGGTCGACCCGCTGCAGGGAGAACAGGTCGCGCTCCGAGACCACGCCACACAGGCGCTGGTTGTCCACCAGGCAGACGTGGGCGATATGCCGTTCGGTCATCGCCATGGCCGCATCGAAGGCGCTGGCCTGTGGGCTGAGGTAGAACGGCCTGGCGGTCATGTGCTGCTCGATCGGCGCGCCGAGGTCGGCATCAGCGGCGGCCACCACCTGGCGCAGGTCGCGCAGGGTGAAGATGCCCACCGGGTAGCGCTGCGGGTCGATCACCACGATGCTGCCGACCTGCTGTTCATGCATCAGCCGCACAGCCTCGCGCAGCGGCGTATCCGGCGCACAGACCACCGGGTGACGCATGGCCAGTTCGCCCAGGGGGGTATTCAGCGAGTACTGGGTGCCGAGGGTTTCCACCGCGCGTTGGCGTACTTGCTGGTTGACCTGGTCGAGCAGGCTGCTGACTCCGCGCAGGGCAAAATCTCGAAACACTTCCGACATTGAGAACACGCGGATGAACGCGGCTTTGTTCAGTTGCAGGCAGAAGGTGTCTTCGCCCGCCAGGTGTTCGGTGCGCGTCGCCCGCTCGCCCAGCAGTGCCGCCAGCGGGAAGCATTCGCCGCCGGTGATCTCGAAGGTGGTTTCCACCCCGGGCTTGACCAAGTGCTGGCGCTCGCCGACCACTCGGCCCTGCTTGACGATGTAGAAGTGCTCGACTGGCCCGTCCGTGGGTTTGATGATGCTTTCGCCACTGGCATAGAAGCGCAGCTGGCACTGTTCCACCAGGAAGGCCAGATGGCTCTGCTCCATCTGGTTGAACGGCGGGAAACGCTGCAGGAACTGCAAGGTGCCCTGGATATTCTGCAGTACTGCCGTTCTACCCGCCTGGTTGTAGGCGTCCTTTTTGCTCATGACACTGACCGTATCGCTACGCCGAACTATATATATCTATATATAGGTGCCGGCCTTGTTGTTCTCGGCTCCCATGGTCGGCTGGCAGCGGGGTGGTGCCCATTGGACGTAAGTCTAGTGAACCGTGGCTGTCAAAGACCCGACGAAAGGCGAGCGGGGTTACAGGGGTTTTGTGGTCCTAATCACTGAGCGGGATTTTTTTGACGAGATGACCATGGCTGAGCATGAAGACATCCTGAGTGACGCCGAACGCGAGGCGTTGGCCGTGGTAAGCGCACCTGTTGCGCCGAGTCCTGTGGTACTGGTTGTCGATGACAACCCGGTCAACAGCGAGGCGCTGAAGCTCTACCTGAAGAGCAGGGGCATCGAGAGCATGACGGCTGACGGGGCGCAGGAGGCAATGCTCAAACTGCATTACGAACCGCGCATCGCCCTGATGATCACAGACCTGCGCATGCAGCCCAGCGATGGCCTGGAACTGATCCGGCAGATTCGCGAGTCGGAGCGGGCGGCGTTGTCGATCATCGTAGTGTCGGGCGACACCGATGTGAAGGAGGCGGTGGACGTGATGCACTTGGGGGTGGTGGATTTTCTGCTGAAGCCGGTGGATCTGGGGAAACTGCTGGGGTTGGTGAAAAAGGAACTGAAAATCGAGTAGTGCAGGACTGGGGCTGCCTTGCAGCCCTTTCGCGACACAATGCCGCACCTCAAGGGATCGCATATTCCTGTAGGAGCGGCCTTGTGTCGCGAGAGGGCCGCAAAGCGGCCCCTTGCGGTTTACAGCCCGTTACGCGCCTTGAACTCGCGGCGACGGCGGTGCAGCACCGGCTCGGTGTAGCCGTTCGGTTGCTTGGCACCTTCGAGCACCAACTCCACTGCAGCCTGGAAGGCCACGTTGTCGTCGAAGTTCGTTGCCATCGGCCGGTACTGGGCGTCACCGGCGTTCTGCTTGTCGACCACCGCAGCCATGCGCTTGAGGCTCTCTACCACCTGCTCCTCGCTGACGATGCCATGGCGCAGCCAGTTGGCCAGCAGCTGGGCCGAGATGCGCAGGGTGGCTCGGTCTTCCATCAGGCCGACGTTGTTGATGTCCGGCACTTTCGAGCAACCCACGCCATGGTCAATCCAGCGCACGACGTAGCCAAGGATGCCCTGGGCGTTGTTGTCCAGCTCGTTGCGGATCTCTTCAGCCGACCAGTTGGTGTCGGCTGCCAATGGGATGGTCAGGATGTCATCGACCGACGCCGGCGTGCGCGAAGCCAGCTCGCGCTGACGTGCCTGCACATCGACCTTGTGGTAGTGCAGGGCGTGCAGGGTGGCGGCGGTTGGCGACGGTACCCAGGCAGTGTTGGCGCCTGCCAGCGGGTGAGCGATCTTCTGCTCGAGCATGGCGGCCATCAGGTCAGGCATGGCCCACATGCCCTTGCCGATCTGCGCACGGCCTTGCAGGCCAGTGGCAAGGCCCACATCGACGTTGTTGTTCTCGTAGGCGCCGATCCACTTCTCGTTCTTCATGGCGCCCTTGCGCACTACGGCGCCGGCTTCCATCGAGGTGTGGATTTCGTCACCGGTGCGGTCGAGGAAGCCGGTGTTGATGAACACCACGCGCTCGGCGGCAGCCTTGATGCAGGACTTCAGGTTGACCGTGGTACGGCGCTCCTCGTCCATGATGCCGACCTTGACGGTGTTGCGTGGCATGCCCAGCAGGTCTTCGACGCGGCTGAAGATCTCGGCGGCGAAGGCGACTTCTTCCGGGCCGTGCATCTTCGGCTTGACGATGTATACGCTGCCGCTGCGGGTGTTTTTGCGGGTGGTGTTGCCGTTGAGGTTGTGCAGGGCGATCAGGTTGGTGAACAGACCGTCCTGGATGCCTTCAGGGATTTCATTGCCCTGGCCATCGAGAATCGCCGGGTTGGTCATCAGGTGACCCACGTTGCGCACGAACAGCAGCGAACGGCCGTGCAGGGTTACGCTGCCACCATTGGGAGCGGCGTATTCGCGGTCCGGGTTCATGGTGCGGGTGAAGGTCTTGCCACCCTTGCTCACGCTTTCGGCCAGATCGCCCTTCATCAGGCCCAGCCAGTTGCGGTAGACGATGACCTTGTCATCGGCATCGACGGCGGCGACCGAGTCTTCGCAGTCCATGATGGTGGTCAGTGCCGATTCCATCAGGATGTCTTTGACGCCGGCGGCATCGGTGCTGCCGACAGGCGTGCTGGCGTCGACCTGGATCTCGAAGTGCAGGCCGTTGTGTTTGAGCAGCACGGCGGTCGGCGCCTTGGCGTCGCCATGGAAGCCGATCAGCTGTGCGTCATCACGCAGGCCGCTGTTGCTGCCGCCTTTCAGCGCAACGACCAGCTTGCCGCCTTCGATGCGGTAGCCAGTGGAGTCGACGTGGGAGCCGGCCGCCAGCGGTGCGGCTTGGTCGAGGAAGGCGCGGGCGAAGGCGATGACCTTGTCGCCCCGGAGCTTGTTGTAACCCTGGCCTTTCTCGGCGCCGCCTTCATCGCTGATGGCATCGGTGCCGTACAGCGCGTCGTACAGCGAACCCCAACGGGCGTTGGCGGCGTTCAGGGCGAAGCGGGCGTTCATCACCGGGACGACCAGCTGCGGGCCGGCCATGTGGGCGATTTCTTCGTCCACGTTCTGGGTGGTGGCCTGGAAATCGTCGGCTTGTGGCAGCAGGTAGCCGATTTCCTGGAGGAATGCTTTGTAGGCTACGGCGTCGTGTGCCTGGCCTTTGCGTGCCTGGTGCCAGGCGTCGATCTTGGCTTGCAGCTCGTCGCGCTTGGCCAGGAGGGCTTTGTTCTTGGGGGCGAGGTCGTTGATGATCTTTTCCGCCCCGGCCCAGAACGCATCGGCTTTGATGCCGGTTCCAGGGATCGCTTCGTTGTTGACGAAGTCATACAGGGCCTTGGCGACCTGAAGGCCACCGACTTGAACGTATCCAGTCATTGCTTGCCTCACCTCTGCTCAGCTATTTCGCTTTCGCTCTTCTGTATTAAGCCTGTAGCGCTTCTCTAAACACGGCACCAGTTCATGCTCTCGCCACTCACGAGAGCGGCTGGGTGCGGCTCGCCAGGCAGGCTGGCGGGCGGTTGGCGTATTTTCACAGGCGCCTTGGCAGACATCGAAACGACGTTTTGTAGTCCGCGCCAGCGCATACTACATGAAGCAGCAGGCAGGTAAACATCAGACTAAAAGCGTCGCTCTGCGACCGGGTGGTCGCATTGGGTCACGCTGGGAATTGGTATGTTCGCAAAAAACCGGTGGATTGTTCCAGATAAATCTTGAAACAGTACACGATTAGTTCCGCGGACGGCCCTGCGGCAGGTTGCCGCGCCTTGCCTATACTGAGTCGATTCCCCGTATTTCCGCCCCTCAGGGCGGCTCGAAGCAGAGGAAGCCCCTGTGGATCATCTTGTATTGACCGTGATTGCCCCGGACATGGCCGGCCAGGTGGAGCGCATAGCCCAGTGCATTGCCGATCATAACGGTAACTGGCTGGAGAGCCGCATGTCGCGGATGGCCGGGCAGTTCGCCGGGATCCTGCGGGTAGCGGTGCCAGCCGAAAGTTATGACGAGCTGGTGAAGTCTCTGCAGGCGCTGGAGCAATACGATATTCGCGTGCTTATTGCCGAGAGTGGCATAGAACCGTCCTGCACCTGGAAACCGATTGCCATGGAGCTGGTGGGCAATGACCGCCCGGGGATCGTGCGCGATATCACTCGCTTGCTGGCGGATCATGGCGTGAACCTGGAGCGCTTCACCACCGAAGTGCGGCCGGCACCGATGAGCAGTGAGCCGCTGTTCCATGCTGATGCCTTGCTGGCGTTGCCGCTGACATTGTCGCTGGATGAATTGCAGCAGGAGCTGGAAAGCCTGGCGGATGACTTGATGGTGGAGTTGAAGCTGCGACCGGAGGACTGATCTGAAACGGCCGGGGCCGCTCGCAGCCGATTCGCGGCCCTCTGCGGTTATCCCGATTTCACGGGGAAGGCCCTGTGGATAAGCTGGGGGCTCACCTCTACAGCCCATACGTGGCAAGCGCTCCCAAGGTTTGAGCAAAAAACGTACAGAAATCAGTCGCTTGTGCACAAAGCACGGGGACGAGGGTGTGGATAACCTTTGGAGATGTTGCTGCAGGCCACAAAATACGTGGCCTGCAAGGTTTTGATCACTTTTTGATCAGGCACGCTTGCGCAGATTCAACCAGGCGTCGACGCTATATACCGCCAATCCCGCCCAGATGAAGATGAACGCCATCAGGCTGCTCGACGACAGGTGCTCGTCAAACAGCAGTACTGCCTGCAGCAGCACCAAGGTTGGCGCCAGGTACTGCAGGAAGCCCAGCGTGGTGTAGGGCAGGTGACGCGCAGCGGCGTTGAAGCACACCAGCGGCACCAGGGTCACAGGGCCCGCAGCCATCAGCCACAATGCCTGGCTGCTGGTGTAGAACTCGCTCTGCACGCTCATCGCCGACGGGTGCAGCAACATCCAGCCCAGCGCCAGTGGCACCAGCATCCAGGTTTCCACTACCAGGCCGGGCAGTGCAGCAACCGGTGCCTGTTTGCGGATCAGGCCATAGAAGCCGAAGCTCAGCGCCAGTGCCAACGACACCCACGGCAGGCTGCCCACCTGCCATACCTGCTGCGCAACGCCTACCGCCGCCATGGCCACCGCCAGCCATTGCAGGCGGCGCAGGCGCTCGCCAAGCAGCAGCATGCCCAGCAGCACATTGATCAAAGGGTTGATGTAGTACCCCAGGCTGGCTTCGAGCATGCGGCCGTTGTTGACCGCCCAGACATAGGTCAGCCAGTTGCCGGCGATCAATGTACCGCTCAGTGCCAGGATCGCCAGGCGGCGCGGGTTTTCACGCAGCTCGCGCCACCAGCCGGGGTGCTTCCACACCAGCAGCAACAGTGAACCGAACAGCGCCGACCAGAGCACCCGGTGGACGATGATTTCCACCGCTGGAATGCTCTGGATAGCTTTGAAGTACAGCGGGAACAAGCCCCAGATGATGTAGGCACCAAGGCCCAGAAGGTACCCGCGGCGCGGGTTTGCAGCTTGCATGGTGAATCCTTGCTGAATAAAGCGACGCCTATTGTAGACAGAGGCGCGCTCGCTTCTAGAACAATTTCAGCGGTTGCTCGTCCAGCGCAGCCAGTTGTTCGCGCAAGGCGAGAATCTGGTCGCCCCAGTAACGTGGCTGTCCGAACCAGGGGAAGCTTGGCGGGAACGCCGGGTCGTCCCAGCGGCGTGCCAGCCAGGCGCTGTAATGCAGTTGACGCAGGGCACGCAGCGGTTCGATCAGGGCCAGCTCGCGTGGGTCGAAATCGTGGAACTCGTTGTAGCCGTCAACCAGTTCCGCCAGTTGCCCCAGGCGCTCCTCGCGGCTGCCGGCGAGCATCATCCACAGGTCCTGCACTGCTGGGCCCATGCGGCAGTCGTCGAGGTCGACCACGTGGTACACCTCGTCGCGGTGCATCAGGTTGCCAGGGTGCAGGTCGCCATGCAGGCGAATCGCCTTGTGCGGGGTGCGGGCGTAGATGGCCTCGACACGCTTGAGCAGGTCACGGGCCACCGACTCGAAGGCCGGCAGCAACTCCTTGGGCACGAAACCGCCTTCGAGCAAGGTATTCAGCGAGGCGTGGCCGAAGTTGTCCACAGCCAGTGCTTCGCGGTGTTCGAAGGGGCGTGCCGCGCCTACTGCATGCAGGCGGCCGAGCAGTTGCCCAAGGCGGTAGAGCTGGTCGAGGTTGCCCGGCTCCGGCGCATGGCCGCCGCGACGGGGGAACAGGGTGAAACGGAAGCCTTGGTGTTCGAACAGGGTCCTGCCTTCGTGCTGCAGCGGGGCGACCACCGGTACCTCGCAATCGGCAAGCTCGGCGGTGAACTGGTGTTCTTCGAGAATCGCTTCGTCGCTCCAGCGGCCGGGGCGGTAGAACTTGGCGATCAAGGGTTGCGAGTCTTCGATGCCCACCTGATAGACGCGGTTTTCGTAGCTGTTCAGCGCCAGGATCCGGGCATCGCTTAGAAAGCCCAGGCTTTCCACGGCGTCCAGGACCAGGTCGGGGGTGAGGGTGTCGAAGGGGTGGGACATGGAAGCTCCGGGAGGTGGGCGGCATGTCGGCATGGTACCGCATTGCAGGGCCTGCTCTGATTTCGCCTGAGCTTGCTCTGTCGCGGGTTTACCGGTGAAAGGGCAGGGTCAGGCTACACCGGTACCCCCAGCAGCACATAGGACGGATGGAACTGCACCTTCACGTTGCTTCCTTCCTTGACCGACTGCTCGACCAACCAAGCGGCCTCGGCAATCGCACACAACGTCTGCCCATTGCCCAGTGCCAACCGTACCTCGCTTTCGCCCTGTGCATCTTCCAGCACCTCCACCACAGTGGCATTGAGCACGTTGCTTCCCGCGTCGGCTTCATCCTCCGCGCCCAGCAGCTGCACCCAACCGGCCTTGAGCAGCGCCATCACTGTGGTTCCCAGGGTCAGCTCCAGCCGTGCCGTGCTGTCATGGGTAATCAGCGCATCGATCTCCAGCCCGCCGCCCAGCGCCAGGTTGACCCGATCATGCCGGCCCTCCCTGCGTAGCCCACTGACTTGCCCCTGCAACTGATTGCGCGCACTGGTGCGCAGCATCAGGCGGCCAAGCAGGTCGAGGTCACTGGACTCCTCCGCGGCTTCGAGAATCTGTGCCTGCAGTGCCTGTAGTTTCTGGTACAGGCGCAGCACCCGCTCACCCTCTGGCGAAAGCCTCGCGCCACCACCGCCACGCCCCCCCGTGCTGCGCTCGACCAGTGGCTGGCTGGCCAGGTTGTTGAGTTCATCGATCGCATCCCAGGCAGCCTTGTAGCTGATGCCGGCAGCCTTGGCCGCGCGGGTGATCGAGCCTTGCTCGGCGATGTGCTGGAGCAGGGCGATGCGCTGCGGGCGGCGGGCGATGTGCTGGGTGAGCAGGGTGGGCAGTGACATGGTGGCGCCTATCTGGAACTGACCCGTCAAGCTTGCCCCGGTTTTGCCGTGCGTGCCAGGCAATACACATCGATCCTGCGTGCTCCGGCCTGGCGCAACAGCTGTGCGGTGGCCTGCGCGGTGGCCCCGGTGGTCAGTACGTCGTCGACCACCGCGACGTGTTTGCCCTCGAGCGATGCCTCACCGGCAAGCGCGAATGCCTGGTGCAGGTTGCGACGGCGTGCCCGGGCATCCAGGTGTTGTTGAGCCGGCGTCTCGCGTGTGCGCAGCAGCAACCGCTCATTGCATTCGATAACCAACGCTTTCGACAGCCAGCGCCCTAGCATGCCGGCCTGGTTGAAGCCGCGTTTGCGCAGTCGACGCCGAGCCAGTGGTACAGGCAACAGCAGGTCTGGCTTGGGTAGGCCCTCCTGAAAGCGATGACTCAGGTTCAGGCTCAATATTTCGGCCATCAGCCGGCCAAGCGGCCATTGGCTGTTGTGCTTGAAGCGGCTGATCAGCGTGTCCAGCGGAAACCCAAAGTGCCAGGGCGCAATGACCTGATCAAAGGCCGGCGGGCGGCGGCTGCACTGGGCACAGGTCAGGCCGGCCATCGCCAGGGGCAGGGCGCAGCGCAGGCAATGCTCTTCGTTCCAGGGCAGTTCCTGCTCGCAGGCAACACACAGCGGGTAGCGTTGCTCGGCGGGTTCGTTGCACAGCAAGCAGGAGTGGTTAATATTCGTACACTTGTAAACCAGTGCTTTTAACCAAGGTTGACAGTTCATAGGCCTTCCATGACTATGCGAGCTATCCGTGATGCGCTGGCGGGCACTCCTGCCTCGGCGCCAGTTACAGCCTAAACAAGGAAACGCCGATGAGCGCCAGCACAACTGCAACAACACGTCACGACTGGTCCCTGCCCGAGGTCAAGGCACTGTTCCAGCAGCCTTTCAATGACCTGCTGTTCCAGGCGCAGACCGTGCACCGCGCGCACTTCGACCCGAACCGCGTCCAGGTTTCGACGCTGCTGTCGATCAAGACCGGCGCTTGCCCGGAAGACTGCAAATACTGTCCGCAGTCCGGCCACTACAACACCGGGCTGGAAAAACAGAAGCTGATGGAAGTGCAGAAGGTGCTCGAGGAAGCCGCGCGGGCCAAAGCCATCGGCTCCACGCGCTTCTGCATGGGGGCGGCCTGGAAGCACCCGTCGGCCAAGGACATGCCCTACGTGCTGGAGATGGTCAAAGGCGTGAAGGCCATGGGCCTGGAAACCTGCATGACCCTCGGCAAGCTCGACCAGGAGCAGACCGCGGCCCTGGCCCAGGCTGGGCTGGACTACTACAACCACAACCTCGATACCTCGCCAGAGTTCTACGGCAGCATCATCACCACCCGCACCTACAGCGAGCGCCTGCAGACCCTGGCCTACGTGCGCGATGCCGGGATGAAGATCTGCTCCGGCGGTATTCTCGGCATGGGCGAGTCGCTGGATGACCGCGCCGGCCTGTTGATCCAGCTGGCCAACCTGCCCGAGCACCCAGAGTCGGTGCCGATCAACATGCTGGTCAAGGTAGCCGGCACCCCACTGGCCGAGGAAGAAGATGTCGACCCGTTCGACTTCATCCGCATGCTGGCGGTCGCCCGTATCCTCATGCCCCAGTCGCACGTGCGCCTGTCCGCCGGCCGCGAGCAGATGAACGAGCAGATGCAGGCATTGGCCTTCATGGCGGGCGCCAACTCGATCTTCTATGGCGAGAAGCTGTTGACCACCGCCAACCCGCAGGCCGACAAGGACATGCAGCTGTTTGCCCGCCTGGGCATCAAGCCTGAAGCGCGCGAAGAGCATGCCGACGAAGTGCACCAGGCGGCCATCGAGCAGGCCCTGGTCGAGCAACGCAGCAGCGAGCTGTTTTATAACGCAGCCATGGCCTGATATGGCCTTCGACCTGGCGGCGCGCCTGGCCGAACGGCGCGCCGCAGACCTTTATCGGCAGCGGCCATTGCTGGAAAGCCCACAGGGGCCTGAGGTAGTGGTCGACGGCCAGCGCTTGCTGGCCTTCTGCAGCAATGACTACCTGGGGCTTGCGAACCACCCTGAAGTGATCGCCGCCTGGCAGGCGGGCGCCGAACGCTGGGGTGTCGGTGGCGGCGCCTCGCACCTGGTGATCGGCCATAGCTCGCCGCACCATGCCGTCGAAGAAGCGTTGGCCGAACTGACCGGCCGCCCGCGTGCGCTGCTGTTTTCCACAGGCTACATGGCCAACCTTGGCGCCATCACCGCTCTGGTCGGGCAGGGCGACACGGTGCTGCAGGACCGCTTGAACCATGCGTCGCTGCTCGACGGCGGGTTGCTCAGCGGTGCCCGTTTCAGCCGCTACCTGCACAACGACGCTGCCAGCCTCGCCAACCGCCTGGGCAAAGCCACCGGCAACACGCTGGTGGTCACCGACGGCGTGTTCAGCATGGACGGCGACCTCGCCGACCTGCCGGCGCTGGCCGGCGTCGCCCGTGCCCGTGGTGCCTGGCTCATGGTCGACGACGCCCATGGTCTGGGTACCTTGGGTACGCAAGGCGGCGGCATCGTCGAGCACTTCGGCTTGGGCATCGAGGATGTACCGGTACTGATCGGTACGTTGGGCAAGGCCTGTGGCACCGCAGGTGCGTTTGTCGCCGGCAGCGAAGAGCTGATCGAAGCCCTGGTGCAGTTCGCTCGGCCGTATATCTACACCACCAGCCAGCCCCCGGCGCTGGCCTGCGCCACGCTCAAGAGCCTGGAACTGCTGCGCCGCGAAACCTGGCGCCGCGAGCACCTGGCTGCGCTGATCCGCCAGTTCCGCCAGGGCGCCGAGCAAATGGGCCTGCAACTGATGGACAGCCCGACGCCGATCCAGCCGATCCTGATCGGCGACAGTGCCCAGGCCCTTAAATTGTCGCGCATGCTGCGCGAACGCGGCCTGCTGGTGACCGCCATTCGCCCGCCTACCGTGCCTGCCGGCAGTGCGCGCCTGCGGGTAACCCTGAGCGCCGCGCACAGTGAGGCGCAGGTACAGCTATTGTTGAATGCATTGGGCGAGTGTTATCCACAGCTGGAGGCCGCCGATGCGTAACCGTTTGATCCTTCTTCCTGGCTGGGGGCTGGGCACTGCCGCCCTCGAGCCGCTGGCCGCCAGCCTGCGGGCTCAGGACGCGCGCCTGCAGGTCGAGCTGATGCCACTGCCGGAACTGGCCGAAGCCGATGTGCAGGCGTGGGTGGACTACCTCGACCGCAAATTGCCCAGCGATACCTGGCTGGGTGGCTGGTCTTTAGGTGGCATGCTCGCCAGCGAGCTGGCGCGCAAGCGCGGCGACCATTGCTGCGGCTTGCTGACCCTGGGCAGCAACCCCAGTTTCGTGGCCCGCCCCGATTGGCCCCACGGTATGGCCGGCGACACCTTCGGCACCTTCCTCGATGGTTGCCGCAGCCATACCTCGGTGACCCTCAAGCGCTTCCGCACGCTGTGCAGCGAGGGCGCCCTGCAACCTCGCACGCTGCTGCGGCAACTGGGTGTCGGTGTGCCAGACACCGACCCGCTGTACCTGGCTACTGGCCTTGAAGTGCTGGCCGGGCTCGATACCCGTGAAGCCCTGCAAGCCTATGCCGGCCCGCAGTTGCACCTGTTCGCCGGCAGCGATGCGTTGGTGCCGGCTGAAGCGGCCAAAGCCTTGAGCGAGCTGCTGCCCGATGTGGAAGTCGGCCTGGTCGAAGACAGTTCCCACGCCTTCTTGCTGGAGTATCCGCAGGAGCTGGCGGCGGGCATCAAGAGTTTCCTGCATGAGAGTGGCGATGACTGACCTTTCCCGTCCAACCCTGCCCGGTACGTTGCCGGACAAGCGCCAGGTGGCTGCCTCGTTCTCCCGTGCGGCGGCCAGCTACGACAGCGTCGCGGCCCTGCAGCGTGCAGTAGGGGTGAGCCTGCTGGACCAGCTGCCGGACGGCCTGACGCCGGCACGTTGGCTGGACTTGGGCAGTGGCACCGGGCATTTCAGCCGAGTGCTCGGCGAACGCTTCGAACAGGCAACCGGTGTGGCGGTGGATATCGCCGAAGGCATGTTGCGTCACGCCCGTGGCAAGCGCGGCGGGGCGCACTACCATGTTGCCGGTGATGCCGAGCGCCTGCCGCTGGGGGATGCCTGTGTCGACCTGGTGTTCAGCAGCCTGGCGGTGCAGTGGTGCGGTCAGTTCGCCCGTGTCCTCGATGAAGCCCGGCGGGTACTGCGCCCAGGTGGCGTGCTGGCCTTCAGCAGCCTGTGCGTTGGTACACTCGATGAGTTGCGCGCCAGCTGGCAGGCGGTTGATGGCATGGTGCATGTCAATCGCTTCCGCAGGTTCGAAGACTACCAGCGCCTGTGTGCCGCCAGTGGCTTCGCCCAGGTCAGCCTGCAGCGCCAGGCCCACGTGCTGCACTACCCCGATGTGCGTAGCCTGACCCATGAACTCAAGGCCCTCGGTGCCCACAACCTCAACCCTGGGCGACCTTCAGGGCTGACCGGCCGGGCGCGCATGCAAGGCCTGTTGCAGGCCTATGAAGCGTTTCGCCAGCCCCAGGGGCTGCCAGCCACCTATCAAGTGGTCTATGGTGTGTTGCGCAAGCCACAGGCATGAGAGGAGCAACATGAGCCAGGCCTATTTCATCGCCGGGACCGATACCGATGTCGGCAAGACCACCATCGCCGCCGGGCTGCTGCATGCGGCGCGGTTGCAAGGGCTGAGTACCTTGGGCGCGAAGCCGGTGGCTTCGGGTTGCACAGTGACGCCCAAAGGCCTGCGCAACAGCGATGCCCAGGCGCTGATCGACGAGAGTTCGATCAAGCTCGCTTATGAAGAGGTCAACCCGTTTGCCTTCGAGCCGGCCATTGCGCCGCATGTGGCTGCCCGGGAGGCGGGTGTTGCCCTGGAGGTCACTGAATTGTCCAGGGCCATGCGCCATGTGCTGGACCAAGGGGCCGACTTCACCCTGGTCGAAGGGGCGGGCGGTTGGCGAGTGCCATTGTCCGACCATGCCAACCTTTCGGACCTGGCGATTGCCCTTGAGCTGCCGGTAATTCTGGTGGTCGGGGTGCGCCTTGGCTGCATCAACCATGCGCTGCTCAGTGCCGAAGCGATTGCCCGGGATGGGCTGCAACTGGCGGGCTGGGTGGCGAATATCATCGAGCCCAGAACCTCCCGGCTGGAGGAAAACCTGGCCAGCCTGGCAGAGCGTTTACCAGCGCCGTGCCTGGGGCGAGTGCCAAAGCTCAAGCAGGCAACTGCGGATGCGGTGGCGGAACACTTGCAGCTCGACTTGCTGGATTGAGCGCTGGCAGAAATGCCCGTGGGCTATCAGATAGCACCGAGCCATTAGGGATTTAAACGGGCCTTTTCGTGCCTGGCCTGCTTTAATTGGCCGTGTTCATATCCAGCGTCATTGGAGTTCTGACATGGAAATCACCGGCAGCACTGCGTATTACGCGGGCCTCAACGCCATCTACAACGGCCAGGATCGTGTCGATCAGGCCGCCGGCCAGATTGCCAATGCGTCGGTCGAGCGTTCTGCCACCAGCCAGTCCAGCGACTTCCAGGCCGAGCGCCTGCGTGGGGTCGACCGCAGCCAGCAGATGGACCTGGCAACCAGCACCGTGCAATTGGCCCTGGGCAAGACCGAGGTTGAACTTGGTGCAAAGGTGGCCAAGGCGTCCGACGAAATGCTTGGGCGCTTCATCGATACCTACGCCTGATTCTTGCCTCCCCCCGCTATCCCTGTGGGAGCGGGTTTACCCGCGAATGCGTCCGCCCAGACATCTCTGTTTTCTGGGCTGGCCCTTTCGCGGGTAAACCCGCTCCCACAGTCATTTCTGCCTGCGATTTCATGCGTTGGCATAAATGCCATCTTTCGCGGCGTAAATGGAACCATAGTCCCTCCTTGACATCGGACGGTGCTAAACGTAAGTTTCAAACAACTGTTTGACCGAAAGCCGACAAGAGCTGGTCGGTACCAGCGGTCCCCTACCGAACTCATCACAGAGGTTCATCGCAATGCCTGATTACAAAGCCCCCTTGCGTGATATCCGTTTCGTCCGCGACGAGCTGCTCGGCTACGAGGCGCATTATCAGAGCCTGCCGGGTTGCCAGGACGCAACGCCCGACATGGTCGACGCGATCCTGGAAGAAGGCGCGAAGTTCTGTGAGCAGGTGCTGTCGCCGCTGAACCGTGTCGGTGACCAGGAAGGCTGCACCTGGAGCGAGTCGGGTGTGAAGACCCCGACCGGTTTCAAGGCGGCCTACGAGCAGTTCGTGGAAGGCGGCTGGCCAAGCCTGGCGCATGATGTCGAGCACGGCGGCCAGGGCCTGCCGGAGTCGCTGGGCCTGGCCCTGAGCGAAATGGTCGGCGGTTCGAACTGGTCGTGGGGTATGTACCCAGGCCTGTCCCATGGCGCGATGAACACCATCTCCGCACACGGTACCGCCGAGCAGCAGCACACCTACCTGACCAAGCTGGTATCCGGCGAGTGGACCGGCACCATGTGCCTGACCGAGCCACATTGCGGTACTGACCTGGGCATGCTGCGCACCAAGGCCGAACCACAGGCCGACGGCAGCTACAAAGTGTCTGGCACCAAGATTTTCATCTCGGCCGGCGAACACGATATGGCCGATAACATCGTCCACATCGTGCTGGCGCGCCTGCCGGACGCTCCGGCGGGCACCAAAGGTATCTCGCTGTTCATCGTGCCGAAGTTCCTGCCCAACGCCGAAGGCGGTGTGGGTGAGCGCAACGGCGTGAGCTGTGGTTCCATCGAACACAAGATGGGCATCCACGGCAACGCCACTTGCGTGATGAACTTCGACAGCGCCACCGGCTACCTGATCGGCCCGGCCAACAAGGGCCTGAACTGCATGTTCACCTTCATGAACACCGCACGCCTGGGTACCGCGCTGCAAGGCCTGGCCCACGCCGAAGTGGCGTTCCAGGGCGGCCTGAAGTATGCCCGCGACCGCCTGCAGATGCGTTCCCTGACCGGCCCGAAAGCACCGGACAAAGCCGCTGACCCGATCATTGTCCACCCGGACGTGCGTCGCATGTTGCTGACCATGAAGGCCTTCGCCGAAGGCAACCGTGCGATGGTGTACTTCACCGCCAAGCAGGTCGACATCGTCAAGTACAGCCAGGACGAGGAAGCGCGCAAGAATGCCGACGCACTGCTGGCCTTCCTGACCCCGATCGCCAAGGCGTTCATGACCGAAGTCGGCTTCGAGGCCGCCAACCACGGTGTGCAGATCTATGGCGGCCACGGCTTCATCGCCGAGTGGGGCATGGAGCAGAACGTGCGCGACAGCCGTATCTCCATGCTGTACGAAGGCACCACCGGCATCCAGGCACTCGACCTGCTCGGTCGCAAGGTACTGATGACCCAGGGCGAAGCGCTCAAGGGCTTCACCAAGATCGTGCACAAGTTCTGCCAGGCGCAGGAGGGCAATGACGCGGTCAAGGAGTTCGTCGAGCCATTGGCAGCGCTGAACAAGGAGTGGGGCGAGCTGACCATGAAAGTGGGCATGGCCGCGATGAAGGACCGTGAAGAAGTGGGGGCCGCCTCGGTGGATTACCTGATGTATTCCGGTTACGCGTGCCTGGCCTACTTCTGGGCTGACATTGCACGCCTGGCTGCTGAAAAGCTGGCTGCCGGCACCAGCGAAGAGGCCTTCTACACCGCCAAGCTGCAGACCGCGCGCTTCTACTTCCAGCGCATCTTGCCGCGTACGCGCACCCATGTGGCCACCATGCTGTCGGGTGCCAACAACCTGATGGACATGAAAGAGGAAGACTTCTCGCTGGGTTACTAAGCCTGGTTGAGTTGCCAAGTAAAAAGCCGCTCCCCAGGGAGCGGTTTTTTTATTCTCGTTCTAATTCCACACGGGTTGAGTAACTTCTTTACTTGGTAACTGGCAAAACGGCAATAGCTTGCGCAGCGCAGCGTTAATGCGCGTGTATTTGTTCTTGTCGACTTTGGTCGGCCGAGTTCCAAGGGCCCCACTCATCAAGTTTGAGCAAATACATTGCCAACTTTTACTCGGCGGCGCTCAGGCCATTTACTGCGGGGGTTTGCGCGGTTCGCCAGCAGGCTGATGGGGAATGGCCCCCATAAGTGGGGGATAAGTTAACACCGGAACTGAGGAACGTTGGGGGTCAGCATTTATTGGCATGACGCCCTAAGTAAACTGATATAAAAAATAGTGAATGTTTCCCGTCGACATACTTTGTTACAGCTATCGTGGCATTAAGCGCACTCAGTGGCGTGAACGATCAGTCTGTAAACCTGAGCCGTCGGGAAGTCCATCATGGTCAAGTATCTTGGTAACTTGCGAGTCCCCCATCTGGCCTGTGCGGCAGCGATGACCCTCTGCGCTGCCGGCTTGCCTTTCATGAGCGTTCGGGCCGCGGACCCGGCCGAGCCCGCGCCGGTCGTGCCGGATGTGCCCAGCCTGCAGTCACTGCGTGGCATGACGCCGCCGGACCCTTCAGGTACCGAGGGGGGGCGCAAGGTCGACCTGATGTCCGATTATGTGATCAATCGTGGGGCGGTGGTGCTGTTGGGCAAGGCCCTGTTCTGGGACATGGCGGTCGGCAGCGATGGCGCCACCGCCTGCGCGTCATGCCACTACCACGCGGGTGTCGATCATCGGATCACCAACCAGATCAACCCCGGCCAGGCCAATACCAATGCCAATGTCGCGTCGATCTTCAACAAGCCGTTCACGGCCGCCGATATTCCCGGCGACGTGCCGAGCTACGCGATGCGCTCCGCAGGCAAGGGCGGACCGAACTACACGCTGAAAAAAGGCGACTTCCCGACCCACGTGCTGGCCAACCCCCTGGATCGCAACTCAGCGATCGTCTATTCCAGCGATGACGTCATTGGCTCACAAGGTGTGTTCGACGCAAACTTCGTCAAACCCCGTCAATCGCGCTTCGACAAGTGCACCCAGCAACCGGACGGTATTTTCCAGGTGGGCGGCATCAACGTGCGCCGCGCCACCGGGCGCAATGCGCCGTCGGTGATCAATGCTGCATTCAACGTGCGCAACTTCTGGGATGGCCGGGCCAACAACGTGTTCAACGGCCTGTCGCCGTTCGGTAACCGCGACCCTGACGCGGGGATCTTCGTCACCAAGGATGCCAGCGGCGTGGCAGTCAAGGTACGCCTGGCCCTCAAGGATGCCTCGGCAGCCTCGCAAGCCGTCGGCCCACCCGGCAGTGCGGTGGAAATGTCCTGTGGCGGGCGCACCTTCGCCGACATTGGCCGGCGCATGCTCGACACCATGATGCTCAAGGGGCAGAAGATCTCGCCCACCGACTCGGTACTCGGGCCGGTCTCCAGCGCCCGCCGGCCGACCTACCGCGAACTGATCAGGAACGCCTTCCAGCCACGCCTGTGGAATGCCACGCAACAGGTCTTGCTGGGCGGCGAACCCTACAGTCAGATGGAGGCCAACTTCCCGCTGTTCTTCGGCCTGGCAATTCAGATGTATGAGTCCACGCTGATCTCCGACCAGGCGCCGTTGGATGCCTATCTGCAGGGCGATCACACCGCCATGAATGCGCAGCAGGTGCAAGGCATGCAACTGTTCCTGGGCAAGGGCAAGTGCGTTGCCTGCCATGGTGGTGCGGAGTTGACCAACGCCGGGAGCCGGCTGCTGTTCCAGCCGCGTGAGCGCATCGAGCGCATGGTCATGGCCGACGGCCTGACCACGCTCTATGACAATGGCTTCTACAACACCGGTGTACGCCCGACCTCGGAAGACCTGGCGCTGGGAGGTTCGGACGCCTGGGGCAATCCGTTGTCCTTCACCCGCCAGTACAACACCCAACTTCAAGGCGGGAATATCCCTGACCCTCTGGATGTCGATGTGTGCACCTTCGAGGCACCGCTGAGCGCAGCGGTCCCCTGCGACCCGACACTCAAGCCCAGTGTCGGCTTCCGCGACTCGGTCGATGGCGCCTTCAAGACGCCTACCCTGCGTAACATCGCGCTGACCGGGCCGTACTTCCACAATGGCAGCCGGGCAACGCTGCAACAGGTGATGGAGTTCTACAACCGTGGTGGCGACCGGCGTGGCGAAGATGCAAGCAACACCAGCGGCTTCGAACACCCGGCAGTCAATCAGCACAACGGCTCCAACCTTGACCCAGACATGACCCCGCTGAACCTGACCCCGGATGAGGTAGAGGCACTGGTCAAGTTCATGGAGGTCGGCTTGACCGATCCGCGCGTTGCCTGGGAACGGGCACCGTTCGATCACCCGTCATTGATACTGCCACAGGGTGAGAAGGGGGATGAAAACTCGGTCGGTCAAAAACCGGCCAGTGCACAGACCACTTCGCGGCAAGCGCAAGACGCCGAATTCCAGCTCAATGCCGTCGGTGCTTCAGGTCGCTCCACGCTGCAAGGACCGCTGCAGCCATTCAACAACGACCTGTAGCGGGGCTGTGTGGTGCCCTGTAGGAGCGGCCTTGCGTCGCGAAAGGGCCGCATGGCTGCCCCTCGATTTCGGCGTCGATCAGGGAACGCAGGGGCTGCTAAGCAGCCCTTTCGCGACACAAGGCCGCTCCTACACCGATCGTGCAGTTACAAGAAAAGCTCAAGCCCTCCACCCTCGCTGCCGTTAACCCACCGGTGTACTCATCTATTCACGTGTGCTGCCGATGAAGTAAAGGCACAATGCTATTATTGATCTGCCGGGTCGGAGATTGCCCTTGTTTCGTCTAAATGCTGTTCGCGCGAGCCATTTCCTGCCTTCGCTGTTTCTGTTGCTGGCTGGGCTTGCGGCGGCTTACGTAAGAGACCTCAGCGTCTTCTTCACGTCACTGTTCAACGTCCTCCCCACGCTGGTCTTGCTGCTGGGTGGTGCCTACTGCGCTGTCTACCGCCGCCAGCGTGAGCTGTTCCTGATGGTCACGGTGTACATCGCCTACTTCCTGCTCGACACGCAGACCGATTACTACCGCGACAACGGCCGTGTGCGTGAGGATGCGGCAGTGATCTTCCACCTGGTGTGCCTGCTGCTGCCCGCCCTGTATGGGTTGTTCGGCGCATGGCAGGAACGCACTCACCTGGCCCAGGACCTGCTGGCCCGCTTCGCCGTGTTGTTTGCCGTCGGCAGTGTGGCGGTGGCCCTGGAGCAAAGCTTCCCCGAGGCGCTGCTGGGCTGGCTGGCAGAGATTCGTTGGCCTTCGCTGCATGGCCAGTGGATGAGCCTGATCCAGATGGTTTACCCGGTGTTCTTCGGGGTGTTCGCCCTGCTGGTGGTGCAATACCTGCGCGAGCCTCGGCCTTTGCATGCGGCGCAGCTGATTGGCCTGGTCGGCATCTTCTGGATGTTGCCCAAGACCTTCATCCTGCCGTTCACCCTGAACATCATGTGCAGCCAGGTGATGCTGATGATCGCCGCTGCGGTATCGCACGAGGCCTATCAGATGGCCTTCCGTGACGAGCTTACCGGGCTGCCTGGGCGCCGTGCGTTGAACGAGCGCATGCAGCGCCTGGGGCGCAACTACGTGATCGCCATGACCGACGTAGACCATTTCAAGAAATTCAACGATACCCACGGCCACGATGTCGGCGACCAGGTGTTGCGCCTGGTCGCCAGCCGGTTGTCCAAGGTCACTGGCGGTGGCCGTGCCTATCGCTACGGCGGTGAAGAGTTTGCCCTGGTGTTCGCCGGCAAGACTGCCGAAGAGTGCGTGCCGCATGTGGAAGCCGTACGCGAGATGATCGCCAACTACACCATGCACCTGCGTGACCAGAACAGCCGCCCGCAGGACGATACCGCCGGGCGCCAGCGCCGCAGCGGCAGCGCCAGCGGTACGGTATCGGTGACCATCAGCATTGGCGTGGCAGAGCGCCAAATCGACCATCGCAACCCGGAACAAGTGCTCAAGTCCGCCGACCAGGCGCTTTACAGCGCCAAGAGCGCCGGGCGCAACTGTGTCATGGTCTATGGGCAACAATCCCAGCGCGGGGCAGTGCGGATGGCGTGACCAGGATTGACCATATGGTCGCGTGATGACCCTATGTCTCGCAAAAGTTGTTCGGTTACACTGGTTTCAACGCCGGGTTTCAACCCGTGCCGTGGCCCGTGAGGCCGCCCCGACCCGACCAGCGAGAGGTTGTCATGGCTGACTATAAAGCGCCCCTGCGCGACATGCGCTTCGTACTGAATGAAGTCTTCAACGTGGCCGAGCTGTGGGCGCAACTGCCCGAACTGGCCGAGGCGGTCGACGCGCAAACCGCCATGGCCGTACTGGAAGAAGCCGGCAAGGTCACCAGCAAGAGCATTGCCCCGCTCAGCCGCGCTGCCGATGAAGAAGGCTGCCACTGGGACAACGGTGCCGTGCGTACGCCCGCCGGTTTCATCGAGGCCTACAACACCTACGCCGAAGGCGGTTGGGTGGGCGTGGGCGGTGACCCGCAATTTGGCGGCATGGGCATGCCCAAGGCCGTATCGGCCCAGGTCGAGGAAATGGTCAACGCCTCCAGCCTGGCCTTCGGCCTGTACCCGATGCTGACCGCCGGCGCCTGCCTGTCGATCAATGCCCATGCCAGTGAAGCGCTGAAGGAAAAGTACCTGCCGAACATGTACGCCGGCGTCTGGGCCGGCTCCATGTGCCTGACCGAGCCGCATGCGGGTACCGACCTGGGCATCATTCGCACCAAGGCCGAGCCCCAGGCCGATGGCAGCTACAAAGTCAGCGGCACCAAGATCTTCATTACCGGCGGCGAGCACGACCTGACTGAGAATATCATCCACCTGGTGCTGGCAAAGCTGCCCGACGCGCCGGCGGGGCCCAAAGGCATCTCGCTGTTCCTGGTGCCGAAATACCTGGTGAATGAAGATGGCAGCCTCGGCGCGCGCAACCCGGCCACTTGTGGCTCGATCGAGCACAAGATGGGCATCCAGGCTTCGGCTACCTGCGTGATGAACTTCGACGAGGCGGTCGGCTATATCGTCGGCGAGCCGAACAAAGGCCTGGCGGCCATGTTCACCATGATGAACTACGAGCGCCTGGGCGTGGGTATCCAGGGCCTGGCGTCGGCCGAGCGCTCCTACCAGAACGCTGTGGAATACGCCCGTGACCGCCTGCAGAGCCGCGCACCGACCGGGCCGCAGGCCAAGGACAAGGCCGCTGACCCGATCATCGTCCACCCTGATGTGCGGCGCATGCTGCTGACCATGAAGGCGCTGATCGAGGGCGGTCGTGCCTTCTCCACCTATGTGGCGATGCAACTCGATAGCGCCAAGTACAGCGAAGACCCGGCTACGCGCAAACGCAGCGAAGAGCTGGTGGCGCTGCTGACGCCGGTGGCCAAGGCGTTCCTTACTGATCTTGGCCTCGAGTGCACAGTGCACGGCCAGCAGGTATTTGGTGGCCATGGCTACATTCGCGAGTGGGGCCAGGAACAACTGGTGCGCGATGTGCGTATCACCCAGATCTACGAAGGCACCAACGGCATCCAGGCGCTGGACCTCATGGGCCGCAAGGTGGTGGCCAGCGGTGGCGCGTACTACAGGCTGTTCTCTGACGAGATTCGCCAGTTCATTGCCAGTGCGGGCGATGAGCTCAAGGAGTTTGCCGGCCCGCTGGGCGTCTCACTGGATCAGCTCGACGGGCTGACCGAGTGGGTGCTGGAGCAGGCCAAGGGCAATCCGAATGAAATCGGCGCCGCGTCGGTCGAGTACCTGCATGCCTTTGGCTATGTAGCCTATGCCTACATGTGGGCGTTGATGGCACGTGCGGCCAAGGCGGGTGAGGGCGATGAGGCGTTCTATTCGGCCAAGCTGGGCACGGCGCGGTTCTACTTCGCGCGCTTGCTGCCGCGGGTGAATTCGCTGGTGGCCTCGGTGAAGGCGGGCAGTGAGTCGTTGTACTTGCTGCATGCCGAGCAGTTCTGACCGATTGCGTGGGGCCCATTCGCGGCGTTACCCGCGAATGGGCTCAAGCCGATGTATCTGGGAATGACTACTTCTTGTAAGCCTTTTCCTACATGACGTGGTGACTTTTCGCCACTGGTGTCAGATTGGATCCACGGTTAATCTTTCTACATGGACGTTGCGCAGGAAGTGCAAAGGACAGAACAGGGACAACGAAGGATTTCCTGCCAGGATGGCGGGGCGATAGGGATGTCACAGGGAAACAGTCTAGAGAACCCCGCTTCGGCGGGGTTTTCTTTGTCTGCGTGTTTTTCAGCCAAGCACATCCAGCGGCGAGGCGCCCAGTTGCCGGGTGTCGGTCTCTTCCTCCAGCAACGTGCGCAGCAGCTCCACCGACGCCTGCTGACGCTGTGCATCACGGAACACCAGGCCAACCTTTAGCGGCACGCGCGGCTCGCTCAGTGGCTTCCACAGCAAGCCCTGCTCATCCTCGGCGGCATCCTTGGCCCGCCCTGGCAGGATGGTCGCAAGCGCCGTGTGCGCCAGGCTGTCGAGGATCCCCGCCATGTTGTTCATCTCGGCCTGCACCTGCGGCCTGCGGCCTTGGGCGGCGAGCTGTTCCTTCCAGATCTGGCGGATCTGGAATTCCTCACCGAGCATCAGCATGGGTAATTCGGCGGCCTGCTTGATGGAGACCTTCTTGAAGTCCTTGAGGGGGTGGGTATCCGGGATGACAACCTGCAACTCGTCTTCGTACAGAAGTGAGCCGTGCAGCCCTGGCTGACGGGGTGGCAGGTAGCTGATGCCAATGTCCAGGTTGCCGTTGAGCAACCGCCGTTCGATCTCCAGCCCAGACAGTTCGTAGATCTGCACCACCAGATGCGGCTGTGCCTTGCGCACCCGCTCCAGCAACTGTGGCACCAGGCTTGGCCGCACGGTCTGCAGCACACCGATGGCCAGCGTGCGAAGTGAATGGCCCTTGAAATTGCGCATGGCCTCATGGGCCCGTTGCAGGCCATCCAGCAGCGGCAGCGCATGGTTGTACAAGGTGTGAGCGGCCAGGGTCGGCAGCAGGCGCTTGTTGCTGCGCTCGAACAGGCTGAGGTCAAGGCTGTGCTCAAGCTGGCGAATCTGTTGCGACAGCGCCGGTTGCGACAGTGAAAGGCGTTCGGCAGCACGGCCGACATGGCCCTCTTCGTACACCGCGACGAAATAACGCAGTTGGCGAAAATCCATAAGTAACACTTATCGAAAAAGCTGGGAAAACGAAATGGCCGAAAACACGGGCGACGCCTAGTCTATCGCCGTATTCCAACGGGTTACAGCGATCATTCAGCTCATTGTTACCGCGTTTGAAAAACACTTTTGATAGGCAAGGCAGAATTATCCAGCGCCGGCAGCAAGACCGGACCCCTGGCCGCCCTTTACCGTGATTGGTTGGAGCCCCGATGAACCTGTTCAACCTGCGCCGTTCGGCCCCTGCCGCGGTTGCCGAGCCCAAGCGTGCGCCGGTGATCGTGGCGGATGCGCCGCAGTTGTCACGCGAGCGCCTGATGCCGAGCACCGAGCGTGCGGCGCAAGTGTTCGTGCGTGGTCAGGGCTCCTGGTTGTGGGATAACGAAGGGCATGCCTACCTGGACTTTACCCAGGGCGGCGCGGTGAACAGCCTCGGGCACAGCCCCACGGCGCTGGTCAAGGCATTGGGTAACCAGGCACAGGCGCTGATCAACCCAGGTGCGGGCTACCACAGCCATGGCCTGCTGGCGCTGGTCAATCGGTTGTGCCAGAGCACTGGCAGCGACCAGGCCTACCTGCTCAACAGCGGTGCCGAGGCCTGTGAAGGGGCGATCAAGCTGGCGCGCAAGTGGGGCCAGCTGCACCGTAACGGCGCCTACCACATCATCACCGCCAGCCAGGCCTGTCATGGCCGCAGCCTGGGTGCGCTGTCGGCCTCTGACCCGCTGCCGTGCAACCGCTGCGAACCGGGCCTGCCGGGGTTCAGCAAGGTGCCGTTCAACGACCTGGCGGCGCTGCACGCCGAGGTCGATTCGCGCACGGTGGCGATCATGCTCGAACCGGTACAGGGCGAGGCGGGTGTGATCCCGGCTACACGCGAGTACCTGCAAGGGGTGGAACAGCTCTGCCGGGAGCTGGGCATCCTGCTGATTCTCGACGAAGTGCAGACTGGCATTGGCCGTTGTGGAGCCTTGCTGGCAGAGCAGACCTACGGCGTGCGCGCCGACATCATCACCCTGGGCAAGGGCCTGGGCGGCGGTGTGCCACTGGCCGCGTTGCTGGCTCGCGGGACGGCCTGCTGTGCCGAGCCGGGTGAGCTGGAGGGCAGCCATCACGGCAATGCGCTGATGAGCGCTGCCGGTCTGGCCGTGCTGGAGACCGTGCTGGAGCCGGGCTTCTTCGAACAGGTGCAGGACAGTGGTCGTCACCTGCGCGATGGCTTGAGCCGCCTGGCTGGCCGCTACGGTCAGGGGGAAGTGCGTGGCCAGGGCCTGCTTTGGGCCCTGCAACTGCAGGAGAACCTGGCAAAAGAACTGGTCGAGGCCGCCCTGCACGAAGGCTTGCTGCTGAATGCGCCACAACCCGATGTGGTGCGCTTCTCGCCGGCGCTGACGGTGAGCAAGGGCAACATCGATGAAATGCTCCTGCGCCTGGCCCGGGCCTTTGCCCGCCTGCACGCGCAGCAACAGGCCCGCCGCGAGATGCCGGCCTGATCAAGAATTCAACGAACCGTCTGGCGTTCCTGCGCATCGCCCCGTGCCTGTTTCATTTGGCCCGGGGCGTTTTTTTTGCCTGTGGAACCTCTGCGATGCGCGACTAGTCTCTGATGTAACCCCTTCAGGAGAGACCCGCATGGACTTCATTCGCATCATCATCGCTATCATCCTGCCGCCGCTGGGCGTGTTTCTGCAGGTGGGTTTTGCCGGGGCGTTCTGGCTGAATATTCTGCTGACCCTACTGGGCTACATCCCGGGGATCGTGCATGCGGTGTACATCATCGCCAAGCGCTGAGGATGCCGGGGCCGCAAGGCCGCTCCTACAACTGAACGCGACCCTGTAGGAGCGGCCTTGCCGGGGCGCCGGACCGGTCGGAAAGGGCCGCAAAGCGGCCCCAAGGTCTCAGCCCTGCAGCACCCGGCAGTAAAACCTCCACTCTTCCTCCAGCGCATGGGCCAGGTTCTCGGCTTTGCGCAGCCCATGCCGTTCCCCTGCATAGAAATGCCCTTCGGCCGCGATGCCATTGGCCTGCAACGCCTGCAGCATCGAGCGCGTCTGCTCCGGCACCACCACGGCATCCAGCTCGCCCTGGAAGAAGATCACCGGCACCTTGATCCGTGAGGCATGCAGCAGCGGTGTGCGCTGGCGGTAGCGTTCGGCATCCTGTTGCGGATCACCGATCAGCCAGTCCAGGTAGTCGCCTTCAAACTTGTGCGTGGCCCGGCCCAGGGCAACGGGGTCACTGACTCCGTAAAGGCTGGCGCCGGCGCGAAACACGTCGTGGAACGCCAGGGCGCACAACGTGGTGTAGCCACCGGCACTGCCACCGCGAATGAACGCCTTACCGGGGTCGATCAGCCCTTGCCCTGCCAGATGCTCGACCGCGGCGCAGGCATCCTGCACATCGCTTTCGCCCCAACGCAGGTGCAGCGCCTGGCGGTAGGCCCGGCCATAGCCGGTGCTGCCCCGGTAGTTCAGGTCGGCCACGGCGAAACCGCGCTGGGTCCAGAACTGGATACGCGGGTCGAGCACCGGGTAGCAGGCCGAGGTCGGGCCGCCGTGGATAAACACCAGTAAAGGCGCAGGGCCCTTGGAGCCGTGTGCCGGATAGAAAAAGCCATGGGCAAACGCGCCGCCGCTTTCGTAGTGGATCGATTGCGGCAGGCTGATCTGCCCTGCCGGCAGCACTTCGGCACCGCCGGCCAGCACGCTGACTGCGTGGTTGGCGCGGGCAATGGCGATCACCGCTGGTGGGCTGATTGGCGAGGCGGCGATGGCGTAGAGGTGTTTGGCGTCCATGGCCAGGTTGCGGAATCGGGTGTAAGCGCTGGCGAATCGCTCCAATCGGCCATTTTCATCATGCAGGCCCAACTGCCCGATACCGCCTTCGAACCAGGTGGCAAGATATTGTCGAGGGCTCACCGGCAGCCAAGTGCAGGTGCCCAGTTGCCAAGGCGCGGCGGCATGGTCGGCAGGCTTGGCCGGCAATGCTTGCCAGTGGCCGTCGACCTCGCCCCAGGGCTGCCAGAAGCCATTACGGTCAGACAGGCAATACAAGCGGCCCTCAGCGTCGAAACGCGGTTGTTGCAGCGATTCGTCTGCGGCGGCGATGGGCTGTGCGGGGCCCCAGTCGCCCTTGGCGTCGCGTTCGCGGCACATCAGCCGGGTCAGGGTCCAGGGCTGTGCCGGGCGGTCCCATTCGACCCACGCCAGGCGGTTGCCATCAGCGCTGACCGTTGGCGAGGCATAGAAGTCGGCACCTTCGGCGAGTACCTGGCGGGTGTTTTCACCCAATGCCACCAGGCGATGTTCGACGCCGTCGCCATGGCGCTCTTCAACCGCCAGCACCTTGCCGTGGTGCCACTGCAGATCGCCGTAGCGGCAGCCGGCCTCGGCGCTCAGGGGGCGTGGTGCAGAGCCTGCGAGGCTCTGGGTATAGACCTGCTGATCCTCTTCGTTGACGAACAGCAGCCCGTCGCCGCCCAGGCAGAAGCTGCCGCCACCGTATTCGTATACCCGGCTGCGCACGCTGAAGCCATCGGGCGTCAGGCAACGGGCCTGGTGGTCACGCCAATGCCAGATACGGCAGGCGCCATCGGCCGGGCGGAACTCGTTCCAGAACAGCCCCTCGGGGCTGACCTTGAGTTCGGCAAAGTCGGTGCCGGCGGCGACGGCCTGTGCGGCGCTGAAGTCAGCCGCGGACGATGACACGGGAGTTGCGCTCATTGCGGAAGGTCATCTCTTCGATGGCGAGCTGGGCGGTTTCCGCCTCCTCGCGGGCTTTGAGGATGATGCCGTGGTCGGCCGACTTGGCGCACACCGGGTCGGCATTGCTGGCATCGCCGGTGAGCATGAAGGCCTGGCAACGGCAGCCGCCGAAGTCCTTTTCCTTCTCGTCGCACGAACGGCACGGCTCGGGCATCCAGTCGTAACCGCGGAAGCGGTTGAAGCCGAACGAGTCGTACCAGATGTGGTGCAGGTCATGCTCGCGCACGTTGGGGAACTGCACCGGCAGCTGGCGCGCGCCGTGGCAGGGCAGGGCGGTGCCGTCCGGGGTGATGGTCAGGAACAGGCTGCCCCAGCCGTTCATGCAGGCCTTGGGGCGTTCTTCGTAGTAATCCGGGGTGACGAAGATCAGCTTGCACGGGTGGCCCTCGGCCTTGAGTTTTTCCCGGTACTCGTTGGTGATCCGCTCGGCACGTTCGAGTTGCGCGCGGGTCGGCAGCAGGCCCAGGCGGTTGAGGTGCGCCCAGCCGTAGAACTGGCAGGTGGCAAGCTCGACGAAGTCCGCCTCAAGGGCAATGCACAGCTCGATGATGCGGTCGATCTTGTCGATGTTGTGCCGATGGGTGACGAAGTTGAGCACCATCGGGTAACCGTGGGCCTTCACCGCACGGGCCATCTCCAGCTTCTGGGCAAAGGCCTTCTTCGAGCCGGCCAGCAGGTTGTTGACCTGCTCGTCACTGGCCTGGAAGCTGATCTGGATATGGTCCAGCCCGGCCTCCTTGAAGGCGGCGATGCGCGCTTCGGTCAGGCCGATGCCTGAGGTGATCAGGTTGGTGTAATAGCCCAGCCGGCGCGCCTCGCCGATCAGCTCGGCGAGGTCCTGGCGCACCAGCGGTTCACCACCGGAAAAACCGATCTGTGCGGCGCCCATCTCGCGGGCTTCGGCCATCACCTTGAACCACTGCGCGGTGCTCAGCTCCTGGCCCTGAGCGGCGAAGTCCAGCGGGTTGGAGCAGTACGGGCACTGCAGCGGGCAGCGGTAGGTCAGCTCGGCCAGCAGCCACAGCGGCAGGCCGACCGGCACCTCAGGCGAGGGTGATCCAGTGTTCGGCACGGGCCACCTCCATGAATTGCTCGATGTCGTCGGCGACTTCAGGCACACCAGGGAATTGCTGTTCAAGTTCGGCGATGATCGCCGCCACGTCGCGCTTGCCGTCGATCAGCCCGCCGATCAGGCCGGCGCTGTCGTTGAGCTTGATCATGCCCTCGGGGTACAGCAGCACATGCCCCTTCTGCGCCGGTTCATACTGGAAGCGGTAGCCAGGGCGCCAGTTCGGCACCTGGTTGCGTTCGAAGCTCATAGGGCGATCCCCTTGTGCCAGACCCGTTGCTGGGTGACGGAGTGGTAAGGCGGGCGGTTCAGCTCGTAGGCCATGCTCATGGCGTCGAGCATGCTCCAGAGAATATCCAGCTTGAACTGCAGGATTTCCAGCATACGCTCCTGGCCCGCGCGGGTGGTGTAGTGCTGGAGGGTGATCGCCAGACCGTGCTCCACGTCACGCCGGGCCTGGCCCAGGCGGGTGCGGAAGTACGCGTATCCGGCGGGGTCGATCCAGGGGTAGTGCTGCGGCCAGCTGTCCAGACGCGACTGGTGGATCTGCGGGGCGAACAGCTCGGTCAGCGAGCTGCTGGCCGCTTCCTGCCAGCTGGCGCGGCGGGCGAAGTTGACGTAGGCATCCACTGCAAAGCGCACACCGGGCAGCACCAGTTCCTGGGAGCGCAGCTGGTCGGGGTCGAGGCCGACTGCCTGGCCCAGGCGCAGCCAGGCTTCGATGCCGCCGTCCTCACCGGGCGCGCCGTCGTGGTCGAGCAGGCGCTGGATCCACTCGCGGCGTACTTCGCGGTCCGGGCAATTGGCCAGGATCGCGGCATCCTTCATCGGGATGTTGACCTGGTAGTAGAAGCGGTTGGCCACCCAGCCCTGGATCTGCTCGCGGCTGGCGCGGCCTTCGTACATCGCCACGTGGTACGGGTGGTGGATGTGGTAGTAGGCGCCTTTGGCGCGCAGGGCCTGCTCGAACTCGGCAGGGGACATTGGCAGTGCGTCGCTCACGGGGCCTCCTTACAACTCGATGCTCATGCCGTCGAAGGCGACTTCGACGCCACGGCGCTGGACTTCGGCGCGCTCGGGCGAGTCTTCGTCGAGGATCGGGTTGGTGTTGTTGATGTGGATAAGCACCTTGCGCTGGCGCGGGAAACCATCGAGCACCTCGAGCATGCCGCCGGGGCCGTTCTGCGCCAGGTGGCCCATCTCGCGGCCGGTACGGGTGCCGACACCACGGCGCTGCATTTCATCATTCTCCCACAGCGTGCCGTCGACCAGCAGGCAGTCGGCGCCGTGCATCATCTGCAGCAGCTGGTCGTCGACCTGGCCGAGGCCGGGGGCGTAGAACAGTTTGCCGCCGGTGCGGGTGTCCTCGACCAGCAGGCCGAGGTTGTCGCCCGGGTGTGGGTCGAAGCGGTGCGGCGAATAGGGGGGTGCGGCGCTGCGCAGAGGGAAGGGTGTGAACCTGAGGTTGGGACAGGCTTCGATGACGAAACTGCCTTCGAGCTCGATGCGGTTCCACTGCAGGCCGCCGTTCCAGTGGCTGAGCATGTTGAACAGCGGGAAGCCGGTGGTCAGGTCCTGGTGGACCATGTCGGTGCACCAGACCTGGTGCGGGCAGCCTTCGCGCAGGCTGAGCAGGCCGGTGGTGTGGTCGATCTGGCTGTCGAGCAGGACGATGGCGTTGATGCCGGTATCGCGCAACGCACGCGCAGGCTGCATCGGCGCAAAGGCCTGCAGCTGGGCGCGAATGTCGGGTGAGGCATTGCACAGGATCCAGTGCTCACCGTCGTCGGACAGGGCGATGGACGACTGGGTGCGTGCCGTGGCGCGCAGGCTGCCGTCGCGAAAGCCCTTGCAGTTGACGCAGTTGCAGTTCCACTGCGGGAAACCACCGCCGGCGGCGGAACCGAGAATCTGGATGTACATGGCCACTCCTTCTGCGAAAAAGCCGTATCCGAAAAACGACGACGCCCCGGCGGGCCGAGGCGTCATGCCGCAAAGCAGGGCTTAGCGGTTGGCGAAGTACATGGTCACTTCGAAGCCGATACGCAGGTCAGTGTATGCAGGTTTGGTCCACATGGGCGTTCTCCTTCCGGATGGGGTTGGGGTGTTTCAGCTACTCGTTGGGTGCCGCCTGGAGCAGGAGGTTCCATTTGCTGAGATAGCGTTATCTTACAAGAAAATTTTGTACCGAAAGGTTAATTCTTTGATATGCGCCCTTGTAGAAAACGTAACAATCTTCGATTGGTCAGTTCCAGGACGCATCTGGAGCGGCGCTGTTGGCCACGCAGAGCCAAGCGCGATCGGTACTGAGCAGGTCACGTAGCATGTCGTCCAGATCTGCTTGTCGTGTATTCAGGATAGACCACTGAAGTGCAGGCAAGCTTGCGCGCTGGCTGGCCAGGTGTGTCTGCCAAGCCCATTCGGCGACCTCGGCGTTGGCCATGGCAGGTTCGTCGAATTGCTCGGCCAGTGCTTGTCGGGCGTCGGTGTCGAGTGTGACGCCTTGGCTCAGAAGCTCGCGCAGGTGGCCGAGGATTTCGGCGTGACTGGCATGTGGCGACTGCACGCCGAACAGCAGGCCACCGATGCCCTCGACCTGACGGAAGGTACTGAAAACCGCGTAGCCGAGTTGCAGTTCGACGCGCAGGCGTTGGTAGACCGGGCCTTGCAGCAGTTGCGCCAGCAGACGACCACAGGCCTGCTGCTCGGCAGCCAGTGGGCAGAACAGCAACAGGGCATTCTCACTGCCCGCTATCTTGGCATGCTGCCAGCGATGGCCAGTCCAAAGGGCGGCAGGCGTGGGCGCAGCGCCTTGCCCGGGGCAGCCCTGCAGCACTGCGCCCAGTGCCTGCGCGGCGTGGGTATCGAAACCCGTCGCGAGGCCCTGCCAGTGGCTGTGCTGCCAGGCGTCGTTGAGGCGTGACTGGTCGACGGTGCATGAGGTAGATGCTTCGGGGCAGGTGTCGAGCACTGCGTCAGGTAGTTGCTTGATCA
This sequence comes from Pseudomonas sp. URMO17WK12:I7, assembly GCF_003269045.1. Classification (NCBI taxonomy): domain Bacteria; kingdom Pseudomonadati; phylum Pseudomonadota; class Gammaproteobacteria; order Pseudomonadales; family Pseudomonadaceae; genus Pseudomonas; species Pseudomonas sp. URMO17WK12:I7. The sequence continues at coordinate 75,344 of NZ_QLTL01000007.1, read as the reverse complement.
GCGCCCTGATCGGTATCAGGGTGGGCGCCTCAGGCGGCGAAAGTTGCCAGTTGGAGGGCGCCTGCAAAAGCGCCAGGGCTTGGGCTGTGGCGCGTATCACGGCAGCCGGGTGGCCAGCGCAGCGCAACTGCCAGTATTCGCCTGACGCACTGAACTGCAGTTGCACACAGGCCTGCTCGCAACGCATTTGCAGGGGGTGCAAGGCGCGCTCAAGCACGCCATAGAGATGCTGGCGCAATGCCGAAGGGACGTGCCAGCGCAGATAAAGCGCTGCGTATTGCCTGGCTGGCGGAAGGAGGTCGCAGAGGGTGAGCGCACGTGGCAGCGCTGTATTTTCAGAAATGGGCAAATCATCGAACAACAAAGGCTCGGCCGCAGGCAGATGCCATTGTGCGTATGCGCGGCACGGCAGCTGCTCAAGCAATGCCGCAAGCGCGGCGAGAGCTTGCGTATCCAGCGATGCGAACGGTTGTCTGGCGCTGTCGCGGCGGGCCAGTTCCAGTGCGCTGGCATTGCGCTCGCGACGTTGCTGCAAGAGGCCGAACGCGCCATTGAGCTGGACGGGGTCTGACTGGCGGATGAAGTCGAACCAGCCGTGCAGAAGCTTCCGGGCTTCGTCGAAACTCGCATCTGGGCCGAGCTTCAGGTCGATGTGCCAGAGCAATTGACCGGCGAAGGCATATAGCTTCTCGACCTTGAACCCTTTGAGCCAGCCACGTCGCTGCAGTGCATCCAGCCAACTGCCGGGGCGGTTATCGCCGAGGCAGGCCATCAGCAGCTCCAGCGCCTGTTCTGCACCTGCAGGCAAGCCTTCGTGAGCGAACAGTAGCGGCTCGTTGGCAGCCAGGGCGGGTGGCAATGCTTGGGGCACAGTTGCGCGCGATTCGAAGATGCCGGCGAATTGCCTGCCGAGTAGTTCCAGTGCATCCAGTGGCTGCGGGCCGCACAGACTCAATGTGATCTGACCGCCCTGGTAGAAGCGCTGGTGAAAACCGGTGAGGGCTTGCTGGAAGGCAATATTGCCTAAAGCGAGGGAATAGCGGTTGCCTGCATGAAAGCCGACCAACGGATGATCGCCTACCACCGACTGCAGCAAGGCAAACGCCTGTTGTGCTTGCGGGTTGCGTGACCAGGCGATGAATTCGGCGTGGATGACTTCCCGCTCGCGGTGCTGGCGCTCGATGCTCAGGTCCGGCTCGGCAAGCATCTGGCACAGGCGCTCCAGCCCACCGGCCAGCGCGGCCGGTGGTACTTCGAAGAAGAAGTCGGTCGTGCGTTCGCGGGTACTGGCATTGACCTGGCCGCCGAGGGCCTGGACGTAGCGCATCAGGCCGTCTTCCAGTGGGAAGCGCGCGGTGCCGAGGAAGAACAGGTGCTCGAGGAAGTGGGCAAGGCCCGGCCACTGGCGCGGAGCGTCGTGGCTGCCCGCGTGCACTCGCAGAGCTGCAGCTGCGCGCTTCAGGCGCGGGGCATGACGCAAGGTCAGTTGCAGGCCGTTGGCGAGTGCGAGGTGGCGGGTGGTGTCAGGCATGGGAACTCCGGGGCAGGTGTCCATGCTAACCCATTTGTAAGGCAGGCCCGGCCCATTCGCGGGTAAACCCGCTCCCACAGGCGTTGCGCAGGACCAAGGCCTGTAAACATGCTGTGGGAGCGGTTTACCCGCGAATGGGCCGCAAAGCGGCCCCTGTCAGCCCTGAAGCAGATGCAACTCTCGACGCAGATCGGTCAGATAAGGAAACGCCTCACGCCCCCGCACCACCCGCTCATGCTCCAGTTCCGCCAGCAGCAGGCACTCGTCGCGCCCGGCCATGGCCAGCAGGCTGCCGTCCGGCCCGATGATGCTGCTTTGCCCGCAATACTGGATCTCGTCTTCGGCCCCGCAGTAATTGGCATACACCAGGTAGCACTGGTTTTCCTGCGCTCGCGAGCGCACGGTCACCTGGCAGACGAAATCGTAAGGCGCCATGTTCGCGGTCGGCACCAGAATCAGCTCGGCACCTGCCAGCGCCAGGCGCCGGGCGTTCTCCGGGAACTCGATGTCGTAGCAGATCAACAGGCCGACCTTCCAGCCTTCCAGCTCGACCACCGGGAAATGGTCGGCGCCAGGGCTGAACATCGACCGGTCCAACTCGCCGAACAGGTGGGTCTTGCGGTAATTGCTCAGGCTGCGGCCATGGGCATCGATCAACTGCACGCTGTTGTAGATCGCCCCGTCATCGGCACGCTCCGGGTAGCCATAGACGATGGCGATCCGGTGCGCCTGAGCGATTTCCACCACCGCCATGGCCGAGGGGCCATCGTCGGCTTCGGCCAGCCGTTCGACCTGCGCCAGGCCAATGTTGTAGCCGCTCAGGAACATCTCCGGGCACACCAGCAGCTGCGCGCCACGCTCGGCTGCCAGTTGCGCCTGGTGACGCAGCCGTTGCAGGTTGCCGGGCACGTCCAGCGGGTTGGGTGCGCCCTGGAACAGAGCGATGCGCATGCTGCCTCCTTGTTTTCAGTCGGCCAGGGCGATCGGCCCGATCTCGTCGAACACATCGCCCGGCCCTGGGTTGTCCGGGTGGGTGTGGCCACCGAAGTGGTTCATGATACCCCACACCGCATTCAGCGACGTCTGTACTGCGCCTTCGACCCAGGCCGGGGTCCACGACACGTCGTCGCCGGCGATGAACATGCCGCGTTGTTCGGCGGGCATGTCCTGCTGCATGAAGTGCGCATACATGCGTTGGTTGTAGCGGTAGTGGCCCGGCAGAGCGCCCTTGAAGGCGCCGAGGAAGTGCGGGTCGGCTTCCCAGGAAATGGTGATCGGGTCGCCGATGATGTGCCCGGCGATGTCGGTTTTCGGGTAGATCTTTTTCAGTGCATCCAGAGCCAGCTGCACGCGCTTCTCCACCGGATGCGGCAGCATCTTCAGGGCGTCGCTCATCCAGGCGTAGGACAGGCAGATGACGCCCGGTTTGTCCTCACCGTTGTCGAACAGGTAGGTCCCGCGGGTGAGGCGATCGGTAAGGGTCATGCTCATCAGATCGCGGCCGGTCTGTGGGTCCTTGTCCTTCCAGAACGGCCGGTCGACCATGACAAAGGTTTTCGACGACTGCATGTAGCGGGTGCGGTCCAGGGCCATCCACATCTTCTGTGAGAACAGCGACTCTTCGCAGTCGATCTGGGTGGTCAGCAGCCAGCTCTGGCAGGTGGCGAGCACCGCGCCGTAGTGGCGGGTGTCACCCCAGTTGTCGGTGACCGCCAGGCGTCCATCGGCGGCACGTGCAATGCGTTTTACCCCGGTGCGCGGCGCGCCGCCATGCAGCGAACTCAGGCTGGTGCCTTGCGGCCAATGGGCGCAGCGCTCCGGCACATGGCGCCAGATACCCTGAGGGACTTGCTCCACGCCGCCGACGATCAGGTGCTGGTGGTCATCGCAGTTGGTCATCACCACGCGGAAGATTTCCAGCATCGAGTTGGGGAAGTCCGAGTCCCAGCCGCCGGTGCCGAACCCGACCTGGCCGAACACTTCGCGGTGCTGGAAGCTCAGTTGGGCAAACGAGCGCGAGGTGGCGACAAAGTCGTAGAAGGTGCGGTCGTCCCACAGCGGCACCAGCGTGTTCCACAACTCTTTCAGCCGAGGTACGTCGCGGTCACGGATCGCCTGCTGGATGTCGGCGAACCTGGCACCGCTTTCCAGTGCATCGGCCCAGGCATCGGCCACTTCATGGAACAGCTTGGGCAAGTCACTGGCTTTTTCGGCGTAGTAGGTCTGGCCTTCGAGGTCGATCACCGTGCTGCCCGAGGCAGAGGTCAGCGGGTTGGGGAAGGGCTTGGTTTCCAGCCCCAGCTTGTCGACGTAGTGGTAGAAGGCGGTGGAGGACACCGGGAAGCGCATGCCACCGAGCTCGGCGATGATGCCGTCGGTGCCGTTGAAGGCCTGCGAGCGCAAGCGCCCGCCGAGCTTCGAGGCCTCGTACACCACAGGCTTGAGGCCAAGCTTCATCAATTCGTAGGCCGCCACCAGGCCGGCGATGCCTGCACCGACAATGGCGACTTCCTCACCATGGCGCTCGGCCGGGATACTGCCCAGGCCGGCCGGGTGTTCCAGCCAGTCGTCGAAGGCGAAGGGAAAATCCGGGCCGAAGATGGTGATGGGTTGTTTGCCGTCGGCGGGGTGGCGGTTTTTCTTGTTCATGAAGTGACCTTGCCAGAGCGGCTGCGCGAAGGGCGGAGCCTGAGTATAGGAGATGGCTGTGGGTCATTTTATGAAGCGGGGTGTTCGTAATTAAGATGCAGAATGATGTCGTAATGTGTGTTCGGTGGTCATATCGACCGATTCTGTGGCTATTTTGATGATCAGCAGGCAACGCCGATCCCACGCGAAGGTTTAGATGGGCTGCCCCCGATCAACCTTGCTGCTCAGGATGATCGACGTGGTGGTTTTTTCCACTCCCTCGACACTGCCAATTTGGTCCAGCAGTTGGTCGAGTTGTTCCGGCGAATCGCTGCGTAGCCAGGCCACGTAGTCGAATTCGCCACTCACCGCGCACAGCTGCTGCACTTGCCCCATGGCACTCAGCCGCCGGACCACTTCCTTGCCAGAGCGTGGCTGTACTTTGATCCCGACATAAGCCTGCAGCCCACCGCCAATCAGGCGCTGGCCAAGGCGCACGCCATAGCCGGTGATTACCTTGTTCTTCTCAAGCCGCTCCAGGCGCGAGTTGACCGTGGTGCGGGCGATGCCCAGCTGGCGGGCGAGGGTGGCGACGCTTTCGCGGGCGTTGATCTGCAGCAGGGCGAGCAACTGACGGTCGATTTCGTCGAGGGTGATGGGGCGGGCATCCGACATGGTGAGTCTCTACGGTTGGTCCGTTAGCCTAGCCAGCCGTAGATGAGCAGGGCAAGCCCCAAACCCTTGCCGGCAATCGGGCATAAAAAAACCGCGCGGATGCGCGGCTTTTTCATGATCTGGTGGGCCCACACGGACTCGAACCGTGGACCAAAGGATTATGAGTTGCCGGGCGGTTTGATATGACTAGAGAAATCACCCGAAGCTGAACGTAACCTAACACACCTGAAATCCCAGTAATACAAGGGGTTGTCCGTAATCTACAGAAATCCATCCAAGCTCGGTGCTGTACCGTGATCGTACCGTTTCCATGAGTCGCAGTGGCTGTCCTCCGTAGCAAAAAATCATTGAGTGTTGAGATTCGATGCATGTCGAAGGGGTCGACGAAACCAGCGGAAAGCCTACGAACGGCATTACCTTGAATCGGTGATATCGTTTTGATAGCCTCGGCTCAGGCTTATGGGCAGATTTTGGATCGCGGATCGCGATCAGTGAAAACAATGTCCGAAAGGACTGCCCTATGAGACTTGTCGACGTTTGACGGTCCCTCCAGTTGCGTAGGAGTGCCCATAAGCCGCCTCTCACCTCACCTGCGTAGTGCGTCTTATGAGAAAAATCGATGCCCTCCGGGCCGTTCGGACGAAGCCTGAACTCGCACTACTCTTGGGAATCAAAGCCTCTGCTCTTACCTATCTGCTTTACGTACTGAAACCGTCTACCCAGTACGCTAGGTTTGAAATTCCAAAAAAAAGTGGTGGAACTCGCACGATCTTTGCCCCCTCTGAGCGGCTCAAAGCTGTGCAATCTTCTCTATCTATACTTCTGCAGGATTGCATCGAGGAAATAAATAAAGCAAAGCCCCCGCGAGCTCCTAAGGGTAGATTCGCAAAAAACGAGGGTAAAACTCGTGGGAGGCGCGCAAAGCGGGTGGATTATGTTTTTACGTCAACGCTTTCTCACGGTTTTGTGCGGAAAAGGTCGATCATAACAAATGCTTTGATGCATTTGGGTAAGAAGAACGTTTTAAACATAGATATTAATAACTTCTTTGATAGTTTTAACTTCGGCCGTGTCCGGGGATTTTTTATAACCAATAACAATTTTCGTCTTGATCCTAATGTCGCAACCGTTCTCGCTCAAATAGCCTGTTATGACAATAAGCTTCCGCAAGGGAGTCCATGCTCGCCAGTCATCACAAACCTAATAGCCCACAGTTTAGATATCAGGCTGGCCGCGCTGGCAAAGAAGAACTCCTGTACTTACTCACGCTATGCAGATGATATAACTTTCTCAACGCGAAAAAATGTTTTTCCTATAGCTATTGCTAAGGATGTCTCCGGAAGCTATGAGTGCGGCCTCGACATCGAACGCGAGATTATTCGAGCTGGCTTTAAACTGAACGCTAAAAAAACAAGGGTTCAGTATAAGGACTCACGTCAGGATGTTACAGGCCTTGTCGTGAATGAAAAGCCAAACGTAAAGAGTGAGTACTGGCGGACAGTGAAATCTCAATGCCATTCGCTTTTCAGAACTGGAGAGTTTGTAATTAATAATGGCGCCGTAAGTAGAAGGGGAACGCTGTTTGAGTTGGAGGGCCGCTTAAATTTTATTGACCAGGTCGATTACTATAATCGCCTGCGACAGAAGCTGCCACTAAATCGCGAGTATGCTTTGGCTGACCATAAGCTCAATACTCGCGAACTCCTAAGCGGTAGAGAAAGAACGTTTAGTAGATTTTTGTATTATCGGCATTTTTACGCTAACGATAAACCGGTTATTATATGCGAAGGTCAAACTGACAATATTTACATAAGATCAGCCATACACAGTCTTGCTGCGGCGTACCCGCGTCTTGCAAACGTGAAAACTCCTGTTGCGCCCTATAAACTTCTGATTTCTTTGTTCGGATACAGTGAAAGAACCAAATTTTTGCTTCAGTTGTATGGTGGTGCTAATTATCTAAAGAGCTTCATCGAGCAATATGAAAGACACTATGGTTTCTATCAGGCGCCAAAGCCTAAAAATCCTGTAATTATTATGTTTGATAATGATAGCGGTTTTGGCACGACTGAAAATTTTCTCAAGGGCAAAAGTTCAGCGGTAGTTTATCCGGTTGCGAGTAGAGGGGCAGGGTATCGCCACGCAGAATTTATCCATGTCATCCATAATCTATATATCGTGCTAACCCCTTTAGGGGGCGCAAAGAGTACAGCAATTGAAGATCTATTTTTAAAGTCGACTTTGGATGAAAAGGTTTCCGGAAAAAAATTCAATCCTGACAAAAATATAGACACCGCTACGGAGTATGGCAAAGAAGTGTTTGCCAAAAAAGTCATTCTGGCTAAAAAAGGCAGTATAGATTTTTCAGGGTTTTCAACAATTTTAAATCGTACTGTGCAATGCATAGAGCACTACGATTCGATAAAATGATATTGTTTAAGCAAGTTTGGGGTGGATATGCTTGGGCCGATAAGTTATGTATGTGAAAGATCTGCGGAGTATGTGCTTATCCCTGAGCTGGTAAATAAACTACGTGAAAAGTACACCTCCGTAACCCCAATTTATCCGTGGATGACTCGGGAGGGATCAGGCTTATCCAAGGACTTGCACAGCGCTCATGGATTTAGAGTCTTGGGCTTATACGCCAGGCGCCCTAAGGTTTTAAGAGAACAAAACGGTTTGATCCATATGAAAATCAACCACGAATTGGCTGTAGCAGCTGCGGCGGGGCGTAGCTTAGGCATCCCTATGATTGCTGGATGCCCGTTGGCAAAAGATTTAATTGAGCTCGGGAGTTGTAACAGGTTTTTTTGGGTGGATTTAGCCAAGGTCAAGCCTTCAGATTTGGGGTTTGATATGGTTATCGATAATCCATTGGCGGATGAAACCCAAGATAAGAGTTTTGTGATTGACAATCTCGACGAAGTGCTGCGCATTGTTGAGGCGGAGTCAAATCTAATTGGCTTTGATACTTTCTTGGAATCCATGAAAGTAATCGGCATGGCGAGTAGGGGGAGAGGGGCTTACCACCCATTAGCCTTCATGGGTGGCTATAAAGCAGTTTATCTGTTGCTCACTGATGTTCAAAGGTCAGGACGATTCTAAGGATGATTGTCACTGCTCTCTTTGGACATCCACTGATACTCTATTAATCTTGTACAGGCTAACATCCCCACCCTCTGCTTTGCTTGGGTCAAAAAGGGCTAAGTTCATTCCGTCGCTTACTGAACTTCGGTAGATTACCCCGTCGTATCCGCTTTTCTTAATGAACTCACATAGATACTGACTTGGTACGTAGTCAATCGCTGCACCTTGAGGTAGAACTGGCCTGGTAAGTTCCTCCCCCAAACGCTCAAGAAACGGAATGTCGGCACGCAATTGCCCGATTGCACTTGCGTCACCCAGCAAAAATGGCGATACCAGCTTTCGTGGGTTTCTAAGGTCTACTGCTCGGAGGGGAGCGGTAATTTTGAATTCAGCTACGCATGCAACTTCGCCAGTGTGAGGGCGGACTTCCGAGGCTGCTGTGTCCGGCTGTGAGCCAACATACAAATATGGAATTCCAGGAGGGTTCGCTCGGCCATGGGAAGCTAGTCGATTCGGTGGAGGTCCCATATCTTTGATTTCATAATTTTTTTCGCCAGTACGAATCCTAGCTCTGTACCATAGTTGTGGTAAGTCATCAGCAGGCAGGTGAGCCAATAGTTCTTTAAGCCGATCAGTATCTAATGGTTCATCAAGGAAGTATCGGTTTTTGTACATTAACTCGTCGCGGAAAGTTTCCCATCTAACGAGTACTTCACTCTTATACTTCTCGGACGGAGAAAAGTTCCGACGAACGATATCTCCATCGTCAAGTATTTCACCCAGCAGCTCCTTGGCGTGAGCAGTATCCATCTTTGTGTGCGAAAAAAGCTCCCAGTCTTCTTTCAACCACTCAACTAATAGCTTACCATCTGCATCTGGTTCATATATGCTTATCAATAAGTTGAACCATTCGGCTAGAACTCCTGGTTCCACTAGATTCTGATCGACTGAATCACAAAAGTCACATTTCCCAACTGTTTTAGAATTCAGCGGGATGATACTGTGTCTCAATCCGCGGTCACCAAAACATTCTGGGCAGCAATGGGCTGGCATATTATTCTCAGCTAAAAAATTTGGCTACGGTCTCGATATGGTGATTTAGTGAGATTTTCTTTAAATAGCCTAGTCCTGGGAAATGCCCTTTGCTATGCAGCGAACGAAGCTCTTGCAAAGCATTAGTCTCGTATAAATTAGAGGTTCCGGAATTCAGCTTGTCGATTAGTTTGTCAAGCGCTTCAGCAAATTTTCCCGCTGGATCGGTAGGAGTGTCTTGGCTAGTGGATACAAAGTGATATATAAACATTGCATCATCTTGGTCGGGATCAATGAATGTTAAATGGATTGCTACCGCATAAGCTGGCCCGCCGGACTCCGAGTAGTCATCTCCAACGATCGAAAAATCTCCGAAAGCGTTCATGCCTTCATCTTGGAAGGTCACGTTAAGGTCTGAAAATAGTTCTACCGGTGGATAGTCTCTATTTCGACGGCGCTTGAAGCCATCTCGGAGAAGAATACGCTCACTTCCGCTGAAATGTTTCCGATATGTTTTGGGGCAGAAGTTTTCATTGAAAATATGTCGCGCTGTAGTGGGAGTCTCTCCCAGCTCGTGCGCCAACTCCTTTCCGTGCGTGAATCCAGCGTGGATAAAGTTTAATTGGTGTTGGTGATGACGCTCGCAAAGCTGCATCGCCTCAGCTATCCCCATATCTTGACGGAGTAGAATCCCCGCTCCAATTGATGGGTTATCGATATATCCTCGTACAAATTCAGTTATGCCTGCCCCATTCTCCCGGTGATCACCATGATAGGGATTGACGATCACTATTGCTTTGCCCTTCGCTTCGCATACAGCTTTTATAGCTCTGTCTAAACCACTTAGCGCCTCTCGGACTGGCTCGACTATGGGTGCAAAATTTGAAGCAGCCATAAGAGGTGCATTTTCACGAATAGAAATTAGTTCGAACTGTTTTCCACGAAAATATGGGTAGTACATTCAGATTATTTCCAGTCCATGGCTTGAGCTAGAGGAAGATTTACTGCGTTGATAAAGCGCTGCTGTTGATCTTTGCTCCGTAGCTGTACTGATAGAGCTATTGGGCGCAGTGATAGAGGCAGCTGCTGAATAAATCCACTAAGAGGAGCGAGGCTACGCGTCTGTTTCAGGGTGCTGACCATAGCCTTATGAACTTCTGCTGGTGCAAGTTGTGCGTAAAAGTCACGCATTGCACTGCGTAAAATGGTATTTGGTACGTCAGGAACTACCAATCCAAGGTCGGTTAAAATAGAGCGAGCTTCATCGGAACGCAGAGATTCGAAGATTGTGACAGGACATACACTCTCCGACTTATCAACTGCTACGCGAAGTTTTGAAATCTGGTTTCTGCGATTTAAGCACATCACTCCGATATCGGGAGGTGTATTTTCCAATACGCTGTTTACATGCGCTTCACCTGCGATAACATATATCTTGGCAAAGACTTTCCGATAATTTTTGATCTGATTTTCTAGGCGTGCGAGCGAATCTCGTTCAGATTTGATCTCATAGACAGTTGCTGTTCCGTTTAGAATAGCCAAATCGGCTTTGCAGGCACCAGCACGAAACTCTGTCAACATGCTTGCACTATTTAAGGAGTGAGTACCGAGCAAGACGTTCTGTGTTAATGCTGCACGATAGACATACTCGTCGCGACACCCAGACCTCCGGAGAATCGCAAAGGCTGCATCGAAGCCATCAGCCACCGTGTGGTGTGACACCAAGTCAATGCCCGTTTGCGAAAATAGCCGAGAAAACAGCGCCGACTGCCCTTTCCGCGAAATTTCCCGGAAAACACCTGGGGAAAACAGCCGTGAAAGCGCTGAGAGTTGTGATGCATTAGGTGACACGATGCCTCCGCAGACCGCTTGCCTAGGATTTCAAAGCGGTAAGCAATTCTAGACCATTCACACGCAGCGGGGAATTTCTGAGTCGATCTGCACAGGCAGTCTGCGCCGATTGGACCTCGTAATGCTCCGTGAGTTTTGGCTTACGGCGGCTACCGCTGGGTGTTGGGGCCGAGGAGGTGCCTGGTTCCGTTCGGCTGGTGGCGAAAGCGCGGATGAACCTAGGTCAGGCTAGGTCACTTGAGGCTCCATCGCTCCAAGCTCGCACGAATGGCTGAGCTAACCAGGTCAGTGTGCTTGTCGATGATCCGGCTTAGTGCCTCGATTCTCTGAACAGTGACAGGCTCGTAATTCCCCTCATTCAATCGCCGGGCAATCTGGTTAAGGTTGCGGCCTAAGGCCAACAACTGATAATTGGACTCACCTAGTGCGTCAATTTCAGACATCCCAAACTGGGGTTCGTGCGTAAGTCCAGCGCGGATGGCATCAATAATCCAGCGACGCATTGAGCACCGCTCAATATGCGCCCGCTCTTTTATTGATTTTTTCTCGGAAGTGGTCAGCAGGATTTCAAAGCGCTGTTTTATTTCTTGTTCGTTCTCGATCTGGCGATAGGTTTTAGGTGCAAGAGGTTCATCAACAGCCTTAAGTTGTCGCTCGACAGCCTCTCTGATTGCGGAGCTAGGGGCTCGGCCTAGCTCTTCGCAATAGTTTTCCCAGCGAGTTTTAAGCTCAGGTCCTAGACGGACACTCAGAATCGGTGATCTTTTCTCAGTATTCATAGCATGGGCCCTGTCTGTGCTAGCAAACAAAGTGACATCCGTGATGTATGACGTTTTACCGGCGGTTAGCCTATCCTGCAGTAGTACTTCATAGCAATCGGGATTTCGTCATGACGAAGAATTGGGACGTATGGCGCTTTTATATATTGATCCAAAGTGAGATAATATGTATCGCCAAAGTGTAGTGCTTTGGTTAATTCTGTGAACGCTGTAACCGCCTCGCTGATGCTTATTGCATTATGGGCGCGGCCCCTAAAAAACAGGGCCTACACCGGGTAAGACTGGCGCATAGTCACCCCAAGAACGGTACAACCGTGCCGGGTGCGATTCCTAAACAGATCGACAGGCCGGACAGACGGCCCAGTGTTCACCATGTCCAATGGAGAGGTGACTATGGATCTGTTCAAGCGTTTCGCCTTCAAAGGCTTCCAACCATTTAGTTTCGCGACAACGCTCGCGTTGATGCTGGGCTCGCAGCAGGGATACGCGCAAATCCCTGTAACCGTTACTACCCAAGTGACGGATTCCCCCATGACTGTTGCAGAGTTCACATCTAACACGACTCGCTGGGCCCAACAGGTTCAGCAGATGACATCCCAGATTGATCAGATGAAGCAGCAGTACGGCGCGCTCACGGGGTCGCGTGGGCTCGGTCGAGTATTTGATGATCCGCAGCTGCGAGAGTATCTGCCCCAAGATTGGCAGGCTGTGTATGACGCAGTGAAGCGTGGCGGCTATTCAGGCCTGAATAGCCGTGCTGGTTCGATCTATTCGGACAACAAGGTGTTCGATGCCTGCGAAAGCCTGGTTCAGGATCAGCAGCGCGATGCTTGCCGAGCACAGGCGGTGAAGCCGTCACAGGATAAGGCGTTTGCTCTGGAGGCCTATGACCAGGCCGAAGCCCGACTGCGTCAGATTGACCAGCTCATGGGGCAGATCAATCAAACGCAAGATCCCAAAGGGATCGCAGAGCTGCAGGGTCGCATCGCTGCAGAGCAAGCGATGATCCAGAACGAGCAGACCAAATTGCAGATGTTCCAAATGGTCGCTGAGGCCGAGGGCAAGATTCAGGAGCAGCGGCAACGGGAACTGAATGCCCAGGTGCTCGACAAGAGAGGCTACAAGAATCGCGAATTGCTGAACCTGGGGAGCAACTGAAATGATCTCGTACGCTCATATCCTCCCCTTGGTCGTGTGCTTCTTCATCCTCACTTCCTTACGACGATTCTGGATTTGCATTGGCCGGTTCGGGGCTTTGAAAGAGGTGTCAAGACGTGCACCTGAGTTGATCCAGAGCGATCTCCTGGCGGCGTCGGCCGCGATCGTGCCTTGTGTATTAGCGCTTGCCGATTGGTTGCAGATAGTGCCGCCCCGAGCAACTGGACCAATCTCGTCAACGCTCGCCGTTTTGATCTCATTCGCATGTGCACTGGGTTCGTCGCTATTGATTTCGAGGTCTGAATACCGCATCGCGGGTAGTTGGGCAGGGACAAGGGAAAGCGCGTTGAGAACGCTTGCAGCACTTCAGATTATCAACGCTGCTGAGCTGGCCTATTCGCTGAAATTTGCTGGGGAATTCCGCACGGAGGCGGAGCATGTGCTGACTCGTGAAGTGAATCGGGCGGATCGGAATCGGGAGGGCCGGAAATGACAGCCTCTCGTTTCTCAATTGTCGTTTTGTTTCTGCTCACGGGCTGCGGGGCGGATGAACCGGTCCATTCTGTCGATTGGTACAAAGCCCACAGCTCGGAGAGGGATATCCGTATATCAGAGTGCGAGCGAAATGCCGGGACTCTGGCCCTTACGCCGAACTGCGTTAATGCCAAGCAAGCCAGGAATGAGCAGCAGCTCGATCAGCGTGGCTATCGGAAGCGTGAGTTGCTGAATTTGGAGGGGCAGTGACTATGGGGTCGAATATCTTCGAATGGATAGGAGGTTCAGTCGACGCGGTGTTGAACAGCTACGTTCAGCTCATGGCACATAGTGTCATTGATGATTTCTCGGGCTTGTTCGTTGTCGGCGGTGGTCTGTTCTTCATGATCCTAGGCCTTTTGTCAGTCGGTGGATTCATCGAGCATCCCCTTCCACATCTCTTCAAGTTGATGCTGAAGTGGGTATTCGTCGGCGCATTGGCACTCAATGCTGATACGTACCTTGGTTGGGTGGTGGACGCGATTCACGGCCTGGAGGTTGGCCTGGCAGATGCATTTTCGCCAAACGGCGACGGTGTAGCTGCGAAATCGGTCTATCAGGTGATTGATAGAGCTATGACCGACGGCATGGATATCTTTTCCGATCTCATTGCTCGTGCAGGACGGCGTGGGATGACCGAGATAGGCATGATTCTTTATGACTGGCTCATCGCTGGGACGATGCTCTTTGCAACATTCCTGATGACGGTACCCGCTGGAGCGATGATCATTACAGCCAAGGTGCTGTTGGCATTTTTGCTGGGGTGCGGACCGCTCTTCATTGCACTGCTGCTGTTCGGCCAGATGACCAGCAAGTGGTTCGATCAATGGTTCGCCCAAGTGATGACCTACATCATCCAATGCGCAGCGATCACGTCAGTGCTTACGCTGGGGATGAAGTTTTTTTCGACAATGCTTGCTGATGTGCAGCCCACTGCTGGAAGCGGTCCAGCGACCGACGTGCTGGAGATCCTCGCGTTGAGTGGGGTCGTGCTCTATATGGTTTATCAGGCTTACTCTTTAGGAGGCCAGCTTGCAGGTGGATTGTCGTCCAGTGCGATCACATTGCGGCAGATGGCTCAGGCTGCGTTAAATCCAGCCAAAGCTGTCTTCAACACAGTCAATCCGATGTCAACGCGCCGTGACCTTCAGTCGGGCATGATGACCACTGCAAGAGGTGTGAATCATGTGATCGCGGGAAACAGTGTTTGGAACCCAGCCTACCGGCAGCATGTGATGCAGAACCTGGGCAAGAACTGGGGTAGGGCGAGAGGAGGGAAAGTTGGTAGTTAGCGGGTATCAGTGCCGTGGACCCTGCTGCGCGCCCTGGCGGGCTTGCCCAAAGGGGCTCTGCCCCTCTGGACTTCCCGCCCTCGCCGGTAGCAGGGGCTGCTGGGAAAAACACCCAGCAGCCCCGCAAATAGGATTGGGGGGCGCAGCGTCAAGGGTGCGCTTCGCCGTCATCCTCGCCCGGTCCCGTTTCACGGGCTGCGGCCTCCGGTGACGCCCTTGACCCTCGTTTATCTGTTCAGCGCTGAAATTGTCTTGCTTTAGTCACCGACACGAGGGGAAGCCCGTGAATACTTCGGAGAGCATCATCATCACGAGTGCTGAGCGGGAGCGGCGTCGGAAGGCTGTCGAGTATGCTTGCGCGTCAATCGGGCTCGAGGGCTTTGTATTGAGCGCTGAAGAAAAGCGACGCGCTCAAGCTTTTGTGGACGGGAAGCTCACTCTGACCGAATTTGTTTCAGCCAGCATTCACGAATAGCTGGAAGCTGGGTCAAGGGCATCACCGCAAGCCGCAGCGGAGCGCAGCCCGGAGGGCGAGCACCGAACGGGTGAGGATGATGGGCTTAGCCGTACCCTTGATGCAGCTGTAAGCGACCAAGCCTAGCGACAGGGGGAGGAACAAGGCGAAGCCGCCGGACCTGCCCCTGCCGCCCGTCCGGCAAGGATAGGACGCGGGATGCAACCGAAGGGGTTGCCCAAGCGGAGCGCGGAGATGAACGGCGAATGAAGGCGAGGTTTCACAGCGCTCCGCTCCTACGCTTGTGGCTGCTGATATTTTCTATTCAGAACTGCGGCTATGTGCTTTGGCATGCCGGAGATGTTTGCATCCGCAACCGATCTCGTCTTAATTACCCGCTTCGTTTTGGGCGGCTGGTCCGGCAATGAAGAATTCTGCTTATTTGCCATGGCGCGTGCAATCGTGGGTGAGAACTTACCTTCCCTGTAGCGTTTGAGAACTGCTTTAAACCATCTGTTAGGTGCTTTAACTCTACCTGCTTCCAGGTTGCCTGCTAGCTCATCAAGAAGCATCTGAGCGGCTTGTTGGTCCACATCTATCAATAATGGCTCAATGAGGCTCCGCTCTGTGGCGGCCAGTGTTGGCCATGTGAGCGTATGCTTCGGTGAAATCTCGCTGGTGTTAGGTTTTGTTCTAGTTTCTTTTATATTGGTATGGTTTGTATTGTTTTCTCTTTTTATTGGTATATCCCCCTTGGGGCCAGGGGATGGTTTCCCGGGCAGTGGCTCACCATGGCATGATCGACCATCCCCTGGTTTTTGGGGGGATGGTTCACTGGGGGTATACGTGACAAAATTCTCCCAGATGATCTTCCCTGATTCATTCTGGAATCGCTCCTGCTTGAAGTAGCCTAGCGCCCGTAGCTCTTTGCTTGTAGCGCTCCATTGCTGCTCGCTGAGGCCAAATTTTCCACGTATGTGGCCGACTCTAAGCTCCCAGCCTTCGTTCTGACCCAGCATCCAAGACAAGACCACACGCGCGCGCCAGCTCAGCCTGCTCTCGGTTAGGACGCTTGCTGGAACAATGCAGTAGGGCGGCCTTTTGACTTTGAAGGTTTGATCCGTGCTCATGGGATTGCACTTCCACGCTCTCCGTCGAGCGACAATACCTCCTTGACTTGGAGGGTGCGGAAGTAAACTCGCCGGCCGATCTTGAGCATCGTAGGTTTGAGTCTTTTAGAAATTTCGGTGTTTGAGTAAAGGGCGACTCTAACGCCTTCTGGAGATCGGCCTAATATCGCGGCAATGTCTACGATGCTCATTAGTGGGCCAAAGCGCTCAAGCAAATATTGTTCGGTCGTCATTGTCAATCAACCATAGCTGCTAATAGTTAGGCGTATCTTTGGGTAATGATGCGCAGTCGTCAAATGGCTACGCCTCGGTTTTCGACCAAGGCGTATTAGTTTGGATTAAAGACTTTGTTAGTCTGTGATTGCCAAAATATATAGTTTTGGTTAGTTGGCGGGTGTGGAAAGCTAACGTATATAGGTGTTTTCCTGAAATCTATCGTCGGAGAATATTTAATAGAAATTATTTTTTAGCTTTCAAGCTATCGAGCCTCACCACTAGGTCCTCCGCGCGAAGATGCGTATATCGTTTCAACATCTGCATTGACTTGTGGCCGCTGATGGTAGAAACCTCTTGGTCTGAAAGCCCACCTTCAACTAATCGGCTGACAGCCTCATGGCGGAGGTCGTGGAAGCGGAAATCTGGCATGCCCAGCTTAGATTTGAGCAATCCCCAGATTTTGGTGAAGGCATAAGGGCGCCGCTTTCCGTCCTTTCCAGGTTCACCAAAAAAGATCAAATCGCAATCGATGGGGCGCACAGGGTTTTGAAGCGCTGCTTGGAATGTTGCTGCAGCGAGCTTGCTAAGTGGCACAGTCCGGGCGCTGTCGTTCTTCGTTACCAGAAGACGTGCTACGCGCTTTTTGACATCGACCTGATGCCGACGTAGCCCTGTGATTTCAGACGACCGCATACCCGTTTCCAAGGCGATGCTGACGATCCATCCGAGCATAGGGTTGCTGTGCTTGTTTACCTCTTTCAGCAAGCGACGTTCCTCGTCTGCTGTAAGCCGACGATTTCGGCCTTCACCTGGGCTCGGTTTCCGAATGTTGAGCACAGGGTTGTATGTGAGTCCGAGGCCCCATTCCTGAATTGCGACAGTGAATAGGTGGCTGAGGAGGGCAAGCTCTAGCCGCACGGTGTTATTGCTGGTGGGTTGGCCGCGGTTGGTCAGGGAGCCCAGGCGTGTATCGCGATAGTTGGCTATAACCTCGGATGACAGAGCCGCCAGCGAGTATTTGCCCAGGTGCTTTATCAACTGCTGAGCCTTGGTCGCCTCGGCCTTCTGCGTGGTGGGCTTTTTGGTAGGGCTGACTTCGCGCATATATCGCTGCAGCGCATTTTCGAGTGTCAGTCGCTCGGACCCGCTGCGCTGGATATAGACACCCCGCACCATTTCATCTTCGGTGCGCCGCGACCAATCCTCGGCGTCGCGTTTGGTGCGGAAGGTTTTGGCGTTGGTCGGCCATCCGGTCTTGCGGATAACGGCCTTCCAGGTGCCGGCAGGGGTTTTGACGATTGTGGCCATCTGAAGGACTCCAAAGGCGTGCAAGCGAAGCCGCACTGTACCTAATTTGTACCTTCGGACCATAGGACTGATCCGGCTGCCACAAACCCAAAAAGCCGAAAGCCGCGTAATACGCGGCTTCTAGGTTGGTGGGCCCACACGGACTCGAACCGTGGACCAAAGGATTATGAGTCCTCTGCTCTAACCGACTGAGCTATAGGCCCTCAGTAAGTGCGCGGATTATAACGAGGGTTTTGAAAGCGTGCCATCCGAAAGATCGGACAGTGCTATACGAAGAAACGCCGCCGCGAACTCATCAGGCGGCAATGGCAGGCTCACGATGTACCCCTGAATTTGCTCGCAGCCCTCGGCTGCAAGGAAACGCTGCTGTGCCTGGTTCTCTACACCCTCGGCGATAATCGTCAGCTGCATGCTGCGCCCCAGTGCAATGATGGCACGGGCGATGGCGGCGTCGTGCGGGTCATCCGGCAGGCCACGGATGAACGACTTGTCGATCTTGAGTATGTCCAGCGGCAGGCGCTTGAGGTAGCTCAGCGACGAGTAGCCTGTGCCGAAGTCGTCGATTGCCAGCTGTACGCCCAGGTGCTTGAGTTGGTGCAGCACGGCCAGGGCTTCCTCGGCCTGGCTCATGATGAAGTTTTCTGTGATCTCCAGCTGCAAGTCACCCGCTTTCAGCTGGTAGACCTTCAACAGATGCTCGATACGCTTGGCGAGATTCGGCTGGCGCAGCTGCGCGCCCGCCAGGTTGATCGAAAGCGGGCCAAAGGCTTGGTAGACCTTTTTCCAGCGATGCATCTGCTGGCAAGCCTGTTCCAGCACCCAGTCGCCCAGCTGGAGAATGCTGCCGTTTTCTTCGGCCAGGTGAATGAAGTGCTCGGGCGGCACCTCGCCGAATGTCGGATGGCTCCAGCGAATCAGCGCTTCGGCGCCGACCAAGGTCTGGGTCTTGAGGCTCAGCTTGGGCTGGAAGCTCAGGCTCATCTCGTTACGCTCGATGGCCCGGCGCAGTTCGTGCTCCATGGCGATGCGTTCGCTGGCCTGCACGGTCAGGTCACGGGTGTAGGCCTCCACGCGGTTGCGGCCTTTGGCCTTGGAGCGGTACATGGCGGCGTCGGCGTTACGGATCAGCGTGGCGACGTCGGTGCCATCTTGTGGGTAGAGGCTGATGCCGATACTGGCGCTGGTGAAGAACTCGTGTTCGCCGGCCTGGAACGGGGCGATGAAGCAGGCCAGCAATTTGTTGGCGATGGCATGGGCATCGCTGGGCTTGTGCAGGCCTGGCAGCAGGATGATGAACTCGTCGCCACCCAGGCGGGCCACGGTGTCGACGTCGCGCACCTGCTCCTTGAGGCGCTGGGCGATGCCTTTGAGCAACAGGTCGCCGACCGGGTGGCCGAGGCTGTCATTGATGTGTTTGAAACGGTCCAGGTCGAGGAACAGCACGGCGCCCTGGCGGTTGGACACCTGCGAGCAAGTCAGCACGGCCTGCAGCCGGTTTTCGAAGAGGGCGCGGTTGGGCAGGCCGGTCAGCGGGTCGTGGTGGGCCTGGTAGTCGAGTTTGGCCTGGGCGTGCTTGAGGCTGGAGATGTCCGCGAATACTGCGACGAAGTGGGTGATGTCACGTTCGTTGTTGCGCACGGCGCTGATGGTCAGCCAGCCCGGATACAGCTCGCCATTCTTGCGCTTGTTGTAGATCTCGCCTTGCCAGTGGCCTTCAGCGGTGAGCTGATGCCACATCGCGGCGTAGAAGGCGCTGTCATGTTGACCGGAGGCGAGCAGCCGCGGAGTCTGGCCCAGCGCTTCGATCTCGCTGTAGCCAGTGATCTCGCTGAAGGCGCGGTTAACTGCGCTGATGCGCTGGTCGGTGTCGGTGATCAATACCCCTTCGGCGGTATTTTCGAACACGGTGGCAGCCAGTTGCAGTTTTTCCTGCATCAGGTGGCGTTCGGTAATGTCGCGGGCGATGGTCAGCATACAGTCCACACCACCGATCGGCAGTGGCCGTGCCGACAGCTCGCAGAGGCGAATCTGCCCGTCGCTGCGGCGCAGGTGGCAACTGAAGTCACGCACGAAACCATCGCGGCCAAGCTGGTCTATCAGGCGCTTGCGTTCGTTCAGGTCGACCCAGATCCCCAAGTCGAATGAGGTCTGGTCGATAGGGGTGTTGAACTCGTAACCGGTCAGGCGGCAGAAGCCCTCATTGACCTCCAGCAGCAGGCCATCGCTCTGACGCGACAGCAGCAAGCCGTCAGGCGAGGCGTGGAAGGCCTTGGCGAACTTTTCCTCGGAGGTTTGCAGTTGTTGCTGGGTTTGCTTGAGCTGGCTGATATCGCGTACTGCCACCACCAGCGCCGGGGTGCCGTCGAGTTCGAAGGTTTCGGCTGAGGTCAGGCCGGTGAACAGCTCGCCGTTGCTGCGGCGGAAGGTCATTTCCAGGTTGCGGATGCCGCCTTGGTGCAGGCGTTCGAGCAGTTTCGGGCCCATGCCTTCGATGCCCCACAAGTTGAGCTCGGTGGCGGTGCGGCCGATCACTTCGCCGGGCGTCAGGCCGATTTGCTCTTCGAACGCCTCGTTGACTTCGAGCAGCACGCCATCGCTGTGCCGAGCGATCAACAGAATGTCCGGGCACTGCTCGAACACCGAGGCGAATTTCTGCTCCGACAGGCGCAGGGCGTCTTCCGTGCGCTTGGTCTCGCTGATGTCGATCATCAGGCCGCGCATCACCGGGCGGTGGCCGTGTTCGATCATGCTGACGATGTTGCGCACCCAAAGCGGCTGGCCATCGGCGCGCATCACCCGGTAGTCGAGGCTGTGATCACGCCCCGCGGCGGTTTCACTCTCGCAGAAGGCCTGGGCCCAGAGCGCATCCTCGGGGTGCAGAATGCTGCGCCAGAAACCGGGCTTGAGCCAGTCGTGCAGTGGGTAGCCCAGCAGGTCTTCGGCGTGCGGCGAGACATAGCTGTAGGTGAAATCGTTGGCGTCGGCTTCCCAGGCGATTGCCGACAGGCTTTCGACCAGGCCGCGGTAGTGATATTCGCTGCTGCGTAGTTCCTGTTCCAGGGCGATGCGCCGGGAAATTTCCGAACTGAGCCGGCGATTGATGCGGATGACCACGGCGAGAATTGCAATCAGCAGCAGGACGGCGGGCAGGCCATAGACCAGGGTGTCATGCCAGAAGCTGCGCTGGTCGACCACATTGCCGACCCAGCGTTGCTGGATATGGCTGATCTCATCGCTGGACATGTCGGCCATCACCTTGTCGAGAATGCCGATCAGTACTTGCTGGTCACGGGGCGCAGCCATTGCCAATTGATAGCGATAGGGCGTTTCGCCGCTCACGTACAGCCCTTCGAGCTTGAGCTGGCGCAGGCTCCAGATGCTCGAGGCGAGGTCGCCGACCACGGCATCCACCGCATCGGTGGCCAGTGCCTGCAGGGTCGAGCTGACATTGGGCATCGCCACCAGGTTGAGGTCCGGGTGGTGAGTGCGCAGCAGTTCATGGGGGGCGTAGTTCTCGACTACGGCGACCTTCAGCCCGTACAGGTCCTTGAGCGTGCGCGGTTGCGGGCCGCCGTCGTGGGCCAGGATGACAATCGGAAAATCGAGGTAGGGGCGGGTGAACGCAAGGTAGCCTTGGCGTTGCGGGGTGGACATGATGCCGGGCAGCAAATCGATGCGGCCTTCGCGCGCTTGCTGCAGCACTTCGGTCCAGCTGCTGGGCTCGACCGGCTTCAGTGTTACTCCCAGGCGGTCCTGGAGCAACGCGATGTAATCGGCGGCCAATCCCTGGTACCGGCCCTCCTGGTCACGAAATTCGAATGGTGGCCAGGAGGCGTCGACGCCCAGCTTCAGCTGCGGGTGGGCAGTGAGCCAGGTTTTTTCCTCGTCTGTCAGGGTCAGGGCGCCGGCCGTCGAGTTCCACAGGATCAGGAACAACAACAGAATGGCCGGCATCGGCAGCATAGCGGCCTCACACTCAGTTGGTCTGAAGTCGAGTGTAGACTGGCATTCAGCCAGCCGAGTAGCCGATCACAACTATTTGTCGGATAAGAAAAACCCCGGCCTGGGCCGGGGTTTGTCATCACTCGTCGAGGAAGGAGCGCAGATGCTCGCTGCGAGTCGGGTGGCGCAGCTTGCGCAACGCCTTCGCTTCGATCTGACGGATCCGCTCGCGGGTCACGTCGAACTGCTTGCCCACCTCTTCGAGGGTGTGGTCGGTGTTCATGTCGATACCGAAGCGCATGCGCAGCACCTTGGCTTCGCGTGCGGTCAGGCCCGAGAGCACGTCACGGGTCGCTTCCTTGAGGCTTTCGACCGTGGCCACGTCGATCGGGGACTGCATGGTCGAGTCCTCGATGAAGTCACCCAGGTGCGAATCTTCGTCATCACCAATCGGGGTTTCCATGGAGATCGGCTCTTTGGCGATCTTCAGTACCTTGCGGATCTTGTCCTCAGGCATTTCCATGCGTTCACCGAGCTCTTCCGGGGTCGGTTCACGGCCCATTTCCTGCAACATCTGGCGGGAAATACGGTTGAGCTTGTTGATCGTCTCGATCATGTGCACCGGAATACGGATGGTGCGCGCCTGGTCGGCGATCGAGCGGGTGATCGCCTGGCGGATCCACCAGGTGGCATAGGTCGAGAACTTGTAACCGCGACGGTACTCGAACTTGTCCACTGCCTTCATCAGGCCGATGTTGCCTTCCTGGATCAGGTCGAGGAACTGCAGGCCACGGTTGGTGTACTTCTTGGCGATGGAAATCACCAGACGCAGGTTCGCCTCGACCATTTCTTTCTTGGCGCGGCGGGCTTTCGCCTCACCGATGGACATGCGGCGGTTGATTTCCTTGATCTCGGCGACGGTCAGGCCGGTCTCGGTCTCGAGGTCGATCAGCTTCTGCTGGCAAGCAACGATGGCGGCGTCCTTTTCACCCAGGGCTGCAGCCCATTTGGTGCTGCGCTTGGCCAGGTCACCGGACCAGGTCTGGTCGGTTTCGTTACTTGGGAACAGGCGCAGGAAGTCGGCACGCGGCATACGGGCGTCACGCACGCACAGCTGCATGATCGCGCGCTCTTGCTGGCGCAGGCGGTTCAGGGCATCGCGCACGCGCTCTACCAGAACGTCGAACTGCTTGGGCACCAGCTTGATCGGCATGAACAGGTCAGCCAGGGCCTGCAGGGCCTCGATGCTTTCCTTGGCATTGCGGCCACCCTTCTTCAGGACCTTGTTGGTGGCCTGGAGCTGATCGGCAACGGCGCCGAAACGCTGGGCTGCAACGACCGGATCGGGACCGCTTTCGGTCTCTTCATCGTCGTCACCGCCTTCACTTTCTTCGTCTTCGTCGTCCGACTCTTCCTTGGCCGCAGGGGCCTTGGCGCCAGGTACCGGTACTTCTTCGGTCGGTGCGGCGATATTGTCGTCAGGGTCGATGTAGCCGCTGAGAACGTCGGACAGGCGGCCGCCTTCGGCGGTGACGCGGTCGTATTCGCCGAGGATGTAGTCGACAGTACCCGGGAAGTGAGCGATGGCGCCCATGACTTCACGGATGCCTTCCTCGATCCGCTTGGCGATTTCGATCTCGCCTTCACGGGTCAGCAGCTCGACGGTACCCATTTCGCGCATGTACATGCGCACCGGGTCGGTCGTGCGGCCGATATCGGTTTCAACTGCCGCCAACGCAGCAGCGGCTTCTTCGGCCGCGGCTTCGTCGGTGTCGGCTTCCGCCAACAGAAGGGCATCCGCATCCGGAGCACTCTCGAATACGTTGATCCCCATGTCGTTGATCATGCGGATGATGTCTTCCACCTGTTCCGGATCTGAAATATCCTCAGGCAGGTGGTCGTTGACCTCCGCGTAAGTCAGGTAGCCCTGCTCACGACCGCGGGTGATCAACTCTTTGATACGAGACTGCTGTTGCGCTTTTCCGGACATAACACCCTATCCACTGAAGGTCTTGGCGGGCAAAAAACAAGCCGAGGATTATACCCGAGCATGGGCCTCACGCGCCAGATGAGGTCGGCGTTTGTGCGGGAACATTCCGGCTCAGCAGGGCGAGGAGCTGTGATTTTTCCTCGCTGGTCAATTCGCTTTGACGTGATTTCCTGAGCAGTTGTTCCAGGCTGCGCTCGCGTTGGCGGGCGGACAAGCTAGTTATAGTGTCGAAAAACTGTTGTTCAAGGTTGTCGGCCACGATCAGCCATTCCTTTTCTGCCAGGGCCCGCAGCAGGCGGCCTTGTTCGGTGCCGTGCCAGCGTGCGATCAGCTGCATTGAGCTTAGCCCAGGATTTTTCTGCGCAGCTTCGATCAGTGCCACCAGCAGTTGGCTGTACAGGTGTTCTTCGTCGGCGAAGTGGCTGGCATCCTCGACCTTGCCGGCCAGCAGCGGGTGGTGCAGCAAGGTGCGCAGGGCGGCCAGGGTCGGTGGTTCGACGGGGGCCGGCACGCGCGGCGGCGCTTCGTCGCGTTGCTGCCAAGGCTTGCCGCCCTTGCGGTTCTTGTCCCAGGGCTTGTCGTTCCACTGTTTTTTTCCTCCCCCCTTGTTCGGCTTCCACGCCTGCTCCTGGTGGGCGGGCGCGTAGTCGTGCTGCGGCATGTCGCCGTAGTCGGGGGTGTAGCTGGCCATGGCATCGTAGTCGTAGCCAGGGTCGTAGTCCGGCACATTGCTGGCCGCTGGCGCTTGCTGCGCCAGTTCCTCGACCTGCTGCGGATCGAGGCCGGTGATTTCTTTCAGGCGGTTGCGCATCAACTGGCGCAGGTTGGCGCCAGGGATCTTTTCGATCAACGGTGCGGCCAGGGTCGCCATGTGTGCCTTGCCTTCCAGCGAGCGGGGGTCGGCCTCGTTGCTCAATTGCTCGAAGAAATAGTCAGCCAGCGGTTGTGCGTGCTGGTTGATTCGGGCCATGAAGGCGTCGGTGCCTTCGGCGCGTACCAGGCTGTCCGGGTCTTCGCCTTCGGGCAGGAACAGGAAGCGCGCCCGGCGGCCGTCCTGCAGCGCCGAGAGGGTTGATTCCAGTGCGCGCCATGCAGCCTTGCGCCCGGCTTGGTCGCCATCGAAACAGAACAGCACGCTGGGCACCACGCGGAACAGGCGCTTGAGGTGCTCTTCGCTGGTAGCGGTGCCGAGGGTGGCGACGGCGTTGCGCAGGCCTTGCTGGGCCAGGGCGATCACGTCCATGTAGCCCTCGACGACGATGATCTCGTCGAGGTTGCGGTTGTGCTTGCGCGCCTCGTACAGCCCGTAGAGTTCCTGGCCTTTGTGGAACACCGGGGTTTCCGGGGAGTTGAGGTATTTGGGCTTGTCGTCGCCAAGTACCCGGCCACCAAAAGCGATGATGCGCCCGCGGCTGTCGCGAATCGGGAACATCACCCGGTCGCGGAAGCGGTCATAGCGTTTTCCGCTTTCGGCGTTCTCGATCAGCAGGCCGGCGTCGATCATTACCTTTTGTTGCAGGGTGTCGGCGCCCAGATGCTTGAGCAGGTTGTCCCAGCCCGGCGGCGCGAAGCCCAAGCCGAAGTCCCGGGCGATTTCGCCCGACAGGCCACGGCCTTTGAGGTAGTCCACCGCTGCCTTGCGGGTCGGGTGGCTGCGCAGGGCCTGGCGGTAGAACTCCGAGGCGGCGTCCAGCAAAGGGTATAGCGGCGAATCGGTCGGCTGGCGCGGTTTGTTGTCGCGACGGCCTTGTTCTCTGGGCACTTCCATGCCGGCAGCGCGGGCCAGTTCTTCGACGGCCTGGGGGAAGTCCAGGTTGTCGTGGTCCATGACGAAGCCAAGGGCGTTGCCGCCGGCGCCGCAGCCGAAGCAGTAATAGAACTGCTTGTCGGGGCTGACCGTGAAGGAAGGGGTCTTTTCCTTGTGGAACGGGCAGCAGGCGGCGTAGTTCTTGCCGGTCTTTTTCAGCTGAACGCGCGAACTCACCACATCGACAATGTCGAGGCGGTTGATCAGGTCGTCGATGAAGCTTTGGGGAATTAGCCCGGCCATGGCAGTCTCATCATCTGGCAACTGGCAAGTCTAAACGCTATCGGGGCGAGTGCTGCTAGGGGAAGTGCGAGGGGGGTGTGCTCGTCGCCAGCCTCCAGTTTCACTGAGGGCTCGTCAGACAGGACGTGCACGCCTGGCCGAAACCAGATCTGACGTTTTGAAACCTTTTGCCCGCTGCAGGTTGCGACAGGCACCTTGGGCTAGCTGCTCAAGGTCAAGCAAACCCCTGCCATCGGCCCGGCGGTAAGCCGGGCAGGGCAGAAGCTCTAGCGTAGAACGTCTGTATTAGTACAGACGAACGGCGCGGCGCTGTTCGCGCTGAACTTTCTTGGCGTGACGCTTAACAGCAGCAGCTGCTTTGCGCTTACGCTCTGCGGTCGGCTTCTCGTAAAACTCGCGGCTACGAACTTCAGCCAGTACACCGGCTTTTTCGCAGGAGCGCTTGAAACGACGCAGAGCTACGTCGAAGGGTTCGTTCTCTTTAACTTTGACGGCTGGCATCCAGGGCTACCTTAATTCATTACCGGGGTAGACGTGCTCCTGGCAAAACAAAAGGTGTGCTGGAGAACGTCGGTTTTCAAGGGTTGCGGATGTTAACCCTTAGTACGCCGGAATGCAAAGCCTCTGATCGAAAACCGCTGGTCGGCACCCGGCACGGGGACTATCATGCGCGGCTTCGAATTCAGCCCCCACAAGGGACGAACCCATGCTAGTACTGGGATTGGAAACATCCTGCGACGAAACCGGCGTCGCATTATACGACAGCGAACGCGGTTTGTTAGCCGACGCGCTGTTCAGTCAGATCGACCTGCACCGCGTGTTCGGTGGTGTGGTGCCCGAGCTTGCCTCGCGTGACCACGTCAAGCGCATGCTGCCGCTCATCCGCCAGGTGCTGGAGGAGGCTGGCTGCGTTGCCACCGAGATCGACGCCATTGCCTACACCGCGGGCCCTGGCCTGGTCGGCGCGCTGCTGGTCGGTGCCTCGTGCGCCCAGGCCTTGGCCTTTGCCTGGGATATCCCGGCGATCGGCGTGCACCACATGGAAGGCCATCTGCTGGCACCGATGCTGGAAGAAAACCCGCCCGAGTTCCCGTTCGTCGCTTTGTTGGTTTCCGGCGGCCATACCCAGCTGGTGCGCGTGGATGGCATTGGCCAATACGCGTTGCTGGGCGAGAGCCTCGACGATGCTGCTGGCGAAGCGTTCGACAAGACCGCCAAGCTGATCGGCCTCAATTACCCAGGTGGCCCGGAAATCGCCCGCCTGGCCGAACAGGGTGTGCCAGGGCGCTTCGTCTTCCCGCGGCCGATGACCGATCGGCCGGGCCTGGAGTTCAGCTTCAGCGGCCTCAAGACCTTTGCCCTGAATACCTGGCAGCAATGCAAGAATGCTGGCGACGACAGCGAGCAAACCCGTTGCGACCTGTCGCTGGCATTCCAGCAGGCGGTGGTGGAGACTCTGACCATCAAGTGCAAGCGCGCCCTCAAGCAGACCGGCCTCAAGCGCCTGGTCATCGCGGGTGGCGTGAGTGCCAACAAGGCGTTGCGCGCCTCGCTGGAAGACATGCTGGCCGGCCTCAAGGGCAACGTGTACTACGCGCGTCCGCAGTTCTGCACCGATAATGGCGCGATGATCGCCTACGCCGGTTGCCAGCGTCTGTTGGCCGGGCAGCAGCAGGACCTGGCGATCAGCGTGCAGGCACGCTGGCCGATGGAGCAGTTGCCGCCACTGTGAATGGCTGTGGAGGTGTCAGAAATGCCTTTCACGCCCGGCAAACAGATCGCGCAGGTTGTTGCGGTGACGCCAGACGATCATCAGCGTGAGCACGGCGATCGGCAGCAGCGCCTCCGGCTCGCGCCAAGCCAGTAGTGGTAAGGTCAGCGGGGTCGCGACAAGCGCTGCAAGCGAGCTGGTGCGGGTGAGGTAGAAGGTCAGTAGCCAGGCGGCGATGGCGAGCAATGCGGCCGGGAAATACAGGCCCATGAGCATGCCTGCGGCGGTAGCGACGCCTTTGCCGCCGCGAAAACGGAAGTACAGCGGGAACAGGTGACCGAGCACTGCGCACACGCCGACCCAGGCTTGCTCCTGCAGGCCAAGGCCGGCAGCGCGGGCGAGCAAAACTGGCAACAAGCCCTTGCACAGGTCGCCCAGCAGGGTCAGGATCGCCAGTTTACGGCCCGCCAGGCGTAGCATGTTGGTGGCGCCGGCGTTGCCCGAACCGCTGGAACGCGGGTCCGGGCTGCCTGAAAGGCGGCTGAGGACGATGGCGAAGGACAGCGAGCCGAGCAGGTAGGCGAGCAGCGCCAATAACCAAAACATGCTAACTATTCCGGGCGAGGACGCCTTGATTCTAACGGCGCCCGTCGCCCTTGTCGTGCTGTGGAGAGAAGTGCTTGGACAGAGTGTTCATCGAAGGCCTGGAAGTCGATACCGTCATCGGTGCCTATGACTGGGAACGGGATATTCGCCAGTGCCTGCGCCTGGACCTGAGCTTCGCCTGGGACAACCGCCCGGCGGCGGCCGGCGATGACTTGAACCTGGCGTTGGACTACGCCAGTGTTTCGGCGCGGGTCCAGGCATTTGCCGAGCAGGCGCGCTTCGAGCTGGTGGAAACCTTTGCCGAGCGCCTGGTGGCGACGCTGATGGAAGAGTTCCACATTCCCTGGGTGCGGTTGAAGCTGACCAAGCCGGGCGCCGTTCCTGCTGCTCGGGGCGGTGTTGGCGTGGAGATCGAGCGCGGATGTCTCTGAGCACGGTTTACCTGGGCCTTGGCAGCAACATTGATCGCCACCGGCACCTGTGTGCGGGGCTCGATGCGTTGGCGGCCATGCTCAGCGACATGCAATGTTCCCCGGCGTTCGAGAGTCAGGCTGTGGGAATCAAGAGTGGGCCGTTCATCAACTTCGTGGTCACCGGCAAGACCGATTTGCCGCTGATGGAGCTGGATCGCCGGCTCAAGTTCATCGAGGCGGACAATGGCCGTTATGCGCCAGATCGCAAAGGCTTGCCGCTGGATATCGATGTGCTCATGTACGACGGCCTGCATGGCACGTTCGATGGGCTTGTACTGCCCCGGGCGGAGATCCTGAAGAATGCCTTTGTGCTGTGGCCGTTGTCGCTGCTGGCACCGGAGCTTATTCACCCCGGGGTGGAAAAAAGCATGGCGCAGTTGTGGCAGGAGGCGCAGATCGATCAGGTGTTGGCACCGGTCAACTTCGAGTGGCGGGGGCTGCAGCTGACCCCGGCGTAAACCTGTACCGGCCCCTTCGCGGCTAAAGCCGCTCCCACAGGGGCCGCAAAGCCTTGGCATCATGCGGCCCCTGTGGGAGCGGCTTTAGCCGCGAAGGGGCCGGTGTGGTCAGCCCGCCTTGTAAGCCTCTAGCGCTTTAAGCCGCTCACCCTTGAGCGCCTCGCCCAGGCCTTGCCCGGTCAACCCGGCTTCAACCAGTGGCTTCACATCCACAGCCCGGGCTGCCGCCGCTGCGCCACGCAGATAATCGCCTTGTGGATAACTTTCACAGGTGGCCATCTCGCACGCCGCAATGAAATCCTCGAAACGCTGCGGCCGCCGGTAAACGTCGAACTTCTGCAGCATTTCCAGCAATTTTGCAGGCGTTAGCTGCAAAGCGTTGTCGGCGTCCCCGGCAAATTCACCCACCAGCATGGCCAGTTCCTGGCATTCACGCGGCGCCTTGAAACGCTGGTTGAGCGCTTTGATCGCTGCTGGTTCCAGGCCGCGCAACAAGCAAGCCCAGCGCACCGCCAGCGCTTGCTGATGCTGAGCCGCCCGTTGTAGTGCCGCCAGCGTATCTGCGCCATGCTCCAGCTCTGGCATCAATTCGTTCAGGGCGCCACATGCGCGCAGCACCTGGATGAATACCTGCGGCTGGCTTTCCATCAGCGCCCGCTCGATTTCCTTCCAGCTACGCTCGGCCGTAAGCGCCTCCAGCTCACCCGATTCGGTGATCTGGCGCATCAATGCCAATGTTTCGTCGGCAACACGAAAGCCCATTGGCGCATAGCGCGCGGCAAACCGGGCAACGCGCAGCACACGCAAGGGGTCTTCGGCGAACGCCGGGGAAACATGACGCAGGATGCGTTGCTCGAGATCAGCTTGGCCATGGTATGGGTCATAAACCACGCCCTGCTCATCCTCGGCCATCGCATTGATGGTCAGGTCGCGGCGGATCAGGTCTTCTTCCAGTGTCACTTCCGGGCTTGCGTGAAAAGTGAACCCGCCATAGCCGCGCCCGCTCTTGCGCTCGGTGCGCGCCAGGGCGTATTCCTCGGCTGTCTTCGGATGCAGGAAAACCGGGAAATCGGCGCCGACCGGGCGAAAGCCCTTGGCGTGCATTTCTTCGACCGTGGCGCCGACCACCAGCCAGTCGATATCGCTGACCGGGCGCCCGAGCAGGCGGTCGCGTACAGCGCCGCCGACTTTGTAGATGTGCATGTGCAACCTCCATTACTGCCCACAGGATACCCTGTCGGCAGTAATGGCGGTGCATCAGAGGTGGTGGATGACGGCGAGGTCCATGCGCCCGTAGTCGCCGCTCTCGGCATGCTCCCCACGTGGCGGCATATGGTGGGTCTTGATCACCTGGTCGCCCTGTACGGTCTCCAGGTGGATATCAAAGCCCCACAGGCGGTGCAGATGCTTGAGCACTTCTTCGGTAGAGTCGCCCAGCGGTTTGCGGTTGTGCTGCTGGTGACGCAGCGTCAGCGAGCGGTCGCCACGGCGGTCGATGCTCCAGATCTGCACGTTGGGTTCGCGGTTGCCGAGGTTGTACTGGGCTGCCAGTTGCTCGCGAATGATCCGGTAACCGGCCTCGTCATGGATGGCCGGTACCAGCAGGTCGTCGCGCTGGTCGTCATCAAGGATGCTGAACAGCTTCAGGTCGCGCATCACCTTGGGTGACAGGTACTGCAGGATGAAGCTCTCGTCCTTGAAGCTGCTCATTGCGAACTTGATGGTAGAAAGCCAGTCGCTGCCGGCAATGTCGGGGAACCAGTGGCGATCTTCCTCTGTTGGGTTCTCGCACATGCGGCGGATGTCGGTGTACATGGCAAAGCCCAGCGCGTACGGGTTGATGCCGCTGTAATACGGGCTGTCGAAGCCGGGCTGGAACACCACACTGGTGTGCGACTGCAGGAACTCCATCATGAAGCCTTCGGTGATCAGGCCCTCGTCATACAGGTCGTTCATCAGGGTGTAATGCCAGAAGGTCGCCCAGCCTTCGTTCATCACCTGGGTCTGGCGCTGCGGGTAGAAGTACTGGGCGATCTTGCGCACGATGCGCACCACTTCGCGCTGCCAGGGCTCCAGCAGCGGGGCGTTTTTCTCGATGAAGTAGAGGATGTTTTCCTGAGGTTCCGAGGGGAAGCGTGCATCGTCGCGCTCGCCGCCTTTTTCAGCGCTCTTGGGAATCGTGCGCCACAGGTCGTTGATCTGCCGTTGCAGGTGCTCTTCACGGTCTTTCTGGCGCCGGCGCTCTTCTTCGGCGGAAATCGGATAGGGGCGTTTGTAGCGATCGACGCCATAGTTCATCAGGGCGTGGCAGGAGTCGATCAGGTCTTCCACGGCATCGATGCCGTGGCGTTCCTCGCACTGGGCGATGTACTGCTTGGCGAACACCAGGTAGTCGATGATCGAGGTGGCATCGGTCCAGGTGCGGAACAGGTAGTTGCCCTTGAAGAAGCTGTTGTGGCCATAGCAGGCGTGGGCAATCACCAGTGCCTGCATGCACATGGTGTTTTCTTCCATCAGATAGGCGATGCACGGATCGGAGTTGATCACGATTTCATAGGCCAGGCCCATCTGCCCCCGGCTGTAGGACTTCTCGGTACTGAGGAACTGCTTGCCGTAGGACCAATGGTGATAACCCAGCGGCATGCCGACGGAGGCGTAGGCGTCCATCATCTGCTCGGCGGTGATCACTTCGATCTGATTGGGGTAGGTGTCCAGGGCGTAACGCTCGGCCAGCCGGCTGATTTCCCGGTCGTAGGTCTGGATCAGCTCGAACGTCCACTCGGACCCGGTGGAAATGGGTTGGCGTCTCTGTGCTCTGGCGGTCATGTGGCTAACCTGCGCTGGAAGAGTTCACGGAAGACCGGGTAGATGTCGCCGGCCGATACCAACTGCTGCTGGGCGAATGTGTCGGGGAAAGCCTCGCCGATTCGCTCGTACTCGTACCACAACGCCTGGTGCTCACGCGGGGTGATCTCGACGTAAGTGTAGTACTGCACATGCGGCATGATCTGCTTGGACAGGATCTCGCGGCAGATCGGCGAGTCGTCGTTCCAGTTGTCGCCGTCGGAGGCCTGGGCGGCATAGATATTCCAGTCAGCGGCCGGATAACGTTCGGCCATGATCTCCTGCATCATCTTCAGCGCGCTGGAGACGATGGTGCCGCCGGTTTCCCGGGAGTAGAAGAACTCCTCCTCATCGACTTCGCGGGCGCTGGTGTGGTGGCGGATGAACACCACCTCGATGCGGTCGTAGTTACGCTTGAGGAACAGGTACAGCAGGATGAAGAAGCGTTTGGCGATGTCCTTGGTGGCCTGGGTCATCGAGCCGGACACGTCCATCAGGCAGAACATCACCGCCTTGGAGCTGGGGTTGGGCTGCTTGACCAGCAGGTTGTACTTGAGGTCGAAGGTGTCGAGGAAGGGCAGGCGGTTGATGCGTGCCTTGAGCCGTTCGATTTCCTGTTCGGTTTCCTGGATATCGGAGAAGTTGTCTGGTTCCTCGACTTTCAGCCGGTCCAATTCCTTCTGTGCCTCGCGCAGCAGCGCACGGCTGCTGCCGGTCAGGGCGATGCGCCGGGCATGGGCCGAGCGCAGGGTGCGGACGATGTTGATGCGTGACGGGTTGCCCTCGTTGGCGATACCGGCACGCACGGTCTTGAAGGTGTCGGCGCCCGTCAGGTGGCGTTTGACCAGGTTGGGCAGTTCGAGGTCTTCGAACATGAATTCGAGGAACTCTTCCTGGGTGATCTGGAAGACGAAGTCGTCCATGCCATCGCCGGAGTTACCCGCTTTGCCGCGGCCGCCGCCGCCCCCGCCGCCCTGAGGCCTGGGGATGTGCTCGCCGGCGGTGAATTCCTTGTTGCCTGGGTGCACGATGGTCTGCTTCCCGCCACGCCCATGGTGCAGCACCGGTTCATCGATGTCCCGTCCCGGAATGCTGATCTGCTCGCCGTGCTCCATGTCCATGATGGAACGGCGGCTTACGGCCTCTTCGACGGCCTTCTTGATGTGCTCACGGTAACGCCGCAGGAAGCGCTGGCGGTTGACCGTGCTCTTGTTCTTGCCGTTCAGGCGTCGGTCGATAACGTAGCTCATGGTCCCTCCGGTGACTGGATGCAGCTGCAAGCCACAAGCTTCAAACTGCAAGAAAGAGCAGCCACCGCTGCTGCAAGCTGCGGCGCAGGCCGGAGCGCTGACGCCGAGCAGCTTGCAGCTTGCGGCTAGAAGCTTGCCGCTTTATTGCGATTTCCTGACCCGCAGGTACCATTCCGACAGCAGGCGCACCTGTTTGTCGGTGTAGCCACGCTCCACCATCCGCGTGACGAAGTCGTTGTGCTTCTGTTGATCCTCCTTGCTGGCCTTGGCGTTGAAGCTGATGACCGGCAGCAGGTCTTCGGTGTTGGAGAACATTTTCTTCTCGATCACCACCCGCAGCTTTTCGTAGCTGAGCCAGCTCGGGTTCTTGCCGTTGTTGTTGGCGCGGGCACGCAGCACGAAGTTGACAATCTCGTTGCGGAAGTCCTTCGGATTGCTGATGCCTGCTGGTTTCTCGATCTTCTCCAGCTCTTCGTTGAGGGCGATTCGGTTGAGGATCTCGCCGGTTTCCGGGTCGCGGTATTCCTGGTCCTGGATCCAGAAGTCGGCGTACAGCACATAGCGGTCGAAGATGTTCTGGCCGTATTCGCTGTAGGACTCGAGGTAGGCGGTCTGGATTTCCTTGCCGATGAACTCGATGTAGCGCGGTGCCAGGTATTCCTTCAGGTAGCGCAGGTAACGCTCGCGCACTTCGGCCGGGAACTGTTCCTGCTCGATCTGCTGTTCCAGCACATACAGCAGGTGCACGGGGTTGGCCGCCACTTCATGCGGGTCGAAGTTGAACACCTTGGAGAGAATCTTGAAGGCGAAGCGGGTCGACAGGCCGTTCATGCCTTCGTCCACTCCCGCGGCATCGCGGTACTCCTGGATCGACTTGGCTTTCGGGTCGGTATCCTTGAGGTTTTCGCCGTCGTAGACCCGCATCTTCGAGTAGATGTTGGAGTTTTCCGGCTCCTTGAGGCGCGAGAGCACGGTGAACTGGGCGAGCATCTTCAGGGTATCGGGCGCGCAATGGGCCTTGGCCAGCGAGCTATTGACCAGCAGCTTGTCGTAGATCTTGATCTCATCGCTGACGCGCAGGCAATACGGCACCTTGACGATGTAGATCCGGTCGATGAAAGCCTCGTTGTTCTTGTTGTTGCGGAAGGTGTGCCACTCCGATTCGTTGGAGTGGGCCAGCAGGATACCGGTGTAGGGAATGGCCCCAAGGCCTTCGGTACTGTTGTAGTTGCCTTCCTGGGTGGCGGTGAGCAAGGGGTGCAGGACCTTGATCGGCGCCTTGAACATTTCGACGAATTCCATCAGGCCCTGGTTGGCCCGGCACAGTGCGCCCGAGTAGCTGTAGGCATCGGCGTCGTTCTGCGGGAATTCCTCGAGCTTGCGGATATCCACCTTGCCGACCAAGGCCGAGATGTCCTGGTTGTTTTCGTCACCTGGTTCGGTCTTGGCGATAGCGATCTGGTTGAGGATCGACGGGTACAGCTTCACCACCCTGAACTTGCTGATATCACCGCCGAATTCCTGCAGGCGCTTGGTGGCCCAGGGCGACATGATGGTGTTCAGGTAGCGCCGCGAGATGCCGTACTCTTCCTCGAGAATGACCCCGTCTTCGGTGGCGTTGAACAAGCCCAGCGGAGACTCGAATACCGGCGAGCCCTTGATTGCGTAGAAGGGCACCTTTTCCATCAGTTGCTTGAGTTTCTCGGCCAGCGACGACTTGCCGCCGCCTACCGGGCCCAGCAGATAGAGGATCTGTTTCTTCTCTTCCAGACCTTGGGCGGCATGGCGGAAGTATGAAACGATCTGGTCGATGCACTCTTCCATGCCATGGAAGTCGGCAAAGGCCGGATACCGGCGAATAACCTTGTTGGAGAATATTCGCGACAGCCTGGAGTTGCTGGAGGTGTCGATCAGTTCTGGCTCACCGATGGCCAGCAATAGCCGTTCAGCCGCCGATGCGTAGGCACTGCGATCCTCTTTGCACAGCTCGAGGTACTCCTGCAGCGAAAGTTCTTCCTGGCGCGTAGACTCGAAGCGTTGTTGGAAGTGGCTAAAAATACTCATGACGTCACCTCGCTCGATACGTGGAGACGACGCCGGATCAGTCAGCTGATGCTGGCATGCAACCGGGTTCGCCGATTGCTGTATACCCCCCAGAACACCCTGAAACGCTACCGATGACCCGCACGCCGGTGTACCGGCTCTCCCCTTTTTTTGGATGGCCTGCGCTTAAGAATAGTTGGTTATCCGCAAGGTCAAGGGCGTGCGGCGGAGAAGTTGCGAACGACCGTTCGTCAGGTAGGCTGCAAGCCCGCGTGGGGCGCGGGCTGCAGTAAAAATGAAAAATTATTCGGCAGCGCCCTGGGCGGTCTCGGCCGGGTAGGTGGTGCGCCACAGTTCGAAGCCGCCATCGACGCTGTACACGTCGGAGAAGCCCTGGCCGACGAGGTAGGCGGCTGCGCTCTGGCTGGAATTGCCGTGGTAGCAGACCACCAGGGTCGGGGCATCCAGGTCGGCGTTGCGGATGAACTCGGCGACCGAATGGTTATCCAGATGCCTGGCGCCGGTGATGTGGCCGGCGGCAAAGGCTTGCGAGTCGCGAATGTCGACGACTACCGCACCTTGCGCGCGCAGGGCCAGGGCCTGCTCGGGAGGGATGCGCTTGAATTCGCTCATGGGTACGGCTTCCTTCAGGGGTGATCGTTGAGTGTAGGTGTTTAGGCAGGGAGGCGTAAGTTGCCGTCGTCGGAGCAGTCGCAGCGGTGATATTCGCCGCTGTCGACGTTGTACAGGGTCATGGCGCCGCCCCACACGCAGCCGGTGTCGAGGGCGATGATGCCGGGCTCGTCAACCTGGCCCTGTAGCGCGGCCCAGTGGCCGAAGATGATCTTCACGTGGCGCGAGCGGCGCTCCTTGTGCGCAAACCAGGGCTTGTAGCCTTTGGGGGCGGTGCCCAGCCCTTCCTTGCTCTTGAGGTCGAGCTTGCCTGCGGCGGTGCAGAACCGCATGCGCGTGAGGTAATTGGTGATTACCCGCAGGCGCTCGACGCCAGTGAGGCTCTTGCTCCACTTGTTCGGCTCGTTGCCGTACATGCCGTCGAGGTAGGGTTGCAGGCGGTTGTCGTCGCGCAGCACTTGCTCGACTTCTTCTGCCAGTTGCAGCGCCTGGCCGAGTGTCCATTGCGGTGGGATGCCGGCATGGACCAAGGCGATGCCACGGGGTTCGTCGTAATGCAGCAGTTTCTGCTGGCGCAACCAGTCGAGTAGCCGGTCGGCGTCCGGCGCCTGAATGATCTCGCGCAGCGTATCGCTTTTCTTCAGGCGCTCGACGTTGTGCCAGGCGGCCAGCAAGTGCAGGTCATGGTTGCCCAGCACGCACACCAGCGACTGGCGGATCGAATAGAGGTATCGCAAGGTTTCGAGCGACTCCGGGCCGCGGTTGACCAAGTCCCCGACCAGCCACAGGCGGTCGACCGCCGGGTTGAAGTTGACCCGTGCGAGCAGGCACTTGAGCGGTTCCAGGCAGCCTTGCAGGTCTCCGACGGCGTAAGTGGCCATCAGTGGAGCGCCCCGGGGACCGCGAGGCGAAAGGGTGCGATGTCAGCTTCGAAGCGCTTGCCGTCTTCGGCGAACATCTCGTAGCTGCCCTGCATGGTGCCGACGCGCGTGCTGATGACTGCGCCGCTGCTGTAGGTATGGCTCTGGCCGGGTTCGATGGTGGGCTGCTGGCCGACTACACCGGCGCCGCGAACCTCTTCAACTTCGCCATCACCATTGGTGATCAGCCAGTGGCGCGACAGCAGCTTGGCT
Organism: Pseudomonas sp. URMO17WK12:I7; assembly: GCF_003269045.1. NCBI lineage: Bacteria > Pseudomonadati > Pseudomonadota > Gammaproteobacteria > Pseudomonadales > Pseudomonadaceae > Pseudomonas > Pseudomonas sp. URMO17WK12:I7. The sequence goes on along the minus strand of NZ_QLTL01000007.1, from coordinate 38,536 downwards.
TTGACCGAGCCGTTGTTTTGCACGGTGATGGTGTAGGCGAAGGCGAAGCGACTGCTTTCGGGGTCGGATTGGTCTTTCAGGTAACGGGTCACGACGCTGACGTCGATCTGATAGCGAGGGTCGGACATGCAAGGGCCTTGGGCGAACTGACGCAATAATGCAGTCTAGGCCATTGAGAGGGGAGAGGGCCAGCGGTGTGGGGTTGTGCTGCCAGTGCAGACGCTGTCGCCGGCAAGCCGGCGACAGGGCAGTAGCAGGTGCAATCAGGCTTGCTGCTCGGCCAGCTGATCGGCCAGGCGCACGAAGGCGGCCAGGTCGAGCTGCTCGGGGCGCAGGCTGCCATCTACGCCGGCGGCCTCGATGGCTGCGCTGTCGAGCAGGCCTTTCATGGTATTTCGCAGGGTCTTGCGGCGCTGGTTGAACGCTTCGCGCACCACCTGTTCCAGCAACTTCGCATCCTTGGCCGGATGTGGCAGTACTTCGTGGGGCACAAGGCGCACGATCGCCGAGTCGACCTTCGGTGGCGGGTTGAACGCGCCCGGGCCAACGTTGAACAGGTGCTCCACGCGGCAGTGGTACTGCACCATGATCGACAGGCGGCCCCAGTCGCCACCGCCTGGGCCGGCAGCCATGCGCTCGACCACTTCCTTCTGCAGCATGAAGTGCATGTCACGGATCAGCCCGGCGTGGCTGAGCAGGTGAAAGATCAGCGGGGTGGAGATGTTGTAGGGCAGGTTGCCGACCACCTTGAGGCTGCGTGGCGGCACGCCTAGCTGGTTGAAGTCGAACTTCAGGGCGTCGCCCTGGTGCAGGCGGAAGTTGTCGCGCCCGGCGAACTTGTGCTGCAGGATCGGCACCAGGTCCTTGTCCAGTTCGACCACGTCCAGCTGTGCGCCGCTGCCCAGCAGGCCCTCGGTCAGGGCACCCTGGCCCGGGCCGATCTCCAGCAGGTGTTCGCCGGCCTTGGCGTTGATGGCACGCAAGATGCGGTCGATGATGCCGGCGTCGTGCAGGAAGTTCTGGCCAAAGCGCTTGCGCGCCTTGTGTTGGTATTGCTCGTTCATGGTCGGTTCTCGGCCATCTGGTAGGCGGTTTCCAGGGCGACGCGCAGGCTGCCGGTGTCGACCTTGCCGCTGCCGGCAAGGTCCAAAGCAGTGCCGTGGTCAACCGATGTGCGGATGATCGGCAGGCCCAAGGTCACGTTGACTGCGGCGCCAAAGCCCTTGTACTTGAGTACGGGCAGGCCCTGGTCGTGGTACATCGCCAGCACCGCGTCGCAGTGCTCCAGATATTTGGGGGTAAACAGGGTATCGGCCGGCAGTGGGCCGCGCAGGTCCATGCCTTCGGTACGCAGGCGGGCCAGCGTCGGCTCGATGATGTCGATTTCTTCGCGGCCAAGATGGCCGCCTTCCCCGGCATGCGGGTTGAGGCCGCAGACCAGGATGCGTGGGTTGGCAATGCCGAACTTGTCACGCATGTCGGCATGCAGGATGCGGGTGACCCGCTCCACGCGCTCGGCAGTGATGGCGTCGGCAATGTCCCGCAGCGGCAGGTGCGTGGTCACCAGGGCCACACGCAAGCCGCGGGTGGCCAGCATCATCACTACCTGGGCGGTGTGGGTCAGGTCGGCAAGGAATTCGGTATGGCCGGAGAAGGCAATACCGCTTTCATTGATTACGCCCTTGTGTACGGGTGCGGTGATCATCCCGGCGAATTGCCCGTCAAGGCAACCTTGGCCAGCACGGGTCAGCGTTTCCAGTACGAATGCTGCGTTGGCCTTGTCCAGCTGGCCTGGCACCACTGGTGCTGCCAAAGGTGTGTCCCACACGTACAAACTGCCAGCAGGTGCCGGCTGGTCTGGCCATTGGCCCGGCACTACCGGCAGCAGGTTGACGGCCAGCCCCAGCTGCGTGGCCCGCTCGGCGAGCAGGTCACGGCTGGTGATGGCGATCAGGGGATGGGGCTGGGCGTCGGCGGCGAGCAGCAGGCACAGGTCGGGGCCTATGCCGGCTGGTTCGCCGGGGGTGACGGCGAAGCGCAGGGGCTTCACTGTGCGGCCTGGTCAGCGCCAGGCAGCTTGATTTCAACGTAGGCTTCGTCGCGGATCTGGCGCAGCCAGGTCTGCAGCTCTTCGTCGTACTTGCGGTTGCGCAGCACGTTCATGGCCTGTTGTTCACGCGCCTGCTCGGTGCTGTCGGTGGCGCGGCGGCCCAGCACTTCCAGAACGTGCCAGCCATACTGGGTCTTGAACGGTTTGGTCACAACACCTTGCTGGGCGTTGGCCATCTGTTCGCGGAACTCCGGTACCAGGCTGTTCGGGTCGACCCAGTTGAGATCGCCGCCGTTGAGTGCGGAGCCCGGGTCTTCCGAGAAGCTCTTCGCCAGCTCGCCGAAGTCCTCGCCGTTCTGGATGCGCTCGTACAGGCGCTCTGCCAGCTGCTTGGTGGCCGCTTCGCTGCGGATTTCGCTCGGCTTGATCAGGATGTGGCGAACATGCACTTCGTCACGCAGCACGTTTTCGCCACCACCACGCTTCTCCTCGAGCTTGAGCAGGATGAAGCCGTTGGGGATGCGGATGGGTTGGGTGATGTCGCCTACCGCCATGCTGCTGAGCATCTTGGCGAAGTCTGGTGGCAGTTGGGCGGCTTTACGCCAGCCCATTTCACCACCTTCAAGGGCGTTTTCGCTGGCCGAGTTGGCAATCGCCACCTGGCCGAAGTCCGCGCCCTGGCGCAGTTGCTGGTAGAGGTCGCCGACCTTGCGCGCAGCTTTCTGGATGTCGTCCGAATTGGCGGCTTCCGGGGTCGGGATGAGGATGTTTGCCAGGCGGTACTCTTCTGACATCTGCATCTTGCCCATGTCCGAGTTGAGGAAGTTCTTCACTTCCTGCTCGGAGACCTGGATGCGTTCGGCAACGCGGCGCTGGCGCACGCGGCTGATGATCATCTCGCGCTTGACCTGCTCACGGGCGTCATCGAACGACAGGCCGTCATGGGCGAGGGCGGCGCGGAACTGCTCCAGGGACATGCCATTGCGCTGGGCAATGGTGCCGATGGCCTGGTTCAGTTCTTCGTCGGTGATGCGGATGCCCGAACGTTCGCCAATCTGCAACTGCAGGTTTTCGACGATCAGGCGTTCCAGTACCTGCTGCTCCAGTGCGCCGGTCGGCGGCACGCCGCCGCCACGCTTGGCGATGGTTTGCTGCACCTCGTGAACGCGCTGGTCCAGTTGGCTCTGCATGACCACGTCGTTGTCGACGATGGCCACCACGCGGTCCAGGGGTTGTACCGCGGCATGCACCGCGCCACTCAGCAATGCAGCGCCCAGCAACACTGGGCGCAGTCGATCAATAAGCTTGTTCTTCACGAGTACGATAGCCTTGAATGCCTTGGTCGAGGAACGATTCGACTTTATTGCCCACTACACCACCGAGGCCTTTCAGCACGATCTGCAGGAAGATGCCGTGGTCGCCTTTTTCGTTTGTCGGGGTCGCTTGGCTGAAGTCGTCGCTGTCGACCCAGTAACGGTTGATCAGACGCAGCTTCCAGCAGCAGTTGTCGTATTCGAAACCGCCCATGGCTTCCAGGGTACGGTTGCGGTTGTAGTCATGCTGCCAGCGGGCGATTACGCTCCATTGCGGCACGATCGGCCAGATGACCGAGAAGTCGTGCTGCTGGATCTTGTAATAATCCTTGATGAAATTATCGGTGCCAGGTGTGCCATAGTCGCCGCCGCCCACTTTCCAGGTACCGGTGGTGGAGTCATAGGCAATGGTGTCGTTGCGGTAGCGATAGCCGAAGTTGACCACCTTGTTCGGGTTGTCTTCAGGCTGGTAATGGAACATCGCGCTGCCCGAGCGGGTGCTGCGGCTGTCCGGGTCCCAGTTGAAGTCCGAATTGAAGCGCCAGTCGCGGTTGAAGTAGTAGTTGTACAGCAACGCGTACGGCGACACATCCGACTGCGAGTCCTTGCGGGTACGGTAGTCGATGCCTGGCAGCTGGACCTTGCGGTCCTTGAAGTAGTAAGCCTGACCGATGCTGAAGTTCTGGCGTTCGAAGCCATTGTCTTCGATCCAGCGGGTAGTCACACCCAGCGACAGCTTGTTCTCGTCGCCGATACGGTCGGTGCCGGAGAAGCGGTTGTCACGGAACAGCGAGTCATAGCTGAACAGCGTTTCGCCCGTGTCGAACAGCGGGATGTCCTTCTGGTCCTTGTACGGAACGTAAAGGTAGTAAAGGCGCGGCTCGAGGGTCTGACGGTAATTGGTGCCGAACATCGAAGTGTTGCGGTCGAAGTACAGGCCGCTGTCGATAGAGGCGATCGGAATGTCGCGATTCAGCGAGCTGTTGTAGCTGCCATATGCCGGGTTGGCCGATTGCGCGATCGCTTCTGCCTTGCCCTGGCTGTCCAGGTCGAGGTCATAGTGCGTGTACGCATATTTCAGCTTTGGCGTGATATAGCCGTAGCTGGCTAGCATCGGCAGGCTCATCGACGGCGCCACATTCAGGCGTGTGCCGTTGGCCCTGGCGATGCCACTGACGTTCTGGTCCAGGCGGCGGCCATCGGCGCCGGCAGTGGTGTCCAGGTTGCCGTCCTTGTCGAATACGGTGCCGTCCTTCAGGTCACGATCAAAGCGTACTGCCTCGGTCTCGTAAGCGAAGTTCAAGCCGCCAGGCTGGAATGGCAGCGCACCGTTCAAGGTGATCTGCGGCAGCTTGTTGTACGGGGTGATCTGCGACAGGGTCGCCATCTCGTACGCCTGCGCATTCAGGCGAGCGGTGTAGCTGTCGCCACGCCAGGTCAGGGCACCTTGCTGATTGACCACGTCATTGCTTTTAACGCCGATCTGGTCGGTTTCCAGATCCTGGAAGTAGAACGGATCGCTGATGTCGGTGTAGTCAACTTCAGTCATCAGGCGCTCGTCCAGGCCACCTTTGTGCTGCCAGTTGATCATCCAGCGTTCTTTCTTGTAGTCCGTCTGCAGCTTGCGGTCATCGTCCTCGTCGTTGAGGTAACCACCGCCGAACTGGCCTTCGCTGGACTTGGTCAGGTAGCGGAACTCGCCTTCCATCAGCATGCCGCGCTTGGCCATGTAGCGCGGGTACAACGTGGCGTCATAGTTGGGCGCCAGGTTGAAGTAGTAAGGCGTGACCAGCATGAAGCCGGTGTCGCTGGAGCTGCTGAACGACGGCGGCAGGAAGCCGGACTGGCGACGATCGTCGATCGGGAAGTAGATGTACGGTGTGTAGAACACCGGGAAATCTTTGACCCGCAGGGTGACGTTGGTCGCCGTACCGAAACCGGTTGCCGGGTTCAGGGTGATGTTGTTGCCCTTCAGCTGCCAGGCGTTGCTTCCCGGTTCGCAGGTGGTGTACGTACCGTCCTTGAGGCGGATGATGGCGTTTTCGCCACGCTTGGCGTACAGGGCGTTGCCGCGAATGTGCGACTTGTGCATCACGTATTCGGCGTTGTCGACCTGGGCTTCGCCGGTATCGAGCTGAATCTGGGCCTCGTCGCCGACCACCAGCGAGCCATTGTCGCGAATCTTGACGTTGCCTTTGAGCTCGCCACGGTTCTCGGCCTGGTACAGGTTGGCCTCGTCGGCTTCAGCCTGCATGCTGCCTTGGCGCATCACCACGTCACCGGCGAGGGTAGCGATCTGCTGCTCCTGCTGGTACTTGGAGACCTTGGCGTTGATGTAGGTTGGCGACTCATCCTTGGGGGTGGAGTCGGCCATGCCTGGGCGAGTGGGCTCGATGTACGCGCCACCGCAGTACGGGCCGGTTTCGGCCAGCTGCGCTGCAGTGAGCTTCTCGCGTGGAACCCAGTCAAGGTGGCTGTAATCTTCGCTGCGCGACTTCAGGCCGCGGCCCTTGGCCTCGGTGACCAGCATGGGCTTGTCTGCACGTTCGGCCTCGGCCGGTTCGGCTTCAGTCCCGGAAGTGAGCGCGGCACCTTCATGCACCGGGCGCGGAGGCAGGTTGTTGACTGGGGTCTTGGGCTTGCAGTCCCAACCACCGGAGGCGGACACTTGGCAGTCGAACTGCTCGGCTGCCACCACATAAGAGGTGGCCAGAGGTTGCATGGCCAGCAGACCGCCGGTTACCAGCAACGGAAACTTTCTACGAAATGCGGGGGATTTCAATGCCATCTTATTAGTCCGGGCTTCCTGCGTGCCATCTGCCCGCGTGTGGGGCCGCACGCCTCTCGATGGTCTGAAAAAGATGCTGGATAATAAAGCATGACCCGCTTGACGGCTAGGGCCGTCGGAGACCCTTGTAATGCCTGAACACGATGTACGCCTGCAACAACTGACTGTCTGGCTCCATGAGCAGCTCGATCAACTTTTCCGCGATAACACCTGGGGCGAGGTGCCCGAGGGCCGCCTGACCGCCGCCAGCAGCGATGCCAGCTTCCGCCGTTACTTCCGCTGGCAGGGTGCAGGCCACAGTTTCGTGATCATGGACGCGCCGCCGCCTCAGGAAAACTGCCGACCATTCGTCGCCATCGACCATCTGCTGGCCGGTGCCGGCGTGCATGTGCCGCAGATCCATGCGCAGGATCTGGAGCGCGGTTTTCTGCTACTGGGTGATCTGGGTCACCAGACATACCTTGACATCATTAATGGCGATAACGCGGATGCATTGTTCGCCGATGCCATCAATGCGCTGCTGGCCTTCCAGCGCCTGCCCATGGATGCGTCACTGCCCAGCTACGATGACGCCTTGCTGCGCCGTGAAGTCGAACTGTTCCCGGAATGGTACGTAGGCCGTGAGCTCGGCCAGGTCTTCAGCGACGCGCAGAAAGCGAGCTGGCAGCGTATCAGCCAGTTACTGATCGACAGCGCCCTGGCCCAGCCCAAGGTGCTGGTGCACCGTGACTACATGCCGCGCAACCTGATGCAGAGCACGCCCAACCCAGGCGTGCTGGACTTCCAGGACGCGGTTTACGGCCCGGTTACCTACGACATCACTTGCCTGTTCAAGGACGCTTTCCTCAGTTGGCCGCAAGCCCAGGTCGAAGGCTGGCTGCGCCGCTACTGGGACCAGGCGCGCGCCGCGGGCATTGCGGTGCAGCCGGTGTTCGACGACTTCCAGCGTGCCAGTGACCTGATGGGCGTGCAGCGCCACCTCAAGGTGATCGGTATTTTCGCGCGAATTTGCCACCGTGATGGAAAACCGCGATATCTGGCCGACGTCCCGCGATTCTTCGCCTATATAGATGAAGTGGTCAGCCGTCGCCCGGAGCTTGCCGAACTGGGCCAGCTGATCGCCGAGTTGCAAGCCGGAGCGCGTGCATGAAGGCGATGATTCTTGCAGCAGGCAAAGGCGAGCGCATGCGCCCGCTGACCCTGCATACCCCCAAACCGCTGGTACCCGTCGCGGGTCAGCCACTGATCGAGTATCACCTGCGCGCGCTGTCGGCGGCCGGGTTTACCGAGGTGGTGATCAACCACGCCTGGCTTGGCCAGCAGATCGAAGACCATCTTGGCGATGGCAGCCGGTTCGGGCTGCACATCCGCTACTCGGCCGAAGGCGAGCCGCTGGAAACCGGTGGCGGAATCTTCAAGGCCTTGCCATTGCTGGGGAACGAGCCATTCGCCCTGATCAATGGCGATGTCTGGACCGACTATGACCTTGCCCGCCTGCGCGCGCCGCTGCACGGGCTGGCGCATCTGGTGTTGGTCGATAACCCAGTCCATCACGGCCGAGGCGACTTCCGCCTGGACGGCGAACGGGTGGTCGACGGAGACGAGGCTCCCGGCACGCTGACCTTCAGCGGCCTCTCGGTGTTGCACCCGGCATTGTTCGATGGCTGCCAGGCGGGCGCCTTCAAGCTGGCACCGTTGCTGCGCCAGGCAATGGCGTCGGGCCAGGTGAGTGGCGAGCACTACCGTGGCCACTGGGTGGATGTCGGCACCCTGGAGCGCCTGGCCGAGGCCGAGCGCTTGATCGGCGAGCGCGCCTGACATGTGGTGGCCAGGCACGGTAATCGGGCTGGGCGCAGGCTTTGCGGTCGCCAGTATTCCCGGCGCGTTGCTCGGTGCCTTGCTGGGCCAGGCGATGGACCGACGCATCCGCCTGCAGGGGTGGGAAGACATGCGCGAGCGCCTGGGTGGTCGCCCGGCCCTGCCCGACGATGAGTTGCTGTTCGTGTTGCTGGGGCGGCTGGCCAAGAGCGATGGCCGTGTGGCCGAGCAGCATATCCAGCAGGCGCGCCAGGAAATGGTCCGCCTGGACATGACCGAGGCCGCGCGTTTGCGGGCAATAGCCGCGTTCAACCGGGGCAAGGCCGGCAAGGAGCGGCTGGCCGGTCACCTGCGCCGCATCCGGCTGCAGCCGCATGCCGCCGAAGGCACGTTGCGCGCTTGCTGGCGCATGGCCTGGGCCGACGGCAAAGCCGGGCGGCACGAGCGCGAACTGCTGCTGGAATGGGGGCACAAGCTGGGCCTCAGCCGGCGTCAGGTGCAGGCGATGTCGCTGGAGTATGAGCCGCGCAAGGCGCCGGTGTCGGGCGGGGTGATGAACTATGCATCAGCCCTGCGCTTGCTGGGCGTCGAGGCCGATACCGAAGTCGATCAGGTCAAGCAGGCTTACCGGCGGCTGGTAAGCAAGCATCATCCGGACAAGCTGGCGGGCAGCGGGGCAAGCGAGTCGCAAGTGCGCGAGGCGACCGAGCGGACTCGCGAACTGCACCAGGCCTACGCCATCGTTCGCAAGCGGCGCGGGTTCTAAAGGCCCGACCGCGGCGGCCCGCCGCCACAGCAAGCCCGCTCCCACAGGCATTGCACGCGATCCTGTGGTGGCGGGCTTGCCCGCTAACAGGGCTCTGGCAGGCTTACTGTTGCGGGTTCATCCAGCCCCGAACCCTGCGGAACAGCTGCTCCTGCTCACCGTCCTTGGTGGCCGGCATGGCAATCAGCGACAGCTGTTTGTACTGGCTGTCCTTGTGCCGCTTGCTGGCCTGCAGGCGCTGCGCTGCAGCGTTGCGGTCGCCGGTACGCATGGCGTAGTAGAGGTCGGCCGTTGGCACCTTCAGGGTTGGCGTCAAGCTTTGCAGGTCGTGCTCGACCCGGGCCGGCGTCTGTGCGGCAACCATCACCAGTTTCTGCACCTGTGGCGGTTGCTTCTCGCTCAGGTAGCGCGCGGCCCAATAGGCGCCGCTGCCATGGCCGATCAACACGATGCTGCGTGAGTTGTGCTGCTGGGCATAGGCCACGGCGGCATCCAGGCGAGCGAAGATGCGTTCGGCGTCGGCCACATCGTTCTGCTCGCCGGCTTGCTCGGCATCGGTGCTTTCCGCGGTATCGGGGTCGGCGGCGGTGGCCTGGGCGACGTTGGCGTTGGCGTCGGCGGGGGTGTCCTTGGATGGAGCTGTTTCGCCCGCTTTCTTCTCGGGCTCTGCTGCTGGCTTGGCCTCGACCCGTGCCTGGGGGGCGTCGGCCAGCAGGTCGGGCAGGCTCACGCTCAGGCTGTGCCAGCCGATATCCGGGAACTTGCGCCGCAGCGGGCCGACCACATTGGGCCAGTCGGCGTTTTCGCCAGCGCCAGGGACGATGATCACTGCGCCCTGCGGCTCACTGTCGTTGGCTGGCTTCCACAAGGCCAGGAAGCTGTCCGCTCCGGCCTGCAGGGTCTGTTGTTCGGCCTTCGGTGCCAGGCGTTCCAGGGCTTGCGCATCTTCCTGGCTACGCTCCAGCAGGGGCGGGCGTGGCGCCGGAGCAGCTGGCGCTTCGGCCGTCGCCTCCGGCTTTGCAGCGTCAGCGGCCAGGGCGCCGAGTGGTAGGAGCGAGGCCAGGCAGCACATTGCCAGCGTCGTGCGATAAAGTGTGGACATGAATCAACCCAAGGCCAGAATGATACCGGCAGCCTAATAGTATTTGCCCGCGACGGCCATGCTGCATGGCCGCCTTTGCCAAGATGAGCGTGTAGATGAAGCGATTGCGTCGCCTGTTGGTTATCGGCGGGTTGTGCCTGCCCTTGATCGCCTTGGCACGGCCAGAGCTGCCGCCGCCGGTGGTGCTGGAGCCTGCCCAGCAGCAATGGCTCGATAGCCATCGCAGCCTGCGTGTCGGCCTGGTGCTGCAGGCGCCCTACGCGCAGTTCGACCGCCGCCTGCAGCAGCTTTATGGCGCCAACGTCGAGTTGGTGAACGGGTTGGGGCAGGCACTGGGCCTTGATCTGACCTGGCGCAACTTCGCCGACCAGGCCAGCCTTGAACATGCGCTGCAGGCGGGTGAGATCGATTTTGCCCCGGGCCTGACGCAAACACCGACAACCCTGCGCCTGTGGCTGTTCAGCGACCCTTACATGCGGGTGCCGCAGCTGGTGGTGGGGCCACGTACCGGGGCGATGGCCGTGGAGCTGGAAAAGCTCGATGCTGAAAGCCGGGTCGCGGTGCGCATGCCCAGCGCCCTGGCCGACTACCTGCGCGGCAATTACAGCGGCCTGAACCTGCAGGGCGTGCCCAGCGAGCGCGAAGCCCTGCAGCTGGTGGTCGGTGGCCAGGCCAGTTACGCCGTGCTAGATGAAGCACAACTGAGCCGGCTCTCACGCGAGAGCGAGTTCGCCGAACTGGTGGTGGTGGGTGATATCGGCTTGCCGCAGTTGCTGCGGGTAGGTTCGCGACGCGATTGGCCGGTGCTTGCCGATGTGCTCGAGCGCGGGTTGCAGGCCATGCCGGCCAAGGAGCTGGAACAACTTCACCAGCGTTGGTTGCAGCCCAAATACCCGCGTTTGAGCGACTCGCCTGGCTTCTGGCAGAACCTGGCCTTGCTGTTCGGCCTGTTGCTGCTGTGTGCCCTGGCCACGCTGATATGGCAGCGTCGCCAGCAACGCCAACTGGAACGTAGCCTGCTGGCCGCGCGGGAAAGCCTGACCGAGCGACAGGGGCGCGAAGAGGCGCTGCGCCTGAGCCAGTTCGCCATCGATCAGAGCACGGTGGGTATCCTCTGGGTCAACTGGGACAGCCATGTGCGTTACGCCAACCATGCGGTGGAGGGCATGCTCGGCTATGCCGAGGCCGAACTGCTGGAGCGCCCGCTGATCGATTTTGAGCCGAACCTGACCATGGATCGCTGGCTCGAACTGTGGAAGGGGGCGCGTGCTGGCGATGGCGGTGCGCGGCAGTTCGAAACCCAGTGCCGGCGCGCCGATGGCAGCTTGTTGCCGGTGGAGTTGTCGCTCAGTTTCCTGCGCTTTCGCGATGCCGAATACCTGGTGGTGTACCTCGCCGATGTCACCGAGCGCCATCGCGCCCTGGCGGCATTGCGCGAAAGCGAGGCGCGGCTCAAGGGTATCGCTGGCAACGTGCCGGGCCTGGTGTTCCGGCTTGAGCCTGCGCCTGCCGAAGGTGAGCCGGAGTTCCCTTACATCAGCGAGGGCAGCGAAGCACTGGTCGGCTACACCCCCGCGCAGATCCAGCACCCGCAGATGGGACTGCGCAACCTCGTTCATCCGGACGATCGGGCGAACTATCACCAGGTACAGGATCTGGCTATCGCCGGCGATCAGGACTGGTCGTGGCAGGGGCGTATTCTCACCCGCCAGGGCGAGCAACGCTGGGCCGACATCAAGGCCAGTGCCCGCCGTTTGCCCAATGGCCGGGTGGCCTGGGACGGTGTCGTCTGGGACATCACCCAAGGCAAGCGCGCTGAGCTGGCGCTGGCCAAGTCGCAGGAACAGCTGCGCGAACTGTCGGCGCACCTGGAAAGCGTGCGCGAGGAAGAGAAGGCTCGCATCGCCCGTGAAGTGCATGACGAACTGGGGCAGATGCTGACCGTGCTCAAGCTGGAAGTGTCGATGTGCGAGCTGGCCTTCGCCGAACTCGACCCCGGGTTGCACGAACGCCTGGGCAGCATGAAGCGCCTGATTGCCCAGCTGTTCCAGCTGGTGCGCGACGTCGCTACCGCGCTGCGCCCACCGATCCTCGACGCGGGCATCGCCTCGGCCATCGAATGGCAGGCGCGGCGCTTCGAAGCGCGCACGCAGATACCCTGCCTGGTGCAGGTACCGGATAATCTGCCAGCATTGAGCGATGCCAAGGCCACCGGCCTGTTCCGCATTCTGCAGGAGGCGCTGACCAATGTGATGCGCCATGCCCAGGCGCACAGTGTGGAAATAGAGCTGGTACGTGAAGACGGGCAACTGCGCTTGACCGTCAGCGACGATGGCTCCGGGTTCTGCCGCGACCAGCCCAGGCCGACATCGTTCGGCCTGGTCGGCGTGCGTGAGCGGGTGCTGATGCTCGGTGGCAGCATGGCGTTGGACAGTGAACCAGGCGAGGGCACCAGCCTGAGCGTGGCCATTCCCTTGGAGTAGGAGAGCAAGCGTGATTCGAGTGCTGGTGGCCGAAGACCACACCATTGTCCGGGAAGGCATCAAACAGCTGATTGGCCTGGCCAAGGACATGCAGGTGGCAGGGGAGGCCGGGAATGGCGAGCAGTTGCTCGAGACTTTGCGCCACACGCCCTGCGAGGTGGTGTTGCTGGATATCTCCATGCCGGGGGTGAGCGGCCTGGAGGCGATCCCGCGTATTCGTGCGTTGCACGATGCCCCGGCGATCCTGATGCTGTCGATGCACGACGAGGCGCAGATGGCTGCTCGCGCGCTGAAGGCGGGTGCCGCCGGTTATGCGACCAAGGACAGCGACCCGGCCCTGCTGCTGACGGCCATTCGCCGGGTCGCGAGCGGCGGGCGTTACATCGACCCGGCGCTGGCTGACCGGATGGTCTTCGAGGTAGGCCTGACCGAAACCCGGCCGCTGCATACGTTGCTCTCCGAGCGTGAATTCTCGGTGTTCGAGCGGCTGGCCCAGGGGGCCAACGTCAACGACATTGCCCAGCAGCTGGCGCTGTCGAGCAAGACCATCAGCACCCACAAGGCCAGGCTGATGCAGAAGCTCAAGGTCAATTCGCTGGCGGAGCTGGTGAAGTACGCCATGGAGCACAAGCTGGTCTGAGTGTTCTGATCGCGACAGCTGCCATATCCGGCACAGTGGTGAACCCTGTGGGAGCGGGTTTACCCGCGAAAGGGCCGGGCCTGCCATCTGCGGCGTCTGGGCTGGCCTCTTCGCGGGTAACCCCGCTCCCACAGGAACTCATGTCTGTGCTGAAAGCGCCGTGCTTGTAGGGCAATCCCTACAGGAAATCTTCCAGCCGGATGATGGCATTCTCTCAGTACCGCCGATTTCCGGGCGCTTGCGGCTCTTCTACTCTTTTGCCTACGCAGTCATTCCAACAAGAAGGTGCAGGCATGAGCGAGGCGAATTCGAACGCTGCCACCAGCGAGACGCTGGTCAGCTTCCGTGGTGTGCAGAAGAGCTACGACGGCGAATCGCTGATCGTCAAAGACCTCAACCTGGACATTCGCAAAGGTGAATTCCTCACCCTGCTCGGCCCTTCCGGCTCGGGCAAGACCACCAGCCTGATGATGCTGGCTGGTTTCGAAACCCCCACCGCCGGTGAAATCCAGCTGGCCGGTCGCTCGATCAACAACGTGCCGCCGCACAAGCGCGACATCGGCATGGTGTTCCAGAACTACGCACTGTTCCCACACATGACCGTGGCCGAAAACCTGGCCTTCCCGCTGAGCGTGCGCGGCCTGAGCAAGACCGACATCAGCGAACGGGTCAAGCGTGTGCTGAACATGGTCCAGCTCGATGCCTTCGCCAAGCGCTATCCGGGCCAGCTTTCCGGTGGTCAGCAGCAGCGTGTGGCACTGGCCCGGGCGCTGGTGTTCGAGCCACAGCTGGTGCTGATGGACGAACCGCTGGGTGCCCTCGACAAGCAACTGCGCGAACACATGCAGATGGAGATCAAGCACATTCACCAGCGCCTGGGCGTGACCGTGGTCTACGTGACCCACGACCAGGGCGAGGCGCTGACCATGTCTGACCGCGTGGCGGTGTTCCACCAGGGTGAGATCCAGCAGATCGCCGACCCGCGCACCCTCTATGAAGAACCGTGCAACACCTTCGTCGCCAATTTCATCGGCGAGAACAACCGCATCAACGGCACCCTGCTGGCCAGCGATGGCAAGCGTTGCCAGGTGCAGTTGGCCCGCGGCGAGCGGGTGGAGGCGCTGGCGGTGAATGTCGGCCAGGCCGGCGAGCCGGTGACCCTGTCGGTTCGCCCTGAGCGCGTGCGCCTCAACGGCCACAGCGAAAGCTGCGTCAACCGCTTCTCCGGCCGTGTGGCCGAGTTCATCTACCTGGGCGACCACGTACGGGTGCGCCTGGAAGTCTGCGGCAAGGCCGACTTCTTCGTGAAGCAGCCGATCGCCGAGCTCGACCCGGCGCTGGCCGTGGGCGATGTAGTACCGCTGGGCTGGGAGGTGGAGCACGCCCGCGCGCTCGATCCGATTGCCGAAGCCCACTGATGGATTGCTTCACCAACCCTGTACTGTGGAGAGAATAATAATGCGCAAGCAGTTGAAACTGACCGCCCTGGCCCTCGGCCTGTGCGCCGCCGGCCAGAGCATGGCAGCGGACCTGACCGTGGTTTCCTTCGGCGGTGCCAACAAGGCGGCCCAGGTCAAGGCGTTCTACGAGCCATGGGAGAAGGCCGGCAAGGGCAAGATCGTCGCGGGCGAGTACAACGGTGAAATGGCCAAGGTCAAAGCCATGGTCGACACCAAAAGCGTGTCGTGGAACCTGGTGGAAGTGGAATCGCCAGAGCTGGCGCGCGGCTGCGACGAAGGCATGTTCGAAGAGCTCGACCCGGCGCTGTTCGGCAACGAGTCCGATTACGTCAAGGGCGCCATCCAGCCATGCGGCGTGGGCTTCTTCGTCTGGTCGACGGTGCTGGCCTACAACGCCGACAAGCTCAAGACCGCACCCACCAGCTGGGCCGACTTCTGGGACACCCAGAAATTCCCAGGCAAGCGTGGCCTGCGCAAGGGCGCCAAGTACACCCTCGAATTCGCCCTGATGGCCGACGGCGTTGCGCCGAAGGACGTGTATCAGGTGCTGGCCACCAAGGAAGGCGTGGACCGTGCCTTCAAGAAGCTCGACGAACTCAAACCGAGCATCCAGTGGTGGGAAGCTGGCGCCCAGCCTCCGCAATACCTGGCCTCGGGTGACGTAGTCATGAGTTCGGCCTACAACGGCCGCATTGCCGCCGTGCAGAAAGAAAGCAATCTCAAGGTGGTGTGGAACGGCGGCATCTACGACTTCGACGCCTGGGCGATCCCGAAAGGCGCCAAAGATGTGGAAGAGGCGAAGAAGTTCATCGCCTACACCGTACAGCCGGAACAGCAGAAGACTTACTCCGAGAACATCGCCTACGGCCCGGCCAACTCCAAAGCCGTGCCACTGCTGGCCGATGCGGTGAAGAAAGACATGCCGACCACGCCTGAGAACATTGCCAATCAGGTACAGATCGACGTGGCCTTCTGGGCCGACAACAGCGAGCAGCTGGAGCAACGCTTCAACGCCTGGGCGGCGAAGAAGTAAACGACCAGCGTAAGGGGCCGCGTTGCGGCCCATCGCTGGCAAGCCAGCTCCCACAGGGACCGCACCCTCTCTGAAGGCGGTGCGCCACCTGTGAAAGAGATTCCACAGGGATCAGAAGCTTCGAAGCCAGTGCATTACCTGTGGGAGCCGGGCTTGCCGGCGATGGGCTGCTTAGCAGCCCCAATTTCAGCCTGTATCGCGGAGTTCGCCATGGCCATTGCAGTGCCCCTCAACGAAGGCGCAGGTCCAAGTCTCAAGCAGCGCCTCAAGCGTGCCGAGCGGGTTAACCGCTGGAAGGCGCAGGCGTTGATCGCGCCGCTGGCGCTGTTTCTCCTGCTGGTGTTCCTGGTGCCGATTGCGGCGCTGTTGTACAAGAGCGTCGGCAACCCGGAAGTGGTTGGCGGCCTGCCGCGCACGGTTGAAGTGATCAGCCAGTGGGACGGCAAGAGCCTGCCCGGCGAAGATGTCTACAAGGCGCTGAGCCAGGACCTGGCCGAATCGCGCAAGAACCAGACCCTGGGCGACCTCTCCAAACGCCTGAACATGGAACTGGCGGGCTATCGCAGCCTGCTGGCCAAGACTGCAAGGGCGCTGCCATTCAAGGCCGAGCCTGCCTCTTATAAAGATGCCTTGCAGGCGCTCGACGAGCGTTGGGGCGACCCGGCCTACTGGCAGGCGATCCGCCGCAATACCAGTTCGGTGACCTCGTTCTACCTGTTGGCTTCGCTCGACCACCGTATCGATGACCTCGGCGAGCTGGCCAAAGCCACCCCCGACCAGGCCATCTACCTGGATATCTTTGCCCGCACCCTGTGGATGGGTGTGGTGATCACCGCCATCTGCCTGGTGCTGGCCTATCCGCTGGCCTACCTGCTGGCCAACCTGCCGACCCGCCAGAGCAACCTGCTGATGATCCTGGTGCTGCTGCCGTTCTGGACCTCGATCCTGGTGCGGGTGGCGGCGTGGATCGTGCTGTTGCAGTCCGGCGGCCTGATCAACAGTGCACTGATGGCCATGGGCATCATCGACCAGCCGCTGGAACTGGTGTTCAACCGCACCGGTGTGTACATCTCGATGGTGCATATCCTGCTGCCGTTCATGATCTTGCCGCTGTACAGCGTGATGAAGGGCATCTCGCCGAGCTACATGCGTGCGGCGATTTCGCTGGGCTGCCACCCGTTCGCCAGCTTCTGGCGGGTGTACTTCCCGCAGACCTACGCTGGCGTGGGAGCCGGTTGCCTGCTGGTGTTCATCCTGGCCATCGGCTACTACATCACCCCGGCGCTGCTCGGCAGCCCGAACGACCAGATGGTCAGCTACTTCGTCGCCTTCTACACCAACACCAGCATCAACTGGGGCATGGCCACCGCCCTGGGCGGGCTGTTGCTGCTGGCGACCGTGTTGCTGTACCTGATCTATAGCTGGCTGGTCGGCGCCAGCCGCCTGCGCCTGAGCTGAGGAGCCTTGAGATGCTGAGCCCCTACATGTCGCCCGTCGAGCGGGTGTGGTTCTACACCCTGCGCATCCTTTGCGGCCTGATCCTGCTGTTCCTGGTGCTGCCGGTGCTGGTGATCGTGCCCTTGTCGTTCAACAGCGGCAGCTTCCTGGTGTACCCGCTGCAGGGCTTCTCGCTGCAGTGGTACCACGACTTCTTCGCTTCGGCCGAGTGGATGCGGGCGCTGAAGAACAGCATCATCGTCGCGCCGGCGGCCACGGTGCTGGCGATGGTCTTTGGCACCTTGGCATCGATCGGCCTTACCCGTGGCGATTTCCCCGGTAAATCGCTGGTGATGGCGCTGGTGATTTCGCCGATGGTGGTGCCGGTGGTGATCATCGGCGTGGCCAGCTACCTGTTCTTCGCCCCACTGGGCATGGGCAACAGTTTCATCTCGCTGATTCTGGTGCATGCGGTGCTGGGTGTGCCGTTCGTCATCATCACCGTGTCGGCGACCTTGCAGGGCTTCAATTACAACCTGGTACGTGCGGCCGCCAGCTTGGGCGCCTCGCCATTGCTGACCTTCCGTCGGGTGACCTTGCCGCTGATTGCCCCCGGGGTGATCTCGGGGGCGCTGTTTGCCTTTGCCACGTCGTTCGATGAAGTGGTGGTGACACTGTTCCTCGCCGGGCCCGAGCAGGCGACCCTGCCGCGGCAGATGTTCAGCGGCATTCGCGAGAACCTCAGCCCGACCATTGCTGCGGCAGCGACTTTGCTGATCGCGTTCTCGGTGGTGCTGTTGCTGACCTTGGAGTGGCTGCGCGGGCGTAGCGAAAAGCTCAGGACTCAGCAACCTGTCTGATGATGTGTTGCCTGTTCCGGCCTCTTCGCGGCTAAAGCCGCTCCCACAGCTTCTGTGCTGTGGGAGCGGCTTTAGCCGCGAAGAGGCCGGAACAGGTTAAAACGGTTACAATGCGCGCCACCGTGATTCTGCCAACAGGTGCGCCATGCAGCCCTACGCTATTGCCCCCTCCATTCTCTCCGCCGATTTCGCCCGCCTGGGCGAGGACGTCGACAAGGTCCTGGCCGCGGGTGCCGACATCGTCCACTTCGATGTCATGGACAACCACTACGTACCCAACCTGACCATCGGCCCGATGGTCTGCACGGCGCTGCGCAAGTACGGCGTGACCGCGCCGATCGACGTGCACCTGATGGTCAGCCCGGTAGACCGCATCATCGGCGACTTCATCGAGGCCGGCGCCACCTACATCACTTTCCACCCGGAAGCCTCGCAGCACATCGACCGTTCGCTGCAGTTGATCAAGGACGGCGGTTGCAAGGCCGGCCTGGTGTTCAACCCAGCCACCAGCCTGGATGCACTGAAGTACGTGATGGACAAAGTCGACATGGTCCTGCTGATGAGCGTCAACCCAGGTTTCGGCGGGCAGAAGTTCATCCCTGGCACCCTCGACAAGCTGCGCGAAGCCCGCGCGCTGATCGACGCCAGCGGCCGTGACATCCGCCTGGAAATCGACGGTGGCGTCAACGTCAACAACATCCGTGAGATCGCTGCCGCTGGCGCCGACACCTTCGTGGCCGGCTCGGCAATCTTCAATGCCCCGGACTACCAGGAAGTCATCGCCAAGATGCGCGCCGAACTGGCCCAGGCCCGCCCATGAGTGGCTTCGAGCAGCTGTTCCCGGGGACGCTGCCCAGGCTGGTGATGTTCGATCTGGACGGTACCCTGATCGACTCGGTACCCGACCTGGCCGCTGCCGTGGACCGCATGCTGCTCGAACTGGGGCGCCCACCTGCAGGCCTGGCGGCAGTACGCCACTGGGTCGGCAACGGTGCCCAGGTGCTGGTGCGTCGCGCCCTGGCAGGTGGCATCGAGCATGATGCCGTGGACGATGCGCTGGCCGAAAAAGGCCTGGCGCTGTTCATGGAGGCCTATGCCCAAAGCCATGAGCTCACCGTGCTCTACCCCGGTGTGAAGGACACCCTGCGCTGGCTGCAGAAGCAGGGGGTGGAAATGGCGCTGATCACCAACAAGCCGGAGCGTTTCGTCGCGCCGCTGCTGGACCAGATGAAGATCGGCCGCTATTTCCGCTGGATCATCGGCGGCGATACCTTGCCGCAGAAAAAGCCCGACCCGGCGGCGCTGCTGTTTGTCATGCAGATGGCCGGTGTCAGCCCGCAGCAGTCGGTGTTCGTCGGTGACTCGCGCAGCGATGTGCTGGCGGCCAAGGCGGCTGGCGTGCAATCAGTGGGCCTGACCTACGGCTACAACCATGGCCGGCCGATTACCGAGGAATTCCCCAGCCTGGTGGTCGACGACCTGCGCGCACTGCTGCCCGGTTGCGCAGACCCGGCCACTGGGATAACGTTGGCGGATCTTCAAGCCTCCCAAGACAGAGAGTCCACCGTGGCGGTCACTGGCAAATTCTGGATGAAAGTCATCAAGGCCCTGGCCCGTTGGCGCTGGCGCGCCTGACTCCTGCTCGCCGGCGCCTGCCGGCCCGTCCGCTTGCCCGACCCCATTGCTGCTTGCCACGAGGCTACCCATGACCCGCGAAGAATTCCTGCGCCTGGCCGCTGCCGGCTACAACCGCATCCCTTTGGCCTGTGAAACCCTGGCCGACTTCGACACGCCGCTGTCGATCTACCTGAAACTGGCTGACCAACCCAACTCCTACCTGCTCGAGTCCGTGCAGGGCGGTGAGAAGTGGGGCCGTTACTCGATGATCGGCTTGCCGTCGCGCACCGTGATGCGCGTGCATGGCTACCACGTGAGCATCCTGCAAGATGGTGTCGAGGTGGAAAGCCACGACGTCGAGGACCCACTGGCCTTTGTCGAAAGCTTCAAGGACCGTTACAAGGTCGCCGACATCCCTGGGCTGCCACGTTTCAACGGTGGTCTGGTCGGCTACTTCGGCTACGACTGCGTGCGGTATGTGGAAAAGCGCCTGGGCGCCAGCCCGAACCCGGACCCGCTGGGCGTGCCGGATATCCTGCTGATGGTCTCCGACGCGGTGGTGGTATTCGATAACCTGGCGGGCAAGATGCACGCCATCGTGTTGGTCGACCCGGCTGAGGAGCAGGCCTTCGAGCAAGGCCAGGCGCGCCTGCAAGGCCTGCTGGAGAAACTGCGCCAGCCCATCACCCCGCGCCGTGGCCTGGACCTGAGCGGGCCGATGGCGGCCGAGCCGGAGTTCCGTTCCAGCTACACCCGTGACGATTACGAGAACGCGGTGGGCCGAATCAAGGAGTACATCCTGGCCGGCGACTGCATGCAGGTAGTGCCGTCGCAACGCATGTCGATCGACTTCAAGGCTGCACCGATCGACCTGTACCGGGCACTGCGCTGCTTCAACCCGACGCCGTACATGTACTTTTTCAACTTCGGCGACTTCCATGTGGTCGGCAGCTCGCCGGAAGTGCTGGTGCGGGTGGAAGACAACCTGGTCACCGTGCGGCCAATTGCCGGTACTCGCCCACGTGGGGCTACCGAGGAAGCCGACCGGGCGCTGGAAGATGATCTGCTGTCGGACGATAAAGAGATCGCCGAGCACCTGATGCTGATCGACCTCGGCCGCAACGACGTCGGCCGGGTATCGTCGACCGGTAGCGTGCGCCTGACCGAGAAGATGGTGATCGAGCGTTATTCGAACGTGATGCATATCGTCTCCAACGTCACCGGCCAGCTGCGCGAAGGCCTGACGGCGATGGATGCGCTGCGGGCGATCCTGCCGGCGGGCACCTTGTCGGGTGCGCCGAAGATCCGCGCGATGGAGATCATCGACGAACTGGAACCGGTCAAGCGTGGCGTCTACGGTGGTGCGGTCGGCTACTTCGCCTGGAACGGCAACATGGATACCGCGATTGCCATTCGTACTGCGGTGATCAAGGACGGCGAACTGCACGTGCAGGCCGGTGGCGGTATCGTCGCCGACTCGGTGCCGGCGCTGGAGTGGGAAGAGACCATCAACAAGCGCAGGGCGATGTTCCGTGCCGTGGCGCTGGCCGAGCAGACCCCCGCCAAGTAAATCAGTTGGGGCTGCTGCTCAGCCCTTTCGCGACACAAGGCCGCTCCTACAGGGAACGCAATCTCCTGTAGGAGCGGCCTTGTGTCGCGAAAGGGCCGCAAAGCGACCCCAATGATCTAAAAATCTACACTGACGCCCAGGCTCACCCCCTGTTGGGTCAGCTCATCACTCTTGCGCCAGTTGTAGTTCCCGCGCAGGTGCACCCCCGCCACCAGTTCGTGCGTCACCCCCAGGCTCGCCCGAGTCAGATCGCTATGGGGCGTGTACCCGGTCAACGTGAAGTCGTTGCTCGGCAACGTCGTCAGGTGCATGGTCACATCCTGCTGGTCATCCTCGAACTCATGCTCCTGCGCCACCTCGGCGAACAACCTGGTGCTCGGCAGTACCTGCACGCTGCCTAGCAGCCCTACCCCCAAGCGCCGCGAAGTCCGTTCCTGGTCATCGAAGCCCAGCGCCGTCGAACGCCCGCTCTTCTCGTCATAACCATCGACGTTCACCCGCGCATAGTCTGCACTGATGAACGGTGCCAGTTGCCAGCGGCTGCTATCGGCCGCCAGGTTGTAGCCCAGCCGGGCAGTCACGGCCCAGGCTTCACCATCGGTGTCGCCCTTCTCGCTGCGGTCGTTGACGCCAAGGGCAAAGGTGCGCTTGAGGTCGTGGTAGTCCAGATGGCCGGCGCTCAGCACAGCGTCGGCCCACCAGCGGTCCTGGCGGAACTGGGCGAAGGCGCTGGCCAAATAGCTGTCGAGCTTGTAGTCCGAGCCCTGTTCGCCGGCTTCCAGTTTCTGCCGGTATACGCCGCCGGCCAGGCCCAGGCGCCAGGCGTCGTTGAGCCGGTAGCTGCCACCCAGGGTCAGGTTGTATCCATGGCCGTCAGCGCTGGCAGCACTGTGCTGGTCATCGAAGTCCAGGTTTTGGGCGCCAGTGCTGACGAAGGCCTGCCATTGGCCGACTGCCTGCCAAGGTGTCTGCCACTGGTTGCGCAGTTCGTCCTGGTGCGCGCGCAGGCTGGCGTGGGCCATTTCCGGCAGCAGGGTCAGTTCCCACGGGGCGGAGATGATCGAGTAGGCGTAGTCGGCAATCAGTTGCTGGCCGGCGATGGTCGGGTGTACGGAGTCGTTGAACAGTAGTTTGCTTGGGTCGGGGCTGGTGCCGTTGATCCCGTAAACCGGGTTTTCCACACAGCTGTTGCCGCTGTAGCAGGTGCCAACCAGGTTCTGTCCGGTGGCCAGGCCGAACGGGGTCGGGCTGGCCAAGGCTTCGCTGAGCAATACTGGAATGTTCAGAGGGATGATTTCGGCGTCGACCTGGCTCAGTTGGCTGGTCAGCGACTGGTTGAACACGCTGGAGAGCTGCGTAAGTGCATTTTGCTGTGGCGTACCGGTGAAGTTTGGTGTCTGCCCAAGGTCCGGCAACAGCCAGACCATGATATAGCGCGCGCCGCCTTGCTGCAGGGCTTGGGCGCTGGCGGCGAGGCGTGAGCCGGCCGCCGCAGCGTCGGCAGGGCTGTTGACCAGGCCTTGGAGGAAGTCATTGCCGCCGCCGGTGAGGTAGTAGAGGGCATTCGGGTCTGCCTGCAGGCCGGTGGCCAGATAACCCGGCTTCTCGCGCAGCACGAACCCTCCCAGTGCGCTGCCTGGCGGAATCACGGTTTCGGATGTCTCGGTGATCGAGTCAAGGATCTGCTGCGTCGTATACCCGCCGACCGCCCAGTTGTTACCGTCCGGCAGGCCCAGGGCCTGGTAGGTCGGTGAGGTTGACGGCCCGAGTTCGGCCGGGCTGACACCCAGCCTGCCTCCCAGGATCATCGGGGACACCGGTGCATAGTTGCCACTGGCGTCGCGGTTGGTAAAGCGCATGCCCAGCGTGCCGCCGGCCAGGTCGGGAAACTGCCCGGCATCGCTCAGGCTGTCGCCGAACACGATCAGCGTGGAGTAAGGCGAGGGTGCGGCGAAGGCCTGGCTGCAGGCCAAGGCCAGTGAAGCGAAGGTAAAGCGCATCAGTGGTGCTTTTCGCATCGTTGAACATCCTTTTCATTGTTTTTATGAGGACTACCCGCTCGACCTTAGCAAATCGCTGTGCATCCCTCCCAAGTCCATTCGTTTCCCCGTGTTTACGGGCATATTGCACCAGCCGCCCCGGTAGGCTACTGTGCGTGCAAGTATGAGCGAGACTTATCCTGTGTTGATCGTCAGCAAACTCTTGATGCGCGTTATCAAGGCCCACGCCCGTTGGCGTTGGCGCGCCTGACTTTATCTCCTGCCGGCCCGTCCGGCCCGCCCCCGTTTGCCTTCCTGTCCGTTTAGCGACCGCCCTTCATGGCAAAGCCGTGTCTGTGGCCGGTGTAGGAAGGTTCGATTTTTGAAGTCAGTAGATTCAAGAGGTTTAGCCCGATGTTACTGATGATCGACAATTACGACTCATTCACTTACAACGTTGTTCAGTACCTTGGCGAGCTGGGGGCCGAGGTCAAGGTCATTCGCAATGACGAAATGACCATCGCCGAGATCGAAGCCCTCAACCCCGAGCGCGTCGTCGTGTCGCCAGGCCCGTGCACGCCAAGTGAAGCGGGCGTGTCCATCGAAGCCATCCTGCATTTTGCTGGCAAGCTGCCGATCCTGGGCGTCTGCCTGGGCCACCAGTCCATTGGCCAGGCTTTCGGCGGTGATGTGGTGCGTGCCCGTCAGGTCATGCATGGCAAGACCAGCCCCGTGCACCATCGCGACCTCGGCGTTTTCGCCGAACTCAACAACCCGCTTACCGTGACGCGCTACCATTCCCTGGTGGTCAAGCGCGACACACTGCCCGATTGCCTGGAAGTCACCGCCTGGACCGCCCATGAAGACGGTTCGGTCGACGAGATCATGGGCCTGCGCCACAAGACCTTGAACATCGAAGGGGTACAGTTCCACCCCGAGTCCATCCTCACCGAGCAGGGCCACGAGCTGTTCGCCAACTTCCTCAAGCAGACCGGCGGCCGCCGTTAAGGATTGATCATGGATATCAAGAGCGCGTTGAGCCGCATCGTCGGCCACTTGGACCTGAGCACCGATGAAATGCGCGATGTCATGCGCCAGATCATGACTGGCCAGTGCAGCGAAGCGCAGATCGGTGCTTTCCTGATGGGCATGCGCATGAAGAGCGAGAGCATCGACGAGATCGTCGGTGCGGTCTCGGTGATGCGCGAGCTGGCCGACAAGGTCGAGCTGAACAGCCTCGATGGTGTGGTCGATATCGTCGGTACCGGCGGTGATGGCGCCAACATCTTCAACGTTTCCACCGCATCGTCGTTCGTTCTCGCCGCTGCCGGCTGCACCGTGGCCAAGCACGGCAACCGCGCGGTTTCAGGCAAGAGCGGTAGCGCCGACCTGCTGGAAGCTGCCGGCATCTATCTGAACCTGACCCCGAAACAGGTCGCACGCTGCATCGACAGCTTGGGGATAGGCTTCATGTTCGCGCAAAGCCATCACACCGCCATGAAGTATGCCGCTGGCCCGCGTCGCGATCTGGGGCTGCGTACCCTGTTCAACATGCTCGGCCCGCTTACGAATCCGGCCGGAGTGAAGCATCAGGTGGTCGGCGTGTTCACCCAGGCGCTGTGCCGTCCGTTGGCCGAGGTGCTTCAGCGCCTGGGCAGCAAGCATGTGCTGGTGGTGCATTCGAAAGATGGCCTGGACGAGTTCAGCCTGGCCGCGCCAACCTTCGTCGCCGAGTTGAAGAACGGCGAGATCACTGAGTATTGGGTAGAACCCGAAGACCTCGGCATGAAGAGCCAGAGCCTGCATGGCCTGGCCGTCGAGACGCCGCAGGCCTCGCTTGAGCTGATTCGTGATGCCCTGGGCCGGCGCAAGACCGAAAACGGCCAGAAGGCCGCCGAAATGATCGTGCTCAATGCTGGCGCGGCGCTGTATGCCGCTGACCATGCCATGAGCCTGAAGACTGGCGTGGAACTGGCCCACGACGTACTGCATACCGGGCTGGCCTGGGAGAAACTGCAGGAACTGGGCGCCTTTACTGCAGTATTCAAGGTGGAGAACGAAGCATGAGTGTGCCGACGGTGCTGGAAAGGATCATTGCCCGCAAGTTTCAGGAAGTGGCCGAGCGCAGCGCGCGCTTAAGCCTTGCCGAACTGGAGCGCCTGGCCAAGGCTGCCGATGCACCGCGTGGCTTTGCCAATGCGCTGATCGAGCAGGCCAAGCGCAAGCAGCCCGCGGTAATCGCCGAAATCAAGAAGGCTTCGCCAAGCAAAGGCGTGATCCGCGAGAACTTCGTGCCGGCCGACCTTGCCGTCAGCTACGAAAAAGGTGGGGCGACCTGCCTGTCGGTACTGACCGATGTGGATTACTTCCAGGGTGCGGATGAGTACCTGCAACAGGCGCGCGCCGCCGTTTCGCTGCCGGTGATCCGCAAGGATTTCATGGTCGATCCGTACCAGATCGTCGAGGCGCGCGCGCTGGGTGCTGACTGCGTGCTGTTGATCGTGTCGGCGCTGGATGATGTGAAAATGGCCGAACTGGCTTCGGTGGCGAAGGATGTCGGCCTCGACGTGCTGGTCGAAGTGCATGATGGCGATGAGCTGGAGCGTGCGTTGAAAACCCTCGATACACCGTTGGTAGGGGTGAACAACCGTAACCTGCACACCTTCGAGGTCAGCCTGGAAACCACGCTCGACCTGCTGCCACGCATTCCACGTGACCGCCTGGCAATCACCGAGAGCGGTATTCTCAATCGCGCCGATGTCGAGCTGATGGAAATCAACGAGGTCTACTCGTTCCTGGTCGGCGAAGCATTCATGCGCGCCGCGCAGCCAGGGCTGGAGCTGCAGCGGTTGTTCTTCCCGGATCAGGTGAAGAAGACGGTTCAGACGCTGGACTGATCGACACGAAGCCGGCTTTATGCCGGCTTTTTTGTATGCCTGTTCTGGCGTCTTCGCGGGCAAGCCCGCTCCCACAGGCCCTGTGTAGGCCTGAGGGCGATGGAATTTTGTGGGCGCGGGCTTGCCCGCGAAGAGGCCGGTAAACCCAACATCGAAGGTGGATCAATGACCGATCAACCCCTGGCGCTCACTGTCGAGCAAGGTTTGCACGCCGAGCAGGAGCTGCTCGCTGCCGTCTGCCGCGGCGAACGCGATTCGGGTGTGCTGTTCTGGCGCCCCACTGACCACGCGCTGGTCATGCCCCGGCGCATGAGCCGGCTGGACAACTTCGAAGCCGCCTGCGCGGAGCTGGCGATTGCCGGCTGGCCGGTGCTCCTGCGTGAAACCGGCGGCGAGCCGGTGCCGCAGTCGCACTCGACGGTGAACGTAGCGCTGGTCTACGTGGCCCCACGTAGCGAAGGCGATCATGGCCGTATCGAAAGCGCCTATGAGCGCTTGTGCCTGCCATTGTGTGATGTGTTGCGTGAGTGGGGCGGTGTCGCCTCGGTGGGCGAGATCGACGGTGCCTTCTGCGATGGCCGATACAACGTCAACCTCAATGGCCGCAAGCTGGTCGGCACGGCCCAGCGCTGGCGCCAAGGCTTGGGTGGCAAACGCCCGGTGGTGCTGGTGCATGGCGCGTTGCTGCTGGACAACGAGCGCGAGTCGATGGTAGCGGCAGTCAACCGCTTCAATGAATGCTGTGACCTGGAACAGCGCTGCCGTGCCGACAGCCATATCGCCCTGCACGAAGTGGCGCCCGAGGCGCCCTGGTTCGAGCGCCTGTCCCTGGCCTACCACGACGTGCTGGCAGCCCTGCCAAAGGATTAACGGGTGCCGTAGACCACCATGGTCTTGCCCTTGACCTGCACCAGGCTGCGCTCTTCAAGGTCTTTGAGGACGCGGCCGACCATTTCCCGCGAGCAACCGACGATACGGCCGATTTCCTGGCGGGTGATCTTGATTTGCATGCCGTCCGGGTGGGTCATGGCATCCGGTTGCTTGCACAGGTCGAGCAGGCAACGGGCCACGCGGCCGGTGACATCGAAGAAGGCCAGGTCGCCGACCTTGCGCGTGGTATTGCGCAGGCGCTGGGCCATCTGGCTGCCCAGGGCGTAGAGAATTTCCGGGTCCTGGCGCGCCAGTTCGCGAAACTTGTCGTAGCTGATCTCTGCCACTTCGCACTCGGTCTTGGCTCGGACCCAGGCGCTGCGCTGCTGCTCGCCGCCAGCTGGCTCGAACAACCCAAGCTCGCCGAAGAAGTCGCCACTGTTGAGGTAGGCGATGATCATCTCGTGACCTTCGTCGTCTTCGATCAGGATGGTGACCGAGCCCTTGATGATGAACGACAGCGTGTCGGCACGGTCACCGGCGCAGATGATGTTGCTTTTGGCGGTGTAGCGGCGGCGCTGGCAGTGAACCAGCAGCTTGTCGATGTTCTTGATCTTGGCGGGTAGGGCTGAGGCAACCATCACGAAATCCTGTTCGATGCGAGGCATAGGCTCTTCTTAGACATTGTTTGACGCGACGCGCCAGTCAATTGGCGCCAGCTTATCAGACAGCGCCAGAAGTTTTGACACTAAAGCGACTCGCATTGAGCTTTTCCGACAGGCACACAAGGCTTAAGCTGACACCCTTTTGCGAAATCCAGGAGTACGGACAGATGAAGGCACGCATCCAGTGGGCCGGTGAAGCGATGTTCCTCGGTGAATCGGGGAGTGGCCACGTGGTAGTGATGGACGGCCCTCCTGAGGCCGGTGGCCGCAACCTGGGCGTGCGCCCGATGGAAATGCTCCTGCTCGGCCTTGGTGGCTGCAGTAGCTTCGATGTGGTGAGCATTCTTAAAAAGTCGCGCCAGGCCGTGGAAAGCTGTGAGGCATTCCTCGAAGCAGAGCGTGCCAGTGAAGACCCGAAGGTGTTCACCAAGATCCACATGAATTTCGTGGTTAAAGGGCGTGGGTTGAAAGAGGCTCAGGTCAAGCGTGCGGTAGAGCTGTCAGCGGAGAAGTACTGCTCGGCGTCGATCATGCTTGAACGTGCCGGTGTTGAAATCACCCATGGTTACGAAATCGTAGAGCTGGGCTGAGTGCGAGACTCTGGGGCTGCGAAGCAGCCCCGGCAATTAATCAGTTACGCAGGGCCGGCAAAGCAGCCAACAGCCATTCCGGCAAGCTGCTTCTGATGGCTTTGCTCAACTGCTCCCGCCGCTTCTGGTACCCCAGCCCCAAGCCGATCACCCCAAGCCCGATCAGGGTCAGCACCACCGGGAACAGCAACGATTCGGCAAACACCTCGTAAGACAGATACCCCAGATAAGCCGCTACCCCCAACGCCCCAAAGACCATGAACACCGGCCGGCGCAACACCACCGCCATGCCCATCAACCCCAGGTTGATCAGGCAGTACAGCGCCTTGCCCAGTTCACTGTCGCTATCCATCATCGTCAACCCGCCCCAGAATGCCGCCAGGCCAGCCAGGTAACCCCAATGGGCATAGTCCTCGCGGGTACGCCCGTCGATGACCAGGAATGCCAGCAGCAAGCCGAGCCCGAACCACAGTGACACCGTGCGCCGCTGTTCCCAGGAGAAGGGGGCGCCATATACCCATTCGCTCAGGTCCATCGACATGAACCACAGGGCAACGGCAATCGGCATCACCACGAAGGGGTAGGGGATCAGGCGCAGCATCAACAGCCCGGCAACCACAGTGGCCGCCTCCATCAGCAGCCAGCCGCCTTGCACATAGGTGTAGTACTGATGGTAGTTCGATTGCGCATCACCCAGCGGCCACCAACCTGTCAGTCGCTCGATGGCAAACACGACCAGCGGTACGATGCTGACCGAGACAGCGGCCAGCACCCCGGCGGCAACGGTTTGCTTGCGACGCTGCAAGTTGAGGGCGAACGATGTGAGCAGAACGATGTAAAGAGTGGAGATGGCCAGTAAAGCCCCGTCGCCACTACTCATCCAGGCTTCGGTTAGCAGCCAGCCCATCGCGCCCATGATCAGCAGGGCGCCGAAGTAGAAGGCAACATGGGCAAGCTGGAAACTGCCACGGGCTGGCGGTTGCTGGCGCAGAAACGCCAGCAAGGCCTGGTCCTGGCCAGGCTGGAGAATGCCGGCTTGCACGGCGCGCGCCAGGTCCTTGGCGTCGATACGGTCCGTCATGTGTGCGCCCTTAGATGCGGTAGGTGCTCTTGGTCATGACCTTGGCCAGCAGGCTCATGCCGAAACGTACCGGCATCGGGAAGCGATAGCCGCCAGCTTCGAGCGCGGACTCGGCGTGCTGCTCTTCATCTACGCGCATTTGTTCAAGGATGGCGCGGGACTTTTCGTCCTGCTGGGGGAGCTGCTCCAGGTGTTCGTCCAGGTGCTTGCACACCTGATGCTCGGTGGCGGCGACGAAACCGAGGCTGACCTTGTCGCTGACCAGGCCGGCCAGGGCGCCGATGCCGAACGACATGCCGTAGAACAGTGGGTTGAGCACGCTCGGGTGGCTGCCCAGTTGGCGGATGCGTTGTTCGCACCAGGCCAGATGGTCGATTTCTTCCTCGGCTGCATGTTCCATCGCCTTGCGCACTTGCGGCAGCTTGGCAGTCAGGGCCTGCCCCTGATACAGCGCCTGCGCGCAGACTTCGCCGGTGTGGTTGATGCGCATGAGCCCGGCAATGTGGCGGGCCTGGTTGTCATCCAGTTCTGCATCCGGCTGGATGATCGCTGGCGACGGGCGGGATGGTTGGCCGCTGAAGGGCAGCAAGGTGCGCATGGCGGTATCGGCCTGCAGCAACAAGCGGTCGAGCGGCGAGTAGTGACGTTCGGTGGCCATCGGGCACCTCCGCTGAAGTGATGCCCGACAGTTTACCTCAATCGCCCGGATGGGGCTTGCCTTGGGTCAGCCAGGCGGCCAGTTCATCTGGCGCTGGCCGAGCACGTGCATATGGATGTGGTAGACGGTCTGGCCGCCTTTCGGGTTGCAGTTCATGACCACCCGGAAGCCTTCCTCGCAACCTTGTTCGACTGCCAGGCGCTGGGCGGTAAACAGGATATGACCGGCCAGGGCCTTGTCCTCTTCGGTCAGGTCGTTGAGGGTGCGAATGTGTTTCTTCGGGATGACCAGAAAATGCACGGGCGCCGCTGGGGCGATGTCCTTGAAGGCGAGGATCTGGTCATCTTCGTAGATGATATCCGCCGGGATCTCCCGGTTGATGATTTTGAGGAATAGATCGTCCACAGCACTTGCTCCATGGTGAGTGTCGGGCCGAGTGTACTCAGCCGGGCGCCACTCGCCCAGTGGCTATTCCATGCCGACCGGGCAGTAGCGGCGGTGGATGAAACCGGCCAACTTGCGCGTCAGCCAGCGCGGTAGCAGGCGCGGCGCGAATGCCAGCCAACGGTTGCGGCGCACCGGCATGATCACTGCGCGATTTTTGGCCAGTGCGCGCACGGTACACAGTGCCACTTCTTCAGGGCTCAGGCAGCGACTGTTGCCTTCAAGCCTGGGTATGCGCCGGCGCGACGAACGTACCGGGCCGGGGCAAAGTACCGATACCTTGATGCCGGCGGGTTTGAGCTCTTCACGCAGCGCTTCGCTGAAATTCATCACATAAGCCTTGCTGGCGGCATAGGTTGCCATCCCCGGGCCGGGTGCAACGGCGGCCAGGCCGGCGACGTTGAGAATCTGCCCGCCACCTTGCACCGCCATCAGATTGCCAATGGCATGGCAGAGGCGGCTCAGGGCGAGGATGTTGACCTCCAGCAGGTCCTGCTCGTCGGCCCATTCGTGGGCCAGGAACGGGCCATAAGTACGTTGGCCTGCGCAGTTGACCAGCAGGTCGATGCGCCGCTCGCCTTCTTCCAGTTCCAGCACGAAACCAGACAGGCGCAAGGGCTGGCTGAGGTCGCAGGCACGCAGCAGCACTTCGACGCCGAAGCGCTGGGCCAGTTCGAGCGCTACCGGTTCCAGCGTTTCTCGGTGGCGTGCCACCAGGATCAGGTTGCGCCCGCGCCGCGCCAGTGCTTCCGCCAGGGCCAGGCCCAGGCCGCTGGAAGCTCCGGTGATCATGGCGTAACGGGTCATGCAAGGCTCCTGGGGGCTGAAGAGGGCGCCTAGTGTACAGCCTGACCAGGCGAGTTGTTGCCTTTTGCTACAAGGCTTTGCCGCGCAATGCCTGGGTACGCTCCAGGGCGTCGTGGTACTCGCCGCGCAAGCGCTCGATCAGTGTGGCGGCCGCAGGCAAATCATGTATGTCGCCCACACCTTGGCCAGCGGACCAGACGGTTTTCCAGGCCTTGGCTTCATCGTCGATAGGCTTGAGCTTGCCTTGCTCGTGCCCGGACTTCAGGGCCGCCATGTCATAGCCGGCCTGTTCCAGGCTGGATCGCAGGAAGCTGGCAGGGATGCCGGATACGGCAGGGGTGTGAATGATGTCGGCAGCGTGGGCATCGAGCAGCATCTGTTTGTAACCGGCCTGGGCATGGCTTTCCTGGGTGGCGATGAAGCGCGTACCCATGTAGGCCAGGTCGGCACCGAGCAACTGCGCGGCGAGAATCTCGTGGCCGTGGTTGATGCAGCCGGCCAGCAGCAAGGTCTTGTCGAAGAACTGGCGAATCTCGGCCGCAAGCGCGAACGGGCTCCAGGTTCCGGCATGCCCACCGGCGCCCGCCGCCACGGCGATCAGGCCATCGACCCCGGCCTCGGCGGCTTTCTCCGCGTGCCGCCGGGTGGTCACGTCGTGAAACACCAAGCCACCGTAGCCGTGCACTGCATCAACCACTTCCTTCACGGCGCCGAGGCTGGTGATGACGATGGGCACGCGGTGCTCGACGCAGAGGGCGAGGTCGGCCTGTAACCGCGGGTTGGTGGGGTGGACGATCAGGTTTACCGCATAGGGGGCCGGCGCCTCAAGCTGCGCCAGGCCTGCTTCGATTTCTTCCAGCCAGGCCTTGAAGCCGGCGCTATCACGCTGGTTCAGTGCCGGGAAGCTGCCGACCACGCCGCTGCCGCAGCAGGCCAGCACCAACTGAGGGTTGGAAATCAGGAACATCGGCGCTGCAACCACAGGCAAGCGCAGGCGCTGTTCGAGCGAAGCAGACAGGGACATGGGTGAGGCTCCATCGTTTTATGTCAGAACGGTTTGACCACCACGAGAATCACGATGCCCAGCAGGAACAGCACCGGTACTTCGTTGAACCAGCGGTAGTACACATGACTGCGAGTATTGCTGCCAGCGGCGAAGCGTTTGCGCTGGGCGCCACAGATGTGATGGTAGCCGGTCAGCAGAATCACCAGGGTGAGCTTGGCGTGCAGCCAGCCTTGGCTCAGCCAGCCGGGGGTGAGGTAGAGCATCCAGGCGCCGAAGATGTAGGTCGCGATCATTGCCGGGTTCATGATGCCGCGGTACAGCTTGCGCTCCATGGTAACGAAGCGTTCCTGGCTGATGCTGTCCTGGCTCTGAGCGTGGTAGACGAACAGCCTGGGCAGGTAGAACAGGCCGGCGAACCAGCAGACCACGCTGACGATATGCAGCGCTTTGATCCATAGGTAGAGCATGGAGGGAGTTCCTTCAGGTAATCACGGTCGTCGAATAGTAGAGCCCAAGCGCCTGAAGGGGCACCCCAAGAGTTGTTACAGGCGCTTTGCCCCCCTATTATCGTGCGCTTTCCAGACGGCTCGTTGAAAAGGGGCAAGCGTTATGATCAAGGTCGGTATCGTCGGCGGCACGGGTTACACCGGCGTCGAACTGTTGCGTCTGCTGGCACAGCATCCACAGGCCGAAGTGGCGGTCATCACTTCGCGCTCCGAGGCGGGCGTGGCGGTCGCCGACATGTATCCGAACTTGCGCGGTCACTACGACGGCCTGGCTTTCAGCGTGCCGGACAGCAAGACCCTGGCCGCCTGCGACGTGGTGTTCTTCGCCACTCCGCATGGTGTCGCCCACGCCCTGGCTGGCGAATTGCTGGCTGCCGGGACCAAGGTCATCGACCTGTCTGCAGACTTCCGCCTGCAGGACGCTACCGAGTGGGGCAAATGGTATGGCCAGCCGCATGGTGCTCCAGAGCTGCTCAAGGACGCCGTCTACGGCCTGCCTGAAGTGAACCGTGAAAAGATCCGCCAGGCACGCCTGATTGCCGTGCCGGGGTGCTACCCGACCGCCACTCAGCTGGGCTTCCTGCCGCTGCTCGAAGCCGGCTTGGCCGAACCGTCGCGCCTGATTGCCGACTGCAAGTCGGGCGTCAGCGGTGCTGGCCGTGGTGCAGCGGTCGGTTCGCTGTTCTGCGAGGCTGGCGAAAGCATGAAAGCATACGCGGTCAAAGGCCACCGCCACCTGCCGGAGATCAGCCAGGGCCTGCGCCTGGCCGCTGGCAAGGACATCGGCCTGACCTTCGTGCCGCACCTGACGCCGATGATCCGTGGTATCCACGCCACCCTGTACGCGACCGTCGCCGACAAGTCGGTCGACCTGCAGGCGCTGTTCGAGAAGCGCTACGCCGATGAGCCGTTCGTCGACGTCATGCCGGCCGGCAGCCACCCAGAAACCCGCAGCGTGCGCGGTGCCAACGTCTGCCGCATCGCAGTTCATCGCCCGCAGGGGGGGGACCTGGTGGTGGTGCTGTCGGTAATCGACAACCTGGTCAAGGGCGCGTCGGGCCAGGCGGTGCAGAACCTCAACATCCTGTTCGGCCTGGATGAGCGCATGGGCCTGTCCCACGCTGGCTTGCTGCCGTAAGCGTTTGTTGCTTGAAAGGGCCCGCACTGTGCGGGCCTTTTTGTTTGTCGCGACTAAAGCCGCACAATTCTTGACCAATTTTCTCGGAGAAGCGGATAATGCGCGTCATCGAGTTTTATGGCGGCTACTGCGCCGGGAGAATCAACATGAGCGTCGAAACCTTCACCCCCACGGCTTTGGAATTCACCCACGGCGCCGCGCAAAAGGTGAAGAACCTGGTTTCCGAAGAAGGCAATGATCGCCTGAAGCTGCGCGTGTTCGTCACCGGTGGCGGCTGCTCGGGCTTCCAATATGGTTTCACCTTCGATGAAGACGTGGCTGAAGATGACACCATTGTCGAGCGCGAAGGCGTTTCGCTGGTAGTCGACCCGATGAGTTACCAGTATCTGGCCGGTGCCGAAGTGGACTACCAGGAAGGCCTGGAAGGTTCGCGATTCGTGATCAAGAACCCGAATGCCGCGACTACCTGTGGTTGTGGTTCTTCGTTCTCGATCTGAAGCCAGGCTGTACGAAAACGCCGCGCAATTGCGCGGCGTTTTGCATTCTGGCGTGGGCTCAGGCCGGGTAGATCGCGCCGAGTACGCGTAGCCCCTTTGCCGCCGTCACGCTTGGGCGATTGGCGGCAATGCCCTCAAGGCAGCAGTGGGCTAGCCAGGCAAAGGCCATGGCCTCGACCCAGTCCGGGTCCACGCCATGGGCACCTGTGCTGGTGACCTGAGCCTGTGGCAGCAATTCAGCAAGGCGAGCCATCAGGGCGCCATTGCGAGCGCCGCCGCCACATACCAGCAGCGCCTCGGTGCCTTGCTGGGCATTCTGCAGCGACTCGATGATGGTGCGCGCGGTCAACTCCAGCAGGGTGGCCTGGACATCTTCATCACGGTAGGCAGGCAGGCGCGCCAAGTGGTCGTCCAGCCAAGGCAGGTTAAACACCTCACGACCGGTGCTTTTCGGGCCGCTGCCGGCGAAGAACGGATCACTTAGCAGGCGGTTGAGCAAATCGGTTTGCACTGTGCCACTGGCAGCCCAGGCACCATCGGCATCATAGGCCTGACCACGCGTGCGCTCGATCCAGGCGTCCAGCAACACGTTGCCTGGCCCGCAATCGAAGCCATGCACGGGCTGGTCGTGCTCGATCAGGCTCAGGTTGCTGAAACCACCGACATTGAGAACTGCCAGGCGCTGGCCGAGGTGGCTGAACAGGGTGTCGTGGAAGGCAGGCACCAGCGGTGCGCCCTGGCCGCCTGCCGCCACATCGCGACGGCGGAAGTCGGCGACCACGCTGATGCCGGTCAGCTCGGCGAGTAAAGCCGGGTTGCCGATCTGCACGGTGAAACCGCGCGCCGGCTCATGGCGAATGGTCTGGCCGTGGCTGCCGATGGCACGGACGGCGTCGGCCTGCAGCCCATGCTTATCGAGCAATTGCCGTACACCTTCACCTGCCAGGCTGGCCCAGCGGTTTTCTGCCAGGGCGGCGCGGGCAATCTCGTCCGGGCCACTGCTGCAAAGGCTGAGCAGATCCTGGCGCAGGTCGGCCGGCATCGGCAGGTAATGGGTGGCGAGCAACTGCAGCTGCTCGCCTTGTTCGATCAAGGCGATGTCCAGGCCGTCGAGGCTGGTACCGGACATTACCCCCAGGTAAAGCGCCATGAGTCAGCGCTTGTTCGCGGCGAGCATGGTGGCCTTTTCCTGGTCCATGCGGGCGATCAGTGGTTGGCTTTGCTGCAGGAAGCGCTGGCGTTCGTTCTTGGCGATCGGGTCAGCCATTGGCACCTTCTGGCTCAGCGGGTCCACGTGTACGCCGTTGACCTGGAACTCGTAGTGCAGGTGCGGGCCAGTCGACAGGCCAGTAGTGCCGATGTAACCGATGATTTGGCCCTGCTTCACGTTGCTGCCGGTCTTGATGCCCTTGGCAAAGCCCTGCATGTGACCGTAAAGGGTCTTGTAGCTGTTGCCATGGGCGATGATCACGGTGTTGCCGTAACCGCCGCGGCGGCCAGCCAGCTCGATGCGACCGTCACCTGCCGCCTTGATTGGCGTACCGCGCGGGGCTGCATAGTCCACGCCCTTGTGTGCGCGGATCTTGTTCAGAATCGGGTGTTTGCGGCCCGCGGAGAAGCGTGAGCTGATGCGGGCGAAGTCGACCGGGGTGCGGATGAACGCCTTGCGCAGGCTGTTGCCGTCGGCGGTGTAGTAGCTGGTGTTGCCCTGTTTGTTGGTGTAACGCACGGCGGTATAGGTTTTGCCGCGGTTGGTGAAGCGTGCGGACAGAATGTTGCCGGTGCCTACCACTTTGCCGTCCATCACCTTCTGCTCGTAGACCACGTCGAACTCGTCGCCAGGGCGGATATCCTGGGCGAAGTCGATGTCGTAGCCCAGGACCTTGGCCATATCCATGGTCATGCTGTGGGACAGGCCGGCGCGCTGGGCCGAGGCCGACAACGAGCTCTTGATCACGCCGTGGGCGTAGGCGGTACGGACCACTGGCTTGCTGATCTCGCGATCGAAGGTGTAACCCTTGGCGGTCTTGGTCAGGCGGATGGTTTCGAGGTTGCTGACCTTGCTGTGCAGGCTGGCCAGCTGGCCAGCCTTGTCGAGTTCGAATTGCAGCACCTGGCCGTGCTTGAGCTGGCTGAACTGCTTGGCTTGCTTGTTGCTGGCCAGCAGGTCGTGCACCGCGTTGGCCGGTAAGCCAACCTTGGCGAACAGGGTAGACAGGGTGTCGCCGCGGGCGACGGTCACTTCGCGATGACCTGGCTCCTTGGCTTCAGGCTTTTTCTCGGTTGCAGGTGCCTCTTGTGCGGCCTGCTCGGTGTTGGTTTCGGTGCCGTCTATCTGCGCGAAGGGAGAGCCCTGGTCGCCTTGAGTCTGTACCAGCGGGGCGGCGTTGGACTCGTCCTTCAGCTGCTCGGCCGGGCTTTCCAGCTCCAGGCTGAGGGTGGTCTTCTTGGCTTCGACTTCGCTGGACGGAAATACCAGCAGTGCCAGGCTGAGCAGGGCGGCGATGCCGCTGGCGGCCAACAGATGGCTTTTCGGATAAAGCGGGGGCGCTTTAGGCGTTTCGTTGGTCATAGGTAAGGTGACTTTGAAGAAAAATGAATATGGAAAAGATGAATGACATGATGAAGATGAAATAACTGTATAAAATATAACCAAATCTACTTTCGCGCAAGGGCGCGTAGACGCTGTGGCGCGTCGGTCGGGTCACATTTCATTTCGAAACTTGTAATTGATGGCCGATCTTGTATGGTTGGCTCCCTTTGAATCTGAGCCTTGCGGGTCTGTCTATGAAGTCGGTTGAAGAGCAGCTGGCGCTTATCAAGCGCGGTGCGGAAGAGGTGTTGGTCGAGTCGGAACTGGTCGAGAAGCTCAAGCGCGGCCAACTTCTGCGTATCAAGGCAGGCTTCGATCCGACTGCACCTGACCTCCACTTGGGGCACACGGTGCTGATCAACAAGCTCCGCCAGTTCCAGGAACTGGGGCACCAGGTCATCTTCCTGATCGGTGACTTCACCGGCATGATCGGTGACCCGAGCGGCAAGAGTGCCACCCGTCCGCCGCTGACTCGCGAGCAAGTGCTGGAAAACGCCGAGACCTACAAGCAGCAGGTGTTCAAGATTCTCGACCCGGCCAAGACCGAAGTTGCGTTCAACTCCACCTGGATGGACCAGCTTACGCCTGCCGACTTCATTCGCCTGGCGTCGCAGTACACCGTTGCGCGCATGCTCGAGCGTGACGACTTCGACAAGCGATACACCACAAACCAGCCGATCGCTATTCACGAGTTCCTCTACCCGTTGGTGCAGGGGTACGACTCCGTGGCGCTGAAGGCTGATGTGGAGCTGGGCGGTACCGACCAGAAGTTCAACCTGCTGATGGGGCGTGAGTTGCAGCGCTCTTATGGGC
This sequence comes from Pseudomonas sp. URMO17WK12:I7, assembly GCF_003269045.1. NCBI lineage: Bacteria > Pseudomonadati > Pseudomonadota > Gammaproteobacteria > Pseudomonadales > Pseudomonadaceae > Pseudomonas > Pseudomonas sp. URMO17WK12:I7. The sequence continues at coordinate 1,055 of NZ_QLTL01000007.1, read as the reverse complement.
AGGAGGCTCAGAACATCGTGACCATGCCGTTGCTCGAAGGGCTCGATGGCGTGAAGAAGATGTCCAAGTCGCTGGGTAACTATGTCGGTATCCAGGAAGCGCCGGGTGTGATGTACAGCAAGCTGGTGTCGATCCCCGACACCCTGATGTGGCGTTACTTCGAGCTGCTGAGCTTCCGTTCGATGGAAGAGATCGAGCAGTTCCGGGCCGACGTTGCCAATGGGGCGAACCCGCGTGACATCAAGATCAAGCTGGCTGAGGAGATCGTCGCGCGTTTCCATGGCGAAGAGGCTGCGGCCAATGCTCACCGTGCTGCTGGTAACCGCATGAAGGAGGGCGAGCTGCCGGAAGATCTGCCGGAGATCGAAGTGGCTGCGGCTGAAGATCTGCCGATTGCCGCTGTGCTGAATCGCGCAGGCCTGGTGAAGAACTCGGCGCAGGCGCGCGACCTGCTCAGTGGCGGTGCGGTGAAAGTCGATGGTGTGGTGGTCGACAAAGACTTCATGTTTGTCCTGGGTGCGACCCATGTGTGCCAGGCAGGTAAGAAGTCGTTTGGCCGGGTTACCCTCAAGGCGGAGTGATGTCTTGCTGGCGTAGCTATATATAAGCGGGGAGGCCACAGGCCTCCCCGCTTTGTTTTTCAGCGATATTGAAGTTTCTTGAAATTAAGGGTTGACGGGGTCTCGAATCCCCTTATAATGCGCCCCACTTCCTGCGGCATCGGAACGACAAACTCCTTGATATTCAATGAGTTAGATAGTTAAGGTGATGTTGGAGGGGCTTCGATCGAATGATCGATAGCGGTTGAGATGAAGGTTGACAGCGGTTTTAAACGCTGTATTATTCGCCTCCCGCTACGAGTGATCGCAGCGAGCCAAGTGTTTGAAGCTAAACGAGTTTCTCGCAAAAAACTTCAAAATAAACGCTTGACAGGCTCTGAGGAAAGCGTAGAATGCGCGCCTCGGTTGAGACGAAAGGCTCTTAACCAAACGCTCTTTAACAAATCGAATCAAGCAATTCGTGTGGGTGCTTGTGAGTACGGACTGATAGTCACA
>NZ_QLTL01000006.1:316294-318584 GCF_003269045.1 Pseudomonas sp. URMO17WK12:I7 | reverse complement strand
GCGGGGTGCCGAAGGTCAGGTCCATGACAAGGGGTCTCCTGAGTGGGGGCTGATCGGGTGGTTATTCCAGGGCCTTGATGGGCGGGTCCTGGTAGCCCTCATCGATGGCGATGCCCATTTTTTTCAGGCGTGCTTCGGTTTGGGCGCGTTCCTGGGCCATGCGTTTGAGTTCGGCGGGAAGGAGGGTTGTCCATTGTTCACGGTCGTCGCTTTCGACGAAGCTTTTATAGAATTCGGCCTCTGTCTGGAAATTAAGCGAAAACAAATAGGTACCATGTTCTTGTGGCGTTTGGAGGCTATTCTTGCGTTGCACACGAAGCTGCAAATAATTGCCATTTTTATAGAAATACCAGCTGCTGATCGTTGGCATGGCCAGCCAATCTGTTTGGTTTAGTTTTAATGCAGGATCTTTCCATGGGCCCGTGCCGACAGGCACACCTAGCACTTCATCAAAGCGATCAAATTTTTTGGCCTCAGCTCCAGGTATTCTCGCTTCGCCAGGAAAAATATAGCGCTGCCACCCCGTGGCTGTAATTTTATCTAGTGTTTCATAAAAATAAATGATGGCCTCGGCGTGCCTGGAGTTTTCAGTCACGCCTCCCAGAATAATGTTGGTGTCGGTAATGATGCTGTCATTTTGCGTGATGAATACCGCGCTTATGACATCGTTAAAGATCAATGGGCTCCCGCTAGATGTGAGGAATGCTGTCGCTTTGTTAGTGCTTTCTGCGGGGATGTCAAAGTCGTAAAAACACAAACTGGAATTACAGTCTTTGTCAAATGAGGCGGTAGAACTCGATAGCATATTTTCAATGGTGCCGTTCAGATCAGATCTGATGGTTAGTGCGTCTTTGTTCATGCTCGAGTCTCCGCAGGCGGTTAGCGTGGTGAAGAGGATTGCGCAAATTATCTTACGCATGATCCCACCAGGTGGCTATCGTGCCAATTATTGCTTCCATTGATTTCTGGTCTGTGGTCATGAGTTTGTGGTATTTGTCAGCGATTTTTGTGATAAATTTCATCCTGTCTTTATCGTTATATAGATCGCCTTTGGTCATGATTACGTCAAGTTCTGGGTTTCCCGTTTCACACTGCGTGCTGAATGCTGCCAATCTGCGAGGCACACCAAACTTACCTTCCATCTTGGCCTGGCCATCTAGAAGCAGCTGAAAGTCCCAGTTTTCGTAAATAAGCGGCTGCAAAATACAAAGCTGCTCGTGGTCGGCGATTTTCATCAATGATGCTAATTGGAGATCCCTGCGCGACCTCAAATCTTTCACGCGTTCGACTTGCTGGATGAGGGCAAAGCCTTCTTCTAGCGGCGGAGTTTTTGCCAAGAATTTCACCTTGGGCAGAGCGTCATCAGCCCAAGGAAGTTTCTGGAACGCCTCTTTGAAGTCGCAGACATAGCTATTCCAATTTCGTTCCGGGACGGCACTGCTGAACTCGTCGGGGTAGTTTATGTAAAACCAGTGCCATACAAAAATATCCTGGAACAACCAGAAGTTCCCTTCCCCCAAATGCATCATGGTAATGTCAAAAAAAGGCGCGGCTGCCACAGTCCAGCGCCATTTGCTATTGCTTGAGTAATCCAGGGCGCACATGACCTGCTTGCTGGCGAACGCAGCAAGTCCAGTCCAGTAGAACCGGCCTTTAAGTTCAGGCTTGCCATTTTTCTCCAGCTCAAGATAAATCCGTGCGTAGTTACCAGCGATGCGCTCTGCTCTTGTACTGAAATTCTTGATTAACTCATACCGTGCAGTGTCTTTGAACTCCATGCGGGTTTTCACCGATAGCCGTCTTACCGCTTCTTGCTGGCCGAGTGTCCACAGCTCGTTGTAATGGAGGTTGGGCTTGTTTTCAGAGCACGCTTGCTCATTGAATTTAAAATCCTGCTTCATGATTTGTTTCTCGGCACAAATGTGTCAGCACCTGCCGGCACCACCAATTCATCGGGTACGAGCCTCATCTTGGCTGTGTCGGGTTTGTCGCTGAAAAGGCGGGGTGTCATACCTTCTTGGTCGGTGAAGTAAACCCGCTTGCCTTTGCCAGGAATATCGAACTCGACAGCCACGTTTTCCAGCGGTACACCGAAACTGGTCATCAACCTGTTCTGCTCGTCATACATGCCGGAGTCAGGACCGGTGGGGAATTCCTTGAACGAGTGCTCCATGCTGGCCGGCCCATCCAGCGTTTTCTTCGCCCCCTTGATATCGATGGTCCCCGGCGCATGCACCTCGATATTGCTGCCCTTGATGCGGATATAGGCACCACCGCTGGTAAGCAGGAT